>NZ_JAIOKW010000008.1:0-231561 GCF_020093335.1 Pseudomonas fluorescens group sp. | reverse complement strand
CTCAGGCACTCAGTTCTCCAATTAGAACCGAGGTGCCTGGGTTTGGGGCGGCTTCGCCACCCAGCGCGGGGCAAGCCCGCTCACTACAAGCTGCACAAATGAATAAGGCCTCCAGAGGAGGCCTTATTCGGTACAACTCAAGTGCTTACTTGCGATCTTCCAGCTTGGTGATGTCACGCGACTCGTAGCCGGTGTACAGCTGGCGCGGGCGGCCAATCTTGTACGGGCTGGAGAGCATTTCTTTCCAGTGGGAGATCCAGCCCACGGTCCGCGCCAGGGCGAAGATCACGGTGAACATGCTGGTTGGAATGCCGATCGCCTTGAGGATGATCCCCGAGTAGAAGTCGACGTTCGGGTACAGCGAGCGTTCGATGAAGTACGGGTCGGTCAGGGCGATCTCTTCCAGGCGCATGGCCAGTTCGAGTTGCGGATCGTTCTTGATCCCCAGTTCCTTCAACACTTCGTCGCAGGTCTGCTTCATCACGGTGGCGCGTGGGTCGCGGTTCTTGTAGACCCGGTGACCGAAGCCCATCAACTTGAACGGATCGTTCTTGTCCTTGGCCTTGGCGATGAATTTGTCGATGTTCGACACATCGCCGATTTCATCGAGCATGGTCAATACGGCTTCGTTCGCACCGCCGTGGGCAGGACCCCAGAGTGCGGCGATACCGGCGGCGATACAGGCGAACGGGTTGGCACCCGAAGAGCCGGCCAGGCGCACGGTGGACGTGGAGGCGTTCTGCTCGTGGTCGGCGTGGAGGATGAAGATCCGGTCCATTGCCTTGGCCAGCACCGGGCTGATCGGTTTGATCTCGCACGGGGTGTTGAACATCATGTGCAGGAAGTTTTCCGCGTACGTCAGGTCGTTGCGCGGGTACATCATGGGTTGGCCCATGGAGTACTTGTAAACCATTGCGGCCAGGGTCGGCATCTTGGCAACCAGGCGGATCGCGGAGATTTCGCGATGCTGCGGGTTATTGATGTCGAGGGAGTCGTGATAGAAGGCCGACAGGGCGCCAACCACGCCGCACATGACGGCCATTGGGTGGGCGTCGCGACGGAAGCCGTTAAAGAAGGTCTTCAATTGCTCGTGAACCATGGTGTGGTTCTTGACGGTGCTGACGAACTGGGCCTTCTGCTCGGCTGTTGGCAATTCGCCATTTAGCAGCAGGTAGCAGGTTTCCAGGTAGTCCGACTGTTCGGCGAGTTGCTCGATCGGGTAGCCGCGGTGAAGCAGAATGCCATTGTCGCCATCGATATAGGTGATCTTCGACTCGCAAGAGGCGGTCGACATGAAGCCTGGGTCGAAAGTGAAACGGCCCGTGGCCGTCAGGCCCCGTACGTCGATAACATCGGGACCAACGGTGCCGGTTAAAATGGGCAGCTCGACGGGGGCTGCGCCCTCGATGATCAACTGCGCTTTTTTGTCAGCCATGTGGCCTCCTATTTATGCTTCAAATCATCAGACAGACCCCCCACGCAGGGCCCGCACCACTATAGTGAGATAAATTCAGATGTCAATTTGCCTAAAGTCTTGCCCCAGAAGGCTTTAACCGTACTTTTTCCTCGAAATTGAGCGCCATTTACGCCTTTTATCCCGCCAGCGCAATCAGCTATTAGGGTGAGGAGTGCGCGTTGTCATTAGTAACCTAACTGTCTATACTCGGCCACCGACCGCCAAGGGCTTTTGGGCTTGCTTTCATTGGGGGTCGCACTCCCTGGGTGGTGCTTACCTGACCAGTCGCACTCCCCAACAACTTTGCCCTGATTGTTAGGGGCTCTTCAGTGTGAAAAAAAGCCGTGAATAGCCAACGACCTGTAAACCTAGACCTAAGGACCATCAAACTCCCCATCACCGGCGTTACGTCGTTCCTGCACCGTGTTTCCGGCATCATCCTGTTTCTGGGCTTGGGCATCATGCTTTATGCATTGAGCAAATCCCTGGGTTCCGAGGAAGGATACGCCGAGGTGAAGGCATGCTTGACCAGCCCGCTGGCCAAGTTCGTAGCATGGGGCCTCCTGTCTTCTCTTCTGTATCACCTGGTAGCCGGTGTGCGCCATTTGATCATGGACATGGGCATCGGTGAGACGCTGGAAGGCGGCCGCCTGGGCTCGAAAATCATCATCGCCATTTCCGTGGTGCTGATCGTTCTGGCAGGAGTTTGGATATGGTAACCAGCGTTACGAACCTTTCGCGTTCGGGCCTCTATGACTGGATGGCACAGCGTGTGTCTGCGGTCGTTCTCGCGGCTTATTTCATTTTCCTGATCGGATACCTCGTCGCAAACCCGGGCATCGGCTATGAGCAATGGCACGGCCTGTTTTCCCACAATGCGATGCGAATCTTCAGTCTGCTGGCCCTTGTTGCCCTGGGCGCACACGCCTGGGTTGGCATGTGGACCATCGCGACCGACTACCTGACGCCGATGGCGCTGGGCAAGTCCGCGACTGCAGTACGTTTTCTCTTCCAGGCAGTCTGCGGCGTCGCGATGTTCGCTTACTTCGTCTGGGGTGTGCAGATTCTTTGGGGTATCTGATTCATGGCTAACATTCCAACTATTTCATTCGACGCCATCATTATTGGTGGCGGCGGTGCTGGCATGCGCGCTGCGCTGCAGCTGGCCCAGGGTGGTCACAAGACTGCCGTGATCACCAAGGTGTTCCCGACCCGTTCCCACACCGTATCGGCCCAGGGTGGCATCACCTGCGCCATCGCCTCCGCCGACCCGAACGATGACTGGCGCTGGCACATGTACGATACCGTCAAGGGTTCCGACTACATCGGTGACCAGGACGCTATCGAATACATGTGTCAGGAAGGCCCGGCCGCGGTGTTTGAGCTGGACCACATGGGTCTGCCGTTCTCCCGTACCGAACAAGGCCGTATCTACCAGCGTCCATTCGGCGGCCAGTCGAAGGATTACGGCAAAGGCGGGCAGGCTGCCCGTACCTGCGCCGCGTCCGACCGTACCGGTCACGCGCTGTTGCACACCCTTTATCAGGGCAACCTGAAAGCCGGTACCACGTTCCTGAACGAGTACTACGCTGTTGACCTAGTGAAGAACGCACAAGGCGAGTTCGTCGGTGTGATCGCCATCTGCATCGAAACCGGCGAAACCACCTACATCCGCGCCAAGGCTACCGTGCTGGCGACGGGCGGTGCAGGCCGTATCTACGCGTCGACCACCAATGCCCTGATCAACACCGGTGACGGCGTCGGCATGGCACTGCGTGCAGGCGTGCCGGTACAAGACATCGAAATGTGGCAGTTCCACCCGACCGGCATCGCCGGCGCCGGTGTACTGGTGACCGAAGGTTGCCGTGGTGAAGGTGGTTACCTGATCAACAAGCACGGCGAGCGTTTCATGGAGCGTTATGCTCCGAACGCCAAGGACCTTGCCGGTCGTGACGTTGTGGCCCGTTCGATGGTTAAGGAAATCATCGCTGGCAACGGCTGTGGCCCGAATGGCGACCACGTACTGCTGAAGCTCGATCACCTCGGCGAAGAAGTGCTGCACAGCCGTCTGCCGGGTATCTGCGAACTGTCCAAGACCTTCGCACACGTTGACCCGGTGGTTGCTCCGGTTCCGGTTGTTCCAACTTGCCACTATATGATGGGCGGCGTGCCGACCAACATCCATGGCCAGGCGATCACCCAGAACGCCGACGGCGTGGACGAGATCATTCATGGTCTGTTCGCGGTAGGCGAAGTGGCTTGCGTATCGGTACACGGCGCCAACCGCCTGGGCGGCAACTCGCTGCTCGACCTGGTGGTCTTCGGCCGCGCGGCCGGCCTGCACCTGGAAAAAGCGCTGACCGACGGCATCGAATACGATGACGCAACCGACGCCAACATCGAAGCTGCCCTGGCGCGCCTGAACGCTCTGAACGAGCGCACCGATGGCGAAGACGTGGCAACCCTGCGTCGCGAGCTGCAAAGCTGCATGCAGAACTACTTCGGTGTGTTCCGTACCGGCGAATACATGCAGAAGGGCATCGCCCAGCTGGCTGACCTGCGCACGCGCATCGCCAACGTCAAGATCAACGATAAGAGCCAGGCGTTCAACACGGCTCGTATCGAGGCCCTTGAGCTGCAAAACCTGCTGGAAGTGGCCGAAGCGACCGCGATCGCCGCCGAGGTTCGTAAAGAATCCCGTGGTGCCCACGCTCGTGAAGACTTTGAAGACCGCGACGACGAAAACTGGTTGTGCCACACCCTGTACTTCCCGGGTGACAAGCGCGTGACCAAGCGTGCCGTGAACTTCTCGCCGAAGACGGTTCCGACGTTTGAACCGAAGATTCGGACTTACTAAGGGTGGCTGCCATGTTGAAAGTCAGTGTTTATCGCTACAACCCTGATCAGGACGCTGCGCCGTTCATGCAGGAGTTCCAGGTCGATACCGGTGGTAAAGACCTGATGGTGCTGGATGTATTGGCACTGATCAAAGAGCAGGACGAAGGTTTCTCCTATCGTCGCTCTTGCCGTGAAGGTGTGTGCGGTTCCGACGGCATGAACATCAACGGCAAAAACGGCCTGGCGTGCATCACGCCGCTGTCCGCCGTGGTTAAAGGCAACAAGCTGATCGTTCGTCCTCTGCCAGGTTTGCCGGTTATCCGTGACCTGGTCGTCGATATGAGCATCTTCTACAAGCAATACGAGAAAGTTAAGCCGTTCCTGCAGAACGACACGCCGGCCCCGGCCATCGAGCGTCTGCAGTCCCCGGAAGAGCGCGAGAAGCTCGACGGTCTGTACGAGTGCATCCTGTGCGCTTGCTGCTCGACTTCGTGCCCGTCCTTCTGGTGGAACCCGGACAAGTTCCTGGGTCCAGCTGCCCTGCTGCAAGCGTACCGCTTCCTGGCAGACAGCCGTGACACCAAGACGTCCGAGCGTCTGGCTTCGCTGGATGACCCGTTCAGCGTATTCCGCTGCCGCGGGATCATGAACTGCGTCAACGTATGTCCCAAAGGCCTGAACCCGACTAAGGCCATTGGTCACATTCGTAACATGCTGCTGCAGAGCGGCGTGTAACTGACGTTGTAACAAGGCAGGACCGTTGTGCCCGTAAATGCTACGGCGCAGGCTTCAACCGGCGCCGTAGTTTTAACTTGAGCAGCGACTTACAAAGCCGCGGCTCTTATTTTGAAGAAATGAGACAAGCAGGGGCATTCGGGTTGGTACCCGAACTATCAGCGTGATCCTAAGTGGCTTGTTTTGGTCGCTGCACTTGGCCTTTTGCAAGCAAACTCGGTGTTTTCGCCGGTGGTGTCCCCAAATCGAGGGTGACCAAGCATGCAAGAAAGCGTGATGCAGCGCATGTGGAACAGCGGCTATCTTTCAGGTGGTAACGCTGCCTATGTGGAAGAGCTTTATGAGCTCTACCTGCACGACCCTAACGCTGTGCCAGAAGAATGGCGCACCAAATTTCAGACGTTGTCTTCAGACGGCAACGCTGCCACCGATGTATCGCATGCAACGATTCGCGATCAATTCGTGCTGCTGGCAAAGAACCAGCGCCGCGCTCAACCGGTTTCCGCCGGCAGCGTGAGCAGTGAGCACGAGAAGAAGCAAGTTGAAGTACTGCGACTGATCCAGGCCTATCGGATGCGTGGCCACCAGGCGGCCCAGCTTGACCCGCTGGGGCTCTGGCAGCGTCCTGCACCTGCTGACCTGTCGATCAATCATTACGGCTTGACCAATGCCGATCTTGATACGACCTTCCGTGCCGGCGACCTGTTCATCGGCAAAGAGGAAGCGAGCCTACGCGAAATTCACGAAGCGTTGCAGCAGACATATTGCCGCACCATTGGCGCTGAGTTCACGCACATCACCGATTCCGAGCAACGTCACTGGTTCCAGCATCGCCTGGAAGGTGTGCGTGGCCGTCCGGTGTTGTCCGCCGACGTACGCAGCCACCTGCTCGAGCGCGTTACCGCTGCCGAAGGCCTGGAAAAATACCTGGGCACCAAATACCCGGGCACCAAGCGTTTCGGCCTGGAAGGCGGCGAAAGCCTGATCCCGATGCTCGACGAGCTGATCCAGCGTTCCGGTTCCTACGGTACCAAGGAAGTCGTGATCGGCATGGCTCACCGTGGTCGCCTGAACGTGTTGGTCAACACCTTCGGCAAGAACCCGCGTGAGCTGTTCGACGAGTTCGAAGGCAAGAAGAAGGTCGAGCTGGGTTCCGGTGACGTTAAATACCACCAGGGCTTCTCGTCCAACGTGATGACCACCGGCGGTGAAGTTCACCTGGCCATGGCGTTCAACCCATCCCACCTGGAAATCGTTTCTCCAGTGGTCGAGGGTTCGGTGCGGGCTCGCCAGGATCGTCGTAACGACACCACCGGTGAGAAGGTCCTGCCGATTTCCATCCACGGCGACGCGGCATTTGCCGGTCAAGGCGTGGTCCTGGAAACCTTCCAGATGTCGCAGACCCGCGGCTTCAAGACCGGCGGTACGGTTCACATCGTCATCAACAACCAGGTTGGTTTCACTATCAGCAACCCGCTGGATGCGCGCTCTACCGAGTACGCCACCGACGTTGCCAAGATGATCCAGGCGCCGATCCTCCATGTGAATGGCGATGATCCGGAAGCCGTGCTGTTCGTGACCCAGCTCGCCATCGACTATCGCATGCAGTTCAAGCGTGACGTGGTGATCGATCTGGTTTGCTACCGCCGTCGCGGTCACAACGAAGCGGACGAGCCAAGCGGCACCCAACCGTTGATGTACCAGCAGATCAGCAAGCAGCGCACCACCCGTGAGCTGTACGCCGAAAGCCTGACCAAGGCCGGTGTACTGGATGACGCGCGTGTTCAGGCGAAAATCGATGAATACCGCAACGCGCTGGACAATGGCCTGCATGTTGTAAAAAGCCTGGTTAAAGAGCCGAACAAAGAGTTGTTCGTGGACTGGCGTCCGTACCTGGGCCACGCCTGGACTGCGCGTCACGATACGTCGTTCGATCTGAAGACCTTGCAGGAATTGTCCGCCAAACTGCTGGAAATTCCGGACGGTTTCGTGGTGCAGCGTCAGGTCTCGAAGATCTACGAAGACCGTCAGAAGATGCAAGCCGGCGGCCTGCCGATCAACTGGGGTTACGCCGAAACCATGGCGTACGCGACCCTGGCGTTCGAAGGTCACCCGATCCGCATGACCGGCCAGGACATCGGCCGTGGTACGTTCTCGCACCGTCATGCGGTGTTGCACAACCAGAAAGACGCGGGCACCTACATCCCGTTGCAGAACCTGTACGAAGGCCAGCCACGTTTCGACCTGTACGATTCGTTCCTGTCCGAAGAAGCCGTTCTGGCGTTCGAATACGGTTACTCGACCACCACGCCTCAGGCGCTGGTGATTTGGGAAGCCCAGTTCGGCGACTTTGCCAACGGTGCACAGGTGGTTATCGACCAGTTCATCACCAGCGGCGAGCACAAGTGGGGTCGCCTGTGCGGTCTGACCATGCTGCTGCCACACGGTTATGAAGGTCAGGGTCCTGAGCACTCCTCGGCCCGTCTGGAGCGTTACCTGCAGCTGTGCGCCGAGCACAACATCCAGGTGTGCGTGCCGACTACCCCGGCCCAGATCTACCACTTGCTGCGTCGCCAGGTGATCCGCCCGCTGCGCAAGCCGCTGGTTGTGCTGACACCGAAGTCGCTGCTGCGTCATAAATTGGCCATCTCGACCCTGGAAGATCTGGCTGATGGTTCGTTCCAGACCGTTATTCCAGAAATCGACACGCTGGACGCGGCTAAGGTGACTCGCCTGGTCCTGTGCAGCGGCAAGGTCTACTACGACTTGCTGGAAAAACGCCGTGCCGAAGGCCGCGAAGACATCGCTATCGTGCGTATCGAGCAGCTTTACCCGTTCCCGGAAGACGACCTGATGGAGGCCATCGCGCCTTACACCAACCTCACTCACGTGGTGTGGTGCCAGGAAGAGCCGATGAACCAGGGCGCGTGGTACAGCAGCCAGCATCACCTGCGTCGCAGCATCGGCAACCATAACAAGGCCCTGGGCCTGGAATATGCCGGCCGTGATGCTTCCGCTGCACCTGCGTGTGGTTATGCGTCGATGCACGCCGAGCAGCAGGAAAAACTGCTGCAAGATGCTTTCACTGTTTAACGCCTTCGCGCTGACTGAAACCGAATTTTAAGGACCCACAGATAATGGCTATCGAAATCAAAGCCCCGTCATTCCCGGAATCGGTTGCCGATGGCACCGTTGCCACCTGGCACAAGAAACCAGGTGAGGCCGTCAAGCGTGACGACCTGATCGTTGACATCGAGACTGACAAGGTCGTGCTGGAAGTGCTGGCTGAGGCTGACGGCGTGCTGGGCGCAATCGTTGCCGAAGAAGGCGCTACCGTTCTGTCGAACCAGGTACTGGGTTCGATCGAAGAGGGCGGCGCTGCTGCTGCCGCTCCTGCCGCCGCCGCTGCACCGGCTGCTGCTTCGGCGCCTGCTGCCGCTCCGGCTGCTGGCGCTGAAGACCCAATCGCTGCACCGGCTGCCCGTCAGCTGGCTGACGAGAACGGCATCAACCTGGCGTCCATCAAGGGCACCGGCAAAGACGGCCGCGTGACCAAGGAAGACGTGGTTGCCGCTGTTGAAGCCAAGAAAAACGCTCCCGCTGCCGCACCTGCCAAGGCTGCTGCCCCGGCTGCCGCTGCACCTGTGTTCGCTGCCGGCGACCGCACCGAGAAGCGCGTTCCGATGACCCGCGTACGTGCCACCGTGGCCAAGCGCCTGGTTGAAGCACAGTCGAACATGGCGATGCTGACCACGTTCAACGAAGTCGACATGACTGAAGTCATGGCCCTGCGTTCGAAGTACAAGGACCTGTTCGAGAAGTCCCACAACGGCGTACGCCTGGGCTTCATGTCGTTCTTCGTGAAAGCGGCCACCGAAGCGCTGAAACGCTTCCCGGCGGTCAACGCTTCCATCGACGGCGGCGACATCGTTTACCATGGCTACGCAGACGTCGGCGTTGCCGTCTCCAGCGACCGTGGCCTGGTGGTACCGGTCCTGCGTAACGCCGAACTGATGAGCCTGGCTGAAATCGAAGGCGGCATCGCCGGCTTCGGCAAGAAAGCCCGTGACGGCAAGCTGACCATCGACGAGATGACCGGCGGTACCTTCACGATCACTAACGGTGGTACCTTCGGTTCGATGATGTCGACCCCGATCGTCAACCCGCCACAAGCCGCGATCCTGGGCATGCACAACATCATCCAGCGTCCGATGGCCATCAACGGCCAAGTCGTGATCCGCCCAATGATGTACCTGGCACTGTCTTACGATCACCGCCTGATCGATGGTAAAGAAGCCGTGACTTTCCTGGTGACCATCAAGAACCTGCTGGAAGACCCGGCTCGTCTGCTGCTGGACATCTAAAGACGCAGCGGCAAGTTGCGAGCTACAAGCTGTAGGAAAAAGCAGCTTGGCTTGCGGCTTGTCGCTTGAAGCTTGTCGCTGAATAGAGGAACTATTTTCATGTCGCAGAAATTTGACGTTGTAGTGATTGGTGCAGGTCCTGGCGGCTATGTTGCCGCCATCAAGGCCGCACAACTGGGCCTCTCGACTGCTTGCATCGAAAAATACACCGACAAGGAAGGCAAACTGGCACTGGGCGGTACTTGCCTGAACGTTGGTTGCATTCCCTCCAAGGCGCTGCTGGACAGCTCCTGGAAATTCCACGAAGCCCAAGACGGTTTCGCGATCCACGGTATCAACCATGCTGGCGTGACCATGGACGTACCAGCAATGGTCGGCCGTAAAGCCAACATCGTCAAAGGCCTGACCTCCGGCGTTGCCACCTTGTTCAAGGCCAACGGCGTCACTTCCCTGCAAGGCCACGGCAAGCTGCTGGCCGGCAAGAAAGTTGAAATCACCAAGCCAGACGGTTCGACCGAAATCATCGAAGCCGAAAACGTGATCCTGGCACCAGGCTCGCGTCCAATCGACATTCCACCGGCTCCGGTGGACCAGAACGTGATCGTCGATTCGACCGGCGCCCTGGAATTCCAAGCGGTACCTAAGCGTCTGGGCGTGATCGGCGCTGGCGTGATCGGCCTGGAACTGGGTTCGGTCTGGTCCCGCCTGGGTTCCGAAGTCACCGTGCTGGAAGCCCTGGACACGTTCCTGCTGGCTGCCGACACCGCCGTGTCCAAAGAAGCGCTGAAGACCCTGACCAAACAAGGTCTGGACATCAAGCTGGGCGCTCGCGTGACCGGTTCGAAAGTCAACGGTGAAGAAGTTGTCGTCAACTACACCGACAAGGATGGCGAAAAGACCATCACTTTCGACAAGCTGATCGTCGCCGTGGGTCGCCGTCCAGTGACCACCGACCTGCTGGCTTCGGACAGCGGCGTGAACATCGACGAGCGTGGCTTCATCCACGTTGACGATCACTGCGCTACCACCGTGCCTGGCGTCTACGCCATCGGCGACGTGGTTCGCGGCATGATGCTGGCGCACAAGGCGTCCGAAGAAGGCATCATGGTTGTAGAGCGCATCAAGGGCCACAAAACCCAGATGAACTACGACCTGATCCCGTCGGTTATCTACACCCACCCGGAAATTGCATGGGTCGGCAAGAACGAACAGCAGTTGAAAGCTGAAGGCGTTGAAGTTAACGTCGGCACCTTCCCGTTTGCCGCTTCTGGCCGTGCCATGGCAGCCAACGACACCGGTGGTTTTGTCAAAGTCATCGCTGATGCCAAGACTGACCGCGTATTGGGCGTCCACGTGATTGGCCCAAGCGCTGCAGAACTGGTTCAGCAAGGCGCAATCGGTATGGAATTCGGCACCAGTGCCGAAGACCTGGGCATGATGGTCTTCTCCCATCCGACCCTGTCCGAAGCGTTGCACGAAGCAGCATTGGCAGTGAATGGCGGCGCCATCCACATCGCCAACAAGAAGAAGCGTTAAGCGAGATAATAAGAAACCACGGCGGAGTTGCCCGTCGTGAGCCTTGCGCGCAAGACTCACCGCGGAATATCCGCTGGACGCAGTCTTGCGCAGCTTTACGGGCCTTGAGCCCCGCAAGCTGCGCAAGCAGCAGTCACAGGTGGCGCGGCACTCATAATGAGCGCAGCGCCGAATGCGCAGTACCTAACGAAGACGGTAAAAAGCATGAATCTTCACGAGTATCAGGGTAAGCAGCTGTTCGCTGAATACGGCCTGCCAGTTTCCAAGGGCTACGCAGTAGACACCCCGGAAGCAGCAGCAGAAGCTTGCGACAAAATCGGCGGCACTGAGTGGGTTGTCAAAGCCCAGGTCCACGCTGGTGGTCGCGGTAAAGCGGGCGGCGTTAAGCTGGTTCGCAGCAAAGAAGACGCCAAGGCCTTCGCACAGCAGTGGCTGGGCAAGCGTCTGGTGACTTACCAGACTGATGCCAATGGCCAGCCAGTCACCAAGATCCTGGTTGAATCGTGCACTGATATCGCTAAAGAGCTGTACCTGGGCGCTGTCGTTGACCGTTCGAGCCGTCGCATCGTGTTCATGGCTTCCACCGAAGGTGGCGTGGACATTGAAAAGATCGCCGAAGAAACCCCAGAAAAAATTCTGAAAGCCACTATCGATCCACTGGTTGGCGCTCAGCCATTCCAGGGTCGCGAGCTGGCTTTCCAGCTGGGCCTGGAAGGCAAGCAAGTTGCCCAGTTCGCCAAGATCTTCGTAGGTCTGGCCAAACTGTTCCAGGATCACGATCTGGCCCTGCTGGAAGTGAACCCGCTGGTGATCAAGGCTGACGGCGATCTGCATTGCCTCGACGCCAAGATCAACATCGACGCCAACGCCATGTACCGTCAGCCTAAGCTGAAGACTTTCCACGATCCGTCGCAAGACGATCCGCGCGAAGCGCACGCTGCCAAGTTCGAACTGAACTACGTAGCCCTGGAAGGTAACATCGGTTGCATGGTCAACGGTGCTGGCCTGGCCATGGGTACCATGGACATCGTCAACCTGCATGGCGGCAAACCAGCCAACTTCCTCGACGTGGGCGGTGGTGCTACCAAAGAACGCGTAACCGAAGCTTTCAAGATCATCCTGTCCGACTCCAACGTCGCTGCAGTACTGGTCAACATCTTCGGCGGCATCGTTCGTTGCGACATGATTGCCGAAGGCATCATCGGTGCAGTGAAAGAAGTGGGCGTTAAAATCCCGGTTGTTGTTCGCCTTGAAGGTAACAACGCTGAACTGGGCGCTAAAGTACTGGCAGAAAGCGGTTTGAACATCATCGCGGCTACCAGCCTGACCGACGCTGCTCAACAAGTTGTCAAAGCTGCGGAGGGCAAATAATGAGCGTCCTGATCAATAAAGACACCAAAGTTATCTGCCAGGGTATTACCGGTTCGCAAGGTAGTTTCCACACCCAGCAAGCCATCGAATACGGCACCAAGATGGTTGGCGGCGTAACGCCGGGCAAAGGCGGCACCGAGCACCTGGGCCTGCCTGTGTTCAACACCGTGAAAGACGCTGTAGCGGCCACTGGCGCCACCGCCAGCGTGATCTACGTTCCAGCTCCTTTCTGCAAGGACTCGATCCTGGAAGCGGCCTTCGGCGGCATCAAGCTGATCGTCTGCATCACCGAAGGCATTCCTACCCTGGACATGCTGGACGCTAAAGTTAAGTGCGACGAGCTGGGCGTAATCCTGATCGGCCCTAACTGCCCAGGCGTGATCACGCCAGGCGAATGCAAGATCGGCATCATGCCAGGTCACATTCACTTGCCAGGTAAAGTCGGTATCGTTTCCCGTTCCGGCACCCTGACCTACGAAGCTGTTAAGCAGACCACTGACGCCGGTTTCGGTCAGTCGACTTGCGTCGGCATCGGCGGTGACCCGATCCCAGGCTCCAACTTCATCGACATCCTGAAGTTGTTCCAGGAAGACCCGAAGACCGAAGCGATCGTGATGATCGGTGAGATCGGCGGTTCGGCTGAAGAAGAAGCGGCTGCCTACATCAAGGCACACGTGACCAAGCCGGTTGTTTCCTACATCGCTGGTGTGACTGCCCCTGCGGGCAAGCGCATGGGCCATGCGGGCGCAATCATCTCTGGCGGCAAGGGTACTGCAGACGAGAAGTTTGCTGCCCTGGAAGACGCAGGCGTTAAAACCGTGCGTTCGCTGGCAGACATCGGCAAGGCCTTGTCCGAGCTGACCGGTTGGGCTGTCAAGTAAGCCTCGCGCGTTACTGACGCTTCACCAGCAAAGGCCACCTTCGGGTGGCCTTTGTGCTTTCTGAGGTTTAATAAAGATCAAAATGTGGGAGGGGGCCCCCGATTGCAGTGGGTCAGTTAACAAATACAGTGACTGACACTTCGCCATCGGGGGCAAGCCCCCTCCCACATTTATCTGCATTGCCAGATTAAGTATGAAAATGCGACATAGAGATGTCGCTTATCGGACAGTGCGCCCCGCAACAGTGCGTTTGTCAGCCCAATTCTGTACCCTTGCCGCCTCTTTATGCGCCCGCATCCCAAAAGGAAGCCGCGCGCTAGACCGTTCGGCGCCCATAAGGGCCGGCAGTATTTCCCTCATCCACAGGGAATCCCCCTCTAAATTCCGATTCAGTAGTGTGGTATTTCCTCAAATGAAAGTGTTGAAAAGCCAGGACATCCTGGCGCTGGGCTTTATGACGTTTGCCCTGTTCGTGGGCGCCGGCAACATCATCTTCCCGCCTATCGTGGGTTTGCAGTCCGGGCCTCATGTCTGGATGGCAGCGCTGGGCTTCCTAATCACCGCAGTGGGTTTGCCGGTGGTCACGGTGATCGCCCTGGCCAAGGTCGGTGGCGGTATGGACGCGTTGAGCAGCCCCATCGGCAAGATCGCCGGTGGCCTGCTCGCGGCGGCGGCGTATCTGGCGGTAGGGCCGCTGTTCGCCACCCCGCGTACCGCGACCGTCTCCTTCGAAGTGGGCCTGGCGCCGCTGACCGGCGAAAGCCCGCTGGCGCTGTTCCTCTATAGCTCGGTGTACTTCCTGGTGGTGTTCTTTGTCTCCCTGTACCCAGGTCGTCTGTTGGACACTGTTGGCCGCTTCCTGGCGCCGCTGAAGATCATCGCGCTGGCCATCCTCGGTATCGCGGCGTTCGCCTTGCCGGCCGGTGACGTGGGCGTTGCTACCCCGGAATACGTGGCTGCGCCGTTCTCCCAGGGCTTTATCAATGGTTACCTGACCATGGACACCCTGGGCGCCCTGGTATTTGGCATCGTGATCGTCAATGCCATTCGCTCCCGTGGCGTCGAGTCGCCGAAGCTGATCACCCGCTACGCGATCATTGCCGGGCTGATTGCCGGTGTGGGACTGGCGCTGGTGTATATCAGCCTGTTCCGCCTCGGCTCGGGCAGCCATGCAGTCGCCTCGGGTGCGGCTAACGGTGCCGCCGTGTTGCATGCCTACGTGCAGCACACCTTCGGTTCCATGGGCAGCGGTTTCCTGGCGGTGTTGATCTCGCTCGCGTGCCTGGTTACCGCCGTGGGCCTCACCTGCGCTTGCGCTGAGTACTTCAGCAAAATCCTGCCGCTGTCCTACAAGACGCTGGTCGTGATCCTGGCTTTGTTCTCGCTGTTCGTGTCGAACCTGGGCCTGACCAAGCTGATTGCGTTCTCGATCCCGGTACTCACCGCGATCTACCCGCCGTGCATCGTGCTGGTGGCGCTGAGCTTCTGCAAAGACTTCTGGCAGGAGCAGGGCCGCATCGTTGGCCCGGTGATGCTGGTGTCGTTCATCTTCGGTTGCATCGACGCGCTCAAGGGCGCGGGTCTGGCGGGCTGGATGCCGTCGCAACTGGCGAACCTGCCGCTGAGCGAACAAGGCCTGGCGTGGTTGGTGCCGTCGGTGATGACGTTGGTTGTGGCGGTGGTGATTGACCGTATGCTCGGCAAGCGTAGCGAAGCGATCGCATAACCCACGTTCGCGCAGTACTGAAATGCCCCGTATCAATCGATACGGGGCATTTTTTATGGGCATCAGGCAGTGTCTTTTGGCCTGAGCTAGCGTCGAACAGGCTACAGAATCTAAACATTGGAATGCGGTCAGTGTGGGAGCGGGCTCCCACCTTCAGACCGTGTTCCGCCACCCGCCACTGTGTAACAGGACCCGCATGTCGTTCGTCGAAACCAATCAGATCCATCTGCTGGCCGCCCTCTGGTTCATCCTCTGCTGGGGCGGCTACACCCGCTACGCCACCTGGAAGGCCCGCGACACGGCCTGCCTGGCCAGTGTGCTGCACCTGTATCGCGAAGACTGGATGCGCCGCATGCTGCTGCGTGACAACCGCATCGCCGACGCCAGCGTGATCGGCAACCTGGAGCGCAACGCCTCGTTCTTCGCCTCCAGTACCTTGATCATCCTGGCCGGTATTCTCACCGTGCTGGGTGCCTCGGAACGCGCGGTGTCGCTGTTGGCCGACATTCCCATGGTGCAGCAGGCTTCCCAAGGCATGTCGGAGATCAAGCTGTTGTGCCTGGCGCTGGTGTTCGTCTATGCGTTCTTCACGTTCAGTTGGTGCATGCGCCAATACAACTTCGCGGCGGTGCTGGTCGGCTCGGCACCGATGATTGGTGAGCGGCATGTGTCGGAGCAGGAGCGCAAGGCGTTTGCACTGCGCGCGGCGCGGGTGATCTCCATGGCCGCCAACCAGTTCAACTTTGGCCTGCGCGCTTATTACTTCGGCATGACCATGCTGGCGTGGTTTGTCAGCCCTTGGTTATTCATGTTGATGAGCAGTGGGGTAGTGTTGGTACTGTACCGTCGGGAATTCCATTCCGACGTACTGCAAGTGATGGTGTATACACAGACGGATACGTCGCCGCCCGAGGCGGTGAAAGAGGCTGTTTAATTAACGCTTCAACTAAAAACAGCAGACAAAGAAAAGCCCGCTATTTAAGCGGGCTTTCTTTTTGCAGCGAAGCTATTTCAAGCCGCGGTCTCAAGAACCGGTGGCAGGCGTAGCAGGTGCTGCTTCTTTCGCGGCGGCTGCGTTCGATTCAGCCTGAGCTTTGGCAGCATCGGCGTTTTCTTTCGCAGCGTCGTTCACTTTATCCTGAGCTTTCGCCATATCTTTCTGAGCTTGCTCAGAATGCGCGGCGGCATCTTGGGCTTTGTCTTCGGATTTTTTATCGCAGGCAGCGAGACCGAGGGCAGCGGCCAACATCATGGAAATAGCTAAAGTCTTGCGCATGGGGTGTTTCTCCTTATTGAAGATATCTACTGGCCTTTCGAGCATGGCCGTTCAGCATTAGTTCCTTTTATTGCGCAGATATATAAACCACGGTCGCCAAGGAACTTTCACGCGTACCACCTGCACGGCATATCCCCACCCATAAGAGTCTGGAGCCCATGACCGAAAATCCTTTGTTAGAGCGTGCGAAGCGTTTTGTATCGGCCTTGCGCCACTGTCAGGTACTGGGTATTGCCGCTTATCAGGCCAGCGAGGAGGGCATCACGCTGGTGATGTCTTATGCGCTGCATTTGGTCGGTGACCCGCGGACCGGAGTGATCCATGGCGGCGCGCTGACCTCGCTGATGGACACCGCCTGCGGCATGGCCACCCTGTGTGTGTTGCCGGAGTTCGAGGTGTGCCCGACCCTGGACCTGCGCATCGACTACATGCATCCCGCCGAGCCGCGCAAGCCCGTCTACGGCTTTGCTCAATGCTACCGAGTGACTGCCGACGTGATTTTTACCCGTGGATTCGCCTATCAGGATGACCCGCAGCAACCCATTGCGCATGTGGTCGGTACCTTCATGCGCATGGGTAAGCGCCTCAAGGGCACACAAGGGTTGAGCAGCACGATCAAAGGAGAGCAGGCATGACGCACCGCTTCAAGACCCGTCTGGAACAAGCCCATGAGCGCGGCGACTACGCGGCGCTGCTCGAGCTGATTCCCTACGCCAAACTGATTGGCATCGAATGCACCCGGCTGGGGGATGAGCTGCTGTTTCGCCTGCCGGCCAACAAGGACAATATTGGTAACCCTATATTGCCGGCGCTGCACGGCGGGGTGATCGCGGGTTTTATGGAGCTGTCGGCGGCGCTGCACCTGCTGGTGCTTACTGGCACACCGGGTATCCCGAAAATCATCGATTTTTCCCTGGATTACCTGCGCGCCGGCCAATTTCGCGACACTTACGCCAAATGCCAGGTGTGGCGCCAAGGCCGACGGGTGGCCAATGTGGCGATTACCGCCTGGCAAAGCACGGCGGCGGAGCCCATCGCCACCGCCCGCGCGCATTTCAAGATCGAGGAACCAAGCCGCCCTTGAAATCCTGGTCTTAGCCCCCAACTTTGATGACAACCCGCCGCCAACCCTTCAGGGCGCGGCCACTGCCATCCAATTGGAGTTTGATGACCATGAGTGTGGAAACTCAAAAGGAAACCCTGGGCTTCCAGACCGAGGTGAAGCAACTGCTGCACCTCATGATCCATTCGCTGTATTCCAACAAGGAAATCTTCCTTCGCGAATTGATCTCGAACGCCTCTGACGCTGTCGACAAATTACGTTTCGAAGCCCTGTCCAAGCCTGAGTTGCTGGAAGGTGGCGCGGAACTGAAAATCCGTGTGAGCTTCGACAAAGACGCCAAGACCGTCACCCTCGAAGACAACGGCATCGGCATGAGCCGCGAAGACGCGATCACCCACCTGGGTACCATCGCCAAATCCGGCACCGCCGATTTCATGAAGAACCTGTCGGGCGACCAGAAAAAAGATTCGCACCTGATCGGCCAATTCGGCGTGGGCTTCTATTCGGCCTTTATCGTCGCTGACAAGGTTGAGGTATTCAGCCGCCGTGCCGGCCTCGACGCCAGCGAAGGCGTGCATTGGTCGTCCAAAGGCGAGGGCGAGTTCGAAATCGCCACCGTCGACAAGGCCGATCGGGGTACCCGTATCGTGCTGCACCTTAAAGACGGTGAAGACGAGTTCGCCGATGGCTGGCGCCTGCGCAACATCGTCAAGAAGTACTCCGACCACATCGCCCTGCCGATCGAACTGCCGAAAGAACAAGCGGCCGCCGAAGGCGAAGAGACGCCTGCCCAGGAATGGGAAGTGGTCAACCGTGCCAGCGCCCTGTGGACCCGTCCGCGTACCGAGATCAAGGACGAGGAATACCAGGAGTTCTACAAGCACATCGGTCATGACTACGAAAACCCGCTGAGCTGGAGCCACAACAAGGTCGAAGGCAAGCTGGAATACAGTTCGCTGCTCTATGTACCGGCCCGTGCTCCGTTCGACCTGTACCAGCGTGAAGCGCCAAAAGGCCTCAAGCTCTACGTACAACGCGTGTTCGTGATGGACCAGGCCGAATCCTTCCTGCCGCTGTACCTGCGCTTTATCAAAGGCGTCGTCGACTCCAACGATTTGTCGCTGAACGTGTCGAGGGAAATCCTGCAGAAAGACCCGATCATCGACTCCATGAAGTCGGCGCTGACCAAGCGCGTGCTCGACATGCTGGAAAAACTGGCGAAGAACGAGCCTGAGCAATACAAGGGCTTCTGGAAAAACTTCGGCCAAGTCATGAAAGAAGGCCCGGCGGAAGATTTTGCCAACAAGGAAAAAATCGCCGGCCTGCTGCGGTTTGCCTCCACCCAGGGTGACGATGGCGAGCAGGTGGTGTCCCTGGCCGAGTACCTGGCGCGCGCCAAGGAAGGTCAGGACAAGATCTACTACCTCACCGGCGAAACCTACGCACAGGTCAAGAACAGCCCGCACCTGGAAGTCTTCCGCAAGAAAGGCATCGAAGTGCTGCTGCTGACCGACCGTATCGATGAGTGGCTGATGAGCTATCTCAACGAATTCGACGGCAAGTCCTTCGTCGACGTGGCCCGTGGTGACCTGGACCTGGGCAACCTGGACTCCGAAGAAGAGAAGAAAGAAGCCGAAGAAGTCGCCAAGTCCAAAGAAGGCCTGGTCGAGCGGATCAAGGCGTCCCTGGGCGATGCCGTCAGCGAAGTGCGGGTTTCCCACCGCCTGACCGATTCCCCGGCGATTTTGGCCATCGGCGAGCAGGACCTGGGTATGCAGATGCGCCAGATCCTTGAAGCCAGCGGTCAGAAGGTGCCGGATTCCAAGCCGATCTTCGAATTCAACCCGGCTCACCCGCTGATCGAGAAACTCGACGGCGAGCAGAGCGAAGAGCGTTTTGGCGACCTGTCGCACATCCTCTTCGACCAGGCGGCCCTGGCCGCTGGTGACAGCCTCAAAGATCCGGCCGCGTATGTGCGCCGACTGAACAAGCTGTTGGTTGAACTGTCGGTTTAACAGCGTTGTAGAAAAACCCGCTTCGGCGGGTTTTTTCGTTCTACTGCACCTCAACTGGAGAAAATGATGAGCCAAGTCACTGTGCGTTCCGTGGTCTATCAGATTGATGGCCAGTCCTATGAAAGCCGCCTGGCGTTCGATGCCAGCCACAAGGGTCCGCTGCCGGGCCTGTTGATGGCGCCGAATTGGATGGGGGTGAGTGCGGGTGCCGAAGAGATCGCCAAGCGCGTGGCGAGCAACGGCTATGTGGTGTTGATCGCCGACCTGTACGGGCAGACTGTGCGTCCGTCGAACGGCGATGAGGCCGGTGCGGCGATGATGCCGTTGAAGGATGATCGCGCGTTGCTGAACAAGCGCATGCAGGCGGCCTTTGAGCAGCTGCAGGGCCAGACTGAGGCAGCGGTTGATACGTCCAAGCTGGCGACTTTTGGTTTCTGCTTCGGCGGTTGCTGCTCCCTGGAGCTGGCGCGTACCGGTGCACTGCTCAAGGCGGCCATCTCGTTCCACGGTACCCTCGACACGCCTAACCCGGCGGATGCGAAGAACATCAAGGGCTCAGTGCTGGTGCTGCACGGTGCCTCGGACCCCTTGGTGCCGAAAGAGCAACTGCCGGCGTTTGAAGATGAAATGAACGCGGCCGGTGTGGATTGGCAATTGCTGAGCTACGGCGGCGCGGTGCACTCCTTCACCGACCCGGATGCGAATGTGCCGGGCAAGATGATGTACGACGCGAAGACTGCTGAGCGGGCCTTCCGGTCGATGCATAACTTGTTGGATGAAGTGTTCAAGGGCTAAATCTCTAGCGCTTGTTCGGGCCTCATCGCAGGCAAGCCAGCTCCTACAGTTTGATTTGTGAACACAGTCGAAAGTGGGAGCTGGCTTGCCTGCGATAGCTACCTCACAGGCAACTCAATTCTTTCAGACTCACCCGGCACCGTCGGCCAATCCCCAGACGCCCAACGCTGCCTGGCCTGCTCGATCACCGCCGGGTCACTCGCGACAAAATTCCAATTGATCCGCCGTGGCCCATCCAGCGCCGCGCCGCCAATCAAGACCAGGTGACAATCGGTATCGGCAGACAACGTCATCTCCCGTTCGGCCGGCAACACCACCAAGCTGTGCACCTCTAGCGCCTCACCGTCCAACTGAGCCTCGCCCTCCAGCACATACACCGCACGTTCCTCATGCTCATCCGGGATCAGCAGCGTGGTGGCCGTTTGCATTTGCACCTCGGCATACAAGGTGGGCGAGAGCACCGGCACCGGCGATTTAAGGCAAAAACCGTCGCCCGCGATCAGGCGGATCTGCACGCCCAGGTTGTCGCTCACCGGCAGGCTCGCGGCCGGGTGATGACTGTAGTGGCCTGGCCCGGTCTCGTGGTCCTTGGGTGAGGCCAGCCACACTTGCAGCCCATGCAGGCTGAAACCATGGGTCCTGACCGCCTCGGGTGTACGCTCGACGTGGGCAATCGCGCTGCCGGCGGTCATCCAGCTGACGTCGCCCGCCTGCACCACCTGGTCCGAGCCCAAGCTGTCCTTGTGCTGCAATACCCCTTCGAACAGGTACGTCAGCGTGGACAGCCCAATATGCGGATGTTGGCGGATATTCATGCCATCGCCCGGTGCATAGCGGGTGAGCAGCATATGGTCGAAAAACACAAAAGGCCCGACGCTACGGCATTCCCGTGATGGCAGCGGGCGCAGGATCGGTTGGCCTTCGACGTCTTCGGCGCGAGGGCGAATCACGGTGAGGGTGTTCATGGTGCGTCCCAGTCTGAGCGGGTTGGAGAGTGCTGAGCATAACCCGCTCGACGGGAGGTTGCCGCTATTGGCTGAAGGCGCCTTCCGACAGTTGAGTGTCGATGCTGATTTCGGCAGTGGTCATCAGCTTGTGCACGGGGCAGCGGTCGGCCACGCGGTGCAGCTCATCGCGTTGCTCATCGGTGAGCACACCTTTAAGGGTCAGCTTGACGTTGAGTTTGTATTTGCCCTTCTGCTCCTCCGCGGCGTCGTGGGTGACCTCCACGGTGACACCGGTGAGCGGGATATCTTTTTTCTGGGCGTAGAGCTTGAGGGTCAGGGCCTTGCACGACGCCAGGGCGGCATCGAAGTAGTCATGGGGGGAGGGCGCCGAATCGTCACCGCCCAGGCTTTTGGGCAGGTCGGTAAACAACTCATGGTTGTTGATGTTGACGCTGTGGCGAAAGTTGTCCTGGTTCAGGGTGTTCACGGTAACAGGCATGGCAAACCTCACAGGGGGGGGGCAGGATGAAGGTCATGCAGTTATAGAGCATGCTGGCACTTCAGTGTTCCACGTTTTTTGGGGGATGAACCGCGGCACGCCGCGCAAGGTCTACCCGTATCAGCCCTTATCGAGGTTTTACCGTGCCCTGGACTCGCCTGACTCTTGCCCTGTTGCTCGCCGCCGGCAGCCTTGCCGCGCAGGCCCGCGACTATGCCTACAGCGACGCGCACCTGCATTACGTGGATTTCTTCCAGGAAACGGCGGGCATGGACAAGCTGCTCAAGGCCATGGCCGACAACCGCATCGAGCACGTGATGATTTCCGGCATTCCAGTGGCGAAGAAATGGCACGAAGACGAACCCAAGCGCCCACGCTATTACGCCGGTGACGACGCCGATGCCTACTGGTACAGCGCAACCGATGTGATCGTGGCCGCAGCGGTCAACAAACTGACCCCTGAGCAGCGCCAGCGTTTTCACCCGTTTCTGTCGGGCTTCAACCCCAACGACAAGAACTCCGATGCCCATATCCAGCGCATGCTCGACCTCAACCCTGGGCTGTGGCAGGGCATCGGCGAAGTTTTCACGCGCCATGATGACCTGACGGCTATCACTGCGGGCGACACCCCGCGCGCCAATAACGAAGCCATGACCCGCATCTACCACTTGGCGGCGGAGAACGACCTGCCGGTGATGCTGCACTCCAACATCACCTCCAAGCGCGAGCGCAACCCGCTGTACCTTGCGGAAGTGGAGGAGCCGCTGCGCAACCATCCCCACACCCGCTTCATCTGGGCGCATGCTGGCACCAGCAAGGAGATCCACCGCCATCAGGTGCGGATGGACTTTTTGTTGCCCACTTTGAGCCGCATGCTGGAGGCCTATCCGAACCTGTATATCGACCTGTCCTGGAGCATGCTCACGCCGTACTTGCTGGATGATGGGGGTCAGCCGCGCCCGGAGTGGGTAAAGCTGGTAGAGCGCTTTCCAGAGCGCTTCATGCTGGGCTCTGACGTAGTAGGGCGCTTCAACAAGCTGGGTAAGGAAATGCGCCGCTTTGACCCTTTTCTGGATGCCTTGCCCGAGGACGTTGCGCAAAAAGTCGCGCGGGACAACTTCTTGGCCATCCTGCCTAAAGCGGCGCGCGAGGGTGTGGCACGTTGATATCGCGTTTTGGTCTTGCGCAAAAGCGCATTAACCTTGCGCCTGTAGGTCAATCGTGCCCCCAGGCGTTGGCGCAGAACGAACAGAAACTCACCGACATCAACACGCATAAAAAAGCCCCGAACCAGTCGGGGCTTTTCATGTGATCAACCTGCGGGGTTTATTTACCCTGCCAGCGTTTCAGCACCAAGGTAGCGTTAGTGCCACCAAAGCCGAAGCTGTTGCTCATCACGGTGTCGATTTTTGCGTTTTCAACGGTTTTGGTCAGGATCGGCATATCAGCCACAACCGGATCAATCTCGTCGATGTTGGCCGAACCGGCCATGAAGTTGCCTTCCATCATCAGCAGGCAGTAGATCGCTTCGTGAACGCCAGCGGCGCCCAGGGAGTGACCGGACAGGCTCTTGGTGGAGCTGATGGCCGGAGCCTTGTCGCCGAACACCGCACGCACGCCTTCCATTTCCTTGGCATCGCCGACCGGAGTCGAGGTGCCGTGGGTGTTCAGGTAGTCGATTGGGGTGTCCACGGTGGACATGGCCATCTGCATGCAACGGATGGCGCCTTCACCGCTTGGGGCAACCATGTCGTAGCCATCGGAGGTCGCGCCGTAGCCGACGATTTCCGCGTAGATCTTGGCACCACGGGCCAGAGCGTGTTCCAGCTCCTCGACGACCACCATGCCGCCACCGCCGGCGATGACGAAACCGTCACGCTTGGCGTCGTAGGCGCGGGAGGCTTTTTCCGGGGTTTCGTTGTATTGGGTAGACAGTGCGCCCATGGCGTCGAACAGGAACGACTGGCTCCAATGCTCTTCTTCACCGCCGCCGGCGAACACGATGTCCTGCTTGCCCAGCTGGATCTGCTCAACGGCAGTCCCGATGCAGTGAGCACTGGTGGCGCACGCGGAGGAGATCGAGTAGTTCACGCCCTTGATTGCAAACGGCGTGGCCAGGCAGGCGGAAACGGTGCTGCCCATGGTCCGCGTTACACGGTACGGGCCAACGCGCTTCACGCCTTTTTCGCGCAGGATGTCCAGCGCTTCCATCTGGTTCAGGGTGGATGCGCCGCCGGAACCGGCGATGAGGCCGGTGCGTACGTTCGATACCTGGTCTTCGCTCAGGCCGGAGTCGGCGATTGCGTCTTTCATCGCCAGGTAGGCGTAGGCGGCAGCGTGGCCGACGAAGCGATAGATCTTGCGATCGATCAGCTCTTCGAGGGGCAGGTCGATGGAGCCGGAAACCTGGCTACGCAGACCCATTTCGGCATATTCCGGGTTGAAGCGGATGCCAGGGCGACTTGCACGCAGGTTAGCGGTGACGGTCTCTTTGTCATTGCCCAGGCAAGAAACGATGCCCAGACCAGTGATAACGACGCGGCGCATGCGGATAACCCTTAAAAGTTGTCAGTGGAAGTGAATACGCCGACCCGAAGGCCTTCGGCAGTATAGATCTCGCGACCGTCGACGCTCACCGAACCATCGGCGATGGCCAGGTTCAGCTTGCCCTTGAGGACGCGCTTGATTTGAATGTTATAGGTGACTTTCTTGGCGGTCGGCAGGACCTGGCCAAAGAACTTCACTTCGCCCGAACCCAGGGCGCGGCCGCGGCCCGGCAGGCCTTGCCAGCCGAGGAAGAAACCGACCAGCTGCCACATGGCGTCAAGGCCCAGGCAGCCTGGCATCACAGGGTCGCCTTCGAAATGGCAAGCGAAGAACCACAGGTCCGGGGTGATATCCAGCTCGGCGACCAATTCACCTTTGCCGTACTTGCCACCCTCTTCACTGATATGGGTGATGCGATCCACCATCAGCATGTTGGGGGCGGGCAGTTGCGCGTTACCTGGGCCGAACAGCTCACCGCGACTGCAGCGCAGCAGGTCTTCCCGAGTAAAGGCGTTTTGTTTGGTCATGCGAGCTCCTCAATAATCCCATGCGGCAGGGTAGGGCAAATCTTCCCGAACCGAATGAAGCGTTCATGCCTCATGTCGGCAGCCTACACATAGACTATTGCGTTGTAGTGAAAGTCACAGCGGCAAGGTACTGAATGTACACTTGTTCACTGAAATTTTAAACCGGGCCTGTTTATGGGCCCGTTCGGGTGCCTAAGACTGCCGCACTTTCGTCTTTCACGCCAGTCGGAGTTGGCTGATGGCGCGGCGCTATTGCACCCAGCGCTGTAGGATTTGCTGCAAATCCGTGCGTTTGAACGGCTTGGCCAGGTAATCGTTCATTCCCGCCGCCAGACAGGCTTCGCGGTCACCCTGCAAGGCGTTGGCCGTCAGGGCGATGATGGGCAGGTCGGCGCAACCCGGCAGCTGACGAATCTGTCGGGTGGCCTCGTAACCATCGATCAACGGCAGCCGGCAATCCATCAGGATCGCCGTGAAAATCAGGCTCTCGGCGCTGCGGATCGCCTCGGCACCGTCGGTGGCCAGGCTCACTTCAAAGCCCAGGCTGCGCAGCATGGCTTCGACCACCGTACGGTTGACGGGGTTGTCTTCCACCAGCAGCACATGGCGGCCATTGCCGGCACTGGCTTTGCCATCGGTATCGGCAGCGACGGCGGGGACGCTGTGCTGGTCGATGGCCAGGGGGATTTCCAGGGTGAACACCGAGCCGCGGCTTTCCTCGCTTTGAGCGCGCAGCGTGCCGCCCATGCGTTCAGCCAGGGTACGGGCGATGGGCAGGCCCAGCCCGGTGCCGCCGTAACGTCTTGAAATGGAACTGTCGGCCTGCTGGAACGCATCGAACATCAATTCCAGGCGGTCGGCGGAAATCCCGATGCCGCTGTCACGCACGGTGCAGGTGAACCACACCAGGTCATGGTCGAGGGTTTGCCAATGCGGCTCGACGCTGACGCTGCCGTTCTCGGTGAACTTCAATGCATTGCCGATCAGGTTCACCAGGATCTGGCGGATCCGCGTCGGGTCACCCTGCACCCGCAAGGCGTCCATTCCTTGCGGAATCGACAGCTGCAGCGCCAGCCCACGCTGCTGGGCGCTGTGCTGGAACGCCTGGGCGCAGCTGTTGATCAGGTCTGCCAGGTTGAACGGAATATGCTCCAGTTCCAGCGCGGCGCGCTCGATACGCGAGAAGTCGAGGATGTCGTTGATGACCTTGAGCAAGTGTTCGGTGGATTCGGAGGCGAGCGCCGCGTATTCGCTCTGCTCCTCGGTCATCTCGGTGGTTTCCATTAACTGCAACATGCCGAGCACGCCGTTCATGGGCGTGCGCAGCTCATGACTCATCATCGCCAGGAAATCCGACTTGGCGTTGTTGGCGCGCTCGGCCTCTTCGCGGGTCTGGATCAGCTGGGCCATGGCCTGTTGCTGCTCGCGACTGGCCTGGTTGAGGCCTTCGGCGAGGTTGTTGATATGCCGCGACAGGTCGCCCAGCTCCGAGTCATCCACGATGGGCAGTGGCGTCTTGTAGTCGCCCTGCTGGATGGCCTTGACCGCGTTGCCCATGGCACTGATCGGCTGTGACAGGCTGGCGGCCAGGCGCCGGGCGAGCAGGAAGGTGAACAACAGGGCGAACAGCGCCAGGATGCCGGCCTTGAACAGGATCTCCTGCTGACGCTGGCTGAACGCATCGTTGGACATGCCGACGATCACCCGGCCCAGGTAGTCCGCACGCGGTGCCTTGGATTCGTTGAGGTTGTCCTGGAAAAAGTCATTGCCCAATTGGATGTGTTGCAGGCGGATCGGTGCCTGGAAGACTTTTACCGACAGCGAGCGGTCGTGCTTTTCCGACGGTTGTTCGACATACACCAGGATGTTTTCGCTGCTGTCTTGGATCTCCAGGAAGCGCACATGGGGCGTGGCCAATGTGGCGCGCAACAGGCTGTCGAGCACATCGTTGTTGCCGGATATCACCCCGTACTCGGTGGCGGGCGCCAGTTGGTTGGCGATCAGTTGGCCGGTGTGGTCCAGTTCCTGGCGCAGGTCCTGGATACGCACGAAGGTGAAGAAGCTGATCAACAGCAACGTCAGCAACAGCGCCGGTCCCAGGGTGATGAGCTGGGTGCGGGTGTTGATGTCCCAACGACGACGCAAGGTCATGGGCGTTTTTCTCCTTCGGCCAATCGCAGGGCGACGTTGGCTTCGTCTACCTGTTCGATCCCCAATGAGCGCGCAACCTGCGGGTTGCCCACGACTTTGAAATGTTCCGGGTACAGCGAGTGCGGCCAGTTCGTCGGCGCAAGGTCCAGCAGGCGGTCGAGTACCGCCAGCCAGTCGGTCTGGTCGCTGTAGGTGCTGGCCAGGCTGCCTGCGCGTACAAATCCGGCATTCGGCCCCACCAGCGGCAATTGCTGGGCGTAGCTGCTCAGCAGCAGGTTCTTCGCGGTTTTCGGGTTGTACAGCTGCGGGTCATCGAGGCCGAGCAGCACGTCACTGTTCCTGAACAAGGTTTGCAGTGGCCGGCTGTCGCTGGTGTTGTCCCAGCGCTGCGGCACGATCTCCAGGCCGAGGGGCTTGGCGTGCTGGCGCAGTTCGGGCAGGAGGAATTCACTGTCGGCACTGTAGAGCACGCCGATGCGCCGCGCTTGGGGCAGGATGGCGGCGATCAGCCGCAGTTGGCGCTCCTGCGCAGGGTCGCTCCACAATAGGCTGATGCGTGGGTGCTGCGTTGTGCCCAGGCGTTGGTGCGCCTGCAGCCGACTGATGCGCAGTACCAGGGTCGGCGGGCCCTGGGTGTCTTGCAGGCGCCAGTCGAGACCGGGCAGGTCCAGCAGGATCAAGCGCGTGCTGGCCGGCAGGCGGCTGGGCGCTGGCAAGTCGTTGAGGGGCGTGAAGGTGACGTGGTCTTCGGGGCGTTGCTGGGCCAGGGCCTGGGCAAAAGCCTGCACGCCTGCGCCGTCTTCGGCGGCGGTCAGCAGGATGTCGGCGCTCCAGGCCGGCGCGGCCCATAGCAGGCAGGCCAGCAGCACAGCGCGGCGCCAGAGCGAAGTGATAAATAAGCAGGTCATCCGTGACGAGTCGCCCATGTCAGAACTCTAACTCCGCGCTGAAGTAGAGCACATGGCGATGGTCATAATTGTTATCGGCCCACGTAGTGGGCTGGTTATCGAGGCGTTGTTGCAACATGCCGGCCAGCTCCACGTTGGCTTTGCCCAGGGCAATGCGCTTGGCCACCCGCAGGTCGACCCGTTCGAAGCGATATTGGTTGAGCGCGTCATCGCCGTAGTAGAACAGCGCACTGGACCAGCCCTGGCCCCATTCGCGCAACCAGCCGGCGGAGCCACTGTTACGTGCGGTTTGCGCTTTGTCCAAAGGGTTGCTGGTAGTGGCGTCGACGTAAGCATAGGTGAGCCGCAGGCGGTCGGCATTGCTGACGCGCCAGTCGAACTGCGATTCGGCGCCGGTAAACCGCGAGCTGTTGGCGTTGCTGGCGATGTACTGGTTATTGCGCAGCGGCGAACTGATCATGTCGGTGATTTCGTCGTAAAACAGTTTCACGTCCATGTTCAGCCCGATGTCGGCAAAGAAACCGTTGTACCCCAGTTCCCGTGACTTCATCAGCTCTTTATCGAGGTTGCCCGGGCCACGGGTCTTTACGAAGTATTGCCCGGTGGTCTGCCCATAGGCGGGGGAGCTGAGGTTGGTGACGCGGTAGCTCCAGTTGACGTTGTTCTCAAACATGTCCGGCGAGCGGATGGCCTCGGAATACACCGCGCGCAGGCCGTGGCGCGGGTTGATCAGGTAGTTGACCGCCACTCGCGGTGTCAGCGAGTTGCCGCTCAGGTGGGTGTCCTCATACATCGCGCCGCCTTGCAGCAGCCAATGTTCGCTGGCGCGCCATTCCATCTGGCCGAACAAACGCCAGGTGGTGTCGTCCAGGGTGCCATTGAAATAGGTGTCGGAGTCGGCGCGGTCATAGCGGTAGTTCATGCCGCTGACCAGGCGCAGGCTGTCGGACAGGCTGAGGGTGTCTTGAATCTCCAGGTCGTAGCGGCTTTCGCGGGTGCTCTGGTCGATGTCACCGCACACGCTCTGGTTGGCGCCGTTGCGCCATTGGTTCAGTACCTGGTTGGCCAGGGCCTGCTCGGCGGCGCTGCCCGGTGGCGCGCTGCCCTGGCTGTAGGTGTCCATATGCCGGGCGAGCAGTTCGGCGTAGTTGGGGTTCAACTGCCACAACTGGGTCAGCTCAGGGCTGAACGAGACCTTGGCATCACAGGCTTTCCAGATTTGCCGGCGGTCCCATTGCTGGGCCGAGCCCTGGATATACAGGCTGTGGTCAGGGTTGAAGTCGACATTCCAACGCAGGGAGCCGGCGTAGTCCTTGGCCGTGACGTCGGAATTGTTGCCGCCTTCGGTAATTCCGGCAAATACCGGACTGTAGGTATAAGGACGCTGGTTGGTGCCTTCCTTCGCATCCAGTTGCCAGTCGAGGCTTTGTTGGGTGTTCAGCATCTGGCTGACCGCCAGGCTGAAGCGGTTGAGGCGGCGGCCGTCACGGCGGTCGGCGCCCGCGGCATCGCTGTCGAAGCCGTCGTCCTGTTGCCCGGAGAGGGACAGGCGCAAGTCGCCGGTTTCCCAGCCCACGCCCTGGCTGGCATAGAAGTCATTGATGCCGCGTTCGCCACGCACCACTTTGACCCGCGTACCGTGGCTGTTGGCCGGTGAGCGCGTAAGAATGTTCACCACCGCCATCAAGGCATTGGCGCCATAGCTGACGGTGTTGGGGCCGCGGAAGACTTCGATGCGCTCGATATCTTCCATGGCCACCGGAATGTCACTCCAGTCCACAGTGGCCAGGCCTGCGCGGTACACCGAACGGCCGTCGATCAACACCTGCATGCGCCGCGCGTCGCTGGCACTGGTGCCGTGGTAGTTCACCGCCGCCTGGTTGCCGGTGGTGTAGCCGACCATCATCCCCGGTACCAGGCGCAGCAACTCACTGATGTCCCGCGCACCGCTGGCCTTGATCAGCTCGCTGTCGATCACGGTCATGCTGCCGGGCACGGCGGCGGCCGATTGCTTGAGGCGCGTGGCGGTCAGCACTTGCGGCAGCGGTTGGCTGTCGAGGAACAGGTCGTCGGCCAGCACCGGTGCGCTGCACAACAACATCAACCATAGGGATGAACGAGGAGGAGGGCCCAAATACACGGCGCAGCCTTGATAATTACGGATAGCCGCCCATGTTAACTGAGGTGGGGCCTTTTGCCAGTCGCCCGACTTGCAATTACTTCATGTAAGCGTGGCGTTTTCCGACAAACGCACGAATTGCTAGGGGGGCTGGCCGCAAGCGGGTCGGCCCGTATAATGCCGCCATCGCCACTGGTATGGATTAACGGATTGCATATGACTGAACAGCGCCCTATCGCGGTCCTGGGAGGCGGAAGTTTTGGTACCGCCGTGGCTAACCTGCTGGCCGAGAACGGTCACGCTGTGCGCCAATGGATGCGCGATCCCGAGCAGGCCGAGGCCATTCGGGTGCACCGGGAAAATCCGCGTTACCTCAAAGGCATCAAGATTCATCCGGCAGTCGAGCCTGTTACCGACCTGCTGGAAACCCTTACGGCCTGTGATCTGTGCTTCGTCGCGCTGCCGTCCAGCGCGTTGCGCTCGGTGCTGGCGCCCCACGCCGAACGCCTGGCGGGCAAGCTGCTGGTCAGCCTGACCAAGGGCATCGAGGCGCAGACCTTCAAACTGATGAGCGAAATCCTCGAAGAGATCGCGCCCCAGGCGCGCATTGGCGTGCTGTCCGGGCCCAACCTGGCACGGGAAGTCGCCGAGCACGCGCTGACCGCCACGGTGGTCGCCAGTGAAGACGAAGAGCTGTGCGAGCGCGTCCAGGCCGTGCTGCATGGCCGTACCTTCCGCGTCTACGCCAGCAGCGACCGCTTTGGCGTCGAGTTGGGCGGTGCGCTGAAAAACGTCTACGCGATCATTGCCGGCATGGCCGTGGCGCTGGGCATGGGCGAAAACACCAAAAGCATGCTGATCACCCGCGCCTTGGCGGAGATGACCCGCTTTGCGGTGAACCAGGGCGCCAACCCGATGACCTTCCTGGGTCTGGCGGGCGTGGGCGACTTGATCGTCACCTGCTCCTCGCCGAAAAGCCGCAACTATCAGGTCGGCTTTGCCCTCGGCCAGGGCCTGAGCCTGGAAGACGCGGTCACGCGCCTGGGCGAAGTGGCCGAAGGCGTCAACACCCTCAAGGTGCTCAAGGCCAAGGCCCAGGAAGTCGGGGTGTACATGCCGCTGGTCGCCGGGTTGCACGCGATCCTGTTTGAAGGGCGCACCTTGAACCAAGTCATCGAGCTGCTGATGCGCGCCGAGCCGAAAACCGATGTCGACTTTATTTCCACCAGTGGTTTCAACTGAGGAACGCGTCATGAACGATCCGAAAGCAGCCCCCAAGTACGAGTCCATTGCCCTGCGCATCCTGTGGATGCTGGTGTTTGCCCTGGTGTGGCAGGTGGCGCAGTTCCTGCTCGGCGCGCTGGTGGTGGTGCAGTTGGTTTACAGATTGATCTATGGCGCACCGAACCTGGGGCTGATGAACTTCGGCGACAGCCTCAGCCAGTTCCTCGCACAGATCGGCCGTTTCGGCAGCTTCCACTCCGAACAGAAACCGTGGCCGTTCGCCGACTGGCCGACCCCGCGCGCGCCGGAGGGCGAAGCTGCCCACAGCGTGCCGCCGGCGCCGCACCCGGTCCGTGACGAAGAGCCGAAGCTATGAAGGTGTGGATACTGCGCCACGGTGAGGCCGAAGGGCATGCGCGCACCGACGCCGAGCGCAACCTCACCGAGCATGGCTGCGCCGAAGTATTGCGCAGTGCTGCGCAGCTGATGGGCCAGCCCCTCAGCGCGATCATCGCCAGCCCCTATGTGCGGGCGCAGCAGACCGCGCAACTGGTGCGCGAGGTGCTGGGGTTCGAACCGGAGGTTCGCACGGTGCCGTGGCTCACCCCCGAGGGCAACCCGCTGCAGGTGCTGGACAAGCTCGACACCGATGACAACGTGCTGCTGGTCAGCCACCAGCCGCTGGTGGGCAACCTGATCAGCTTTTTGCAGCATGGCCATCAGCGTCAGCCACAGCCGATGCACACCGCCAGCCTGGCGGAACTGGAGGGGGATTTCCCGCTGGCGGGGCTGATGAGCCTGGTGAGCGTAAAAAAACCTTAGGCTGGATCGCTGCTTTGTGTGTGCTATATAGTCAACCAAGCAAGTGCTTGGTTGGCTATTGTCGGACCACAAAGGAGCGCGTCCCATGCCCGTCGCTTTTCGTTTGCCGTTGCAGGTCTTCTTCGAACGTGAAGCGCGTCATCCGCGCCAAACCTTCCTGGTCCAGCCCTCTGGCGGCGGCGAGGTGCAGCCCCTCACCTGGGGTGATGTCGGCCACCAGGCCCGTTGCGCCGCGCACTGGCTGCGGGCCCGCGCGTTGCCCCAGGGCTCGCACATTGCCCTGATCTCGAAAAACTGTGCCCACTGGATCATCGCCGACCTGGCCATCTGGATGGCCGGGCACGTCTCAGTGCCGCTGTACCCCAACCTCACCGCCGACTCCGTTGCCCATGTGCTGACCCATTCCGAGGCGGCGCTGGTGTTTATCGGCAAACTCGACGACTGGCCCGCGATGGCGCCTGGCGTGCCGTCCAATGTCCCGACCATCAGCTTGCCGCTGTGCCCGACCGGCACGTTCGATTTCAGCTGGGCTGACCTGCAAGCCTGTTCGCCGATCCAGGACGAGCCGCTGCTGGCCGCTACGGACCTGGCCACCATCATCTACACCTCCGGCACGACCGGCCTGCCCAAGGGCGTGATGCACAGCTTCGGCGCGCTGGGGTTTGCCGCCACCCGTGGCACCGAGCTGTTCGGGTTGGGGGAGGGCGACCGGCTACTGTCGTACTTGCCGCTGTGTCATGTGGCGGAGCGCATGTTTGTAGAAATGGCGGCGATCTACACCGGGCAAACGGTATTTTTCGCCGAAAGCCTGGATACGTTTCTGACCGATCTGCGTAGGGCGCGTCCGACCGCCCTGTTTGGAGTGCCGCGTATCTGGACCAAATTCCAGATGGGCGTCTACGCCAAAATCCCCGAGAAGCGCCTGGACACCCTGCTGCGCCTGCCTTTCATCGGCAAGCGGGTGGGCCACAAGGTGCTCGCCGGCCTGGGCCTGGACGCGTTGCGCATTGCCCTGTCGGGCGCGGCGCCGGTGCCCGAGGCGCTGCTGCGCTGGTATCAACGCCTGGGCCTGGATGTGCTGGAGGTGTACGGCATGACCGAAAGTTGCGGCTACTCCCACGTGTGCCGCCCCGGCCAGCAGACCCTCGGCTGGATCGGCCTGCCGTGCCCCGGCGTGGAAGTACGTATCGACCCCGAAGGCGAAGTCCAGGTGCGCAGCGGTGCGACTATGCTCGGTTACTACAAAGACCCGCAGAAAACCGCCGAGACGATTACCGCCGATGGTTTCCTGCGCACCGGCGACAAGGGCGAACAGGATGCCGATGGTCGCCTGCGCCTGACCGGGCGGCTCAAGGAAATCTTCAAGACCAGCAAAGGCAAATACGTGGCGCCGGCGCCGATTGAAAACCGCTTGGCTGAACATGCGCGTATCGAGCAGGTGTGCGTAGTGGGGGATGGGCTGCCCGCGCCGATAGGGTTGTGCGTGTTATCGGCGGTGAGCGAGGACCCGCACGCACTGCGCAGCAGCCTTGAGCGTTGGCTGGCACAGGTCAACCAGGCGCTGGATAAGCATGAACGCCTGCGCCAACTGGTGGTGGTGAAAGACAACTGGGCGGTGGAGAACGGCTTCCTGACCCCGACCTTGAAGATCAAGCGCAACGTGATCGAATCGACTTACGGTGCACAATTCCAGGCATGGAGCGAGCGTTCCGAAACCGTTCTGTGGCAGGATTAGGATCATCATAAAACCAACAAGGACAACGGCATGAGCCTCTGGCGTACCCAACCGAATATCGACCAACTCAATGCGGCCCAGAAAAACACCATCGGTGAACTGTTGGATATCCGCTTTGAAAGCTTCGACGACGACTCCCTGACCGCCAGCATGGTGGTCGATCATCGCACCCACCAGCCCTACGGCCTGCTGCACGGCGGCGCGTCGGTGGTGTTGGCCGAGAGCGTCGGCTCCATGGCGGCCTACCTGTGCATCGACGCCAGCAAGTTCTATTGCGTGGGGCTGGAGGTCAACGCCAACCACCTGCGCGGTGTGCGCAGCGGGCGCGTAACGGCGGTGGCCAAGGCGATCCACATTGGCCGCACCACCCAGGTCTGGGACATCCGCTTGACCAGTGATGATGGCAAAACCAGCTGCGTGTCGCGCCTGACCATGGCCGTGGTGCCGCTGGGCGAGACCCCACCGGCGCGATAGGCGTGGCGTGAGTGTCATCATTCCTGGCAGTTACAGTCATTGCTGTGTACGTCGGGCATGGTGACAATCAATCTCTGTTTTTGTAGATGGATCCGGTATGTCGCAGCATGTGTTTTTTGCCCACGCCAATGGTTTCCCTTCGGCCACCTACGGCAAGTTGTTTGCCGCCCTGGCGCCGGAATACGCAGTGGCTCACCTGCCGCAACACGGTCACGACCCCAGGTTTCCGGTGGACGACAACTGGCAGAACCTGGTGGACGAACTGATCCATCATCTGGAGCAGCAACCGGCACCGGTGTGGGGCGTGGGCCATTCCCTCGGGGGGGTCTTGCACCTGCACGCGGCCATGCGTTGCCCGCAGCTGTATCGCGGCGTGGTGATGCTGGATTCGCCGGTGCTGACCCGTGCCGACCGCTGGGTGATCCGCGCGGCCAAGCGCTTCGGGTTTATCGACCGCCTGACCCCGGCCGGGCGTACCCTGGGGCGGCGCGAAGAGTTCAGCGACCTGGACGCCGCACGCAGCTATTTCGCCGGCAAGACCCTGTTCCGTGGCTTTGACCCGGAATGCTTCGACGCTTACCTGCAACATGGCCTGCATCAGGTGGGCGATCGCCTGCGCTTGCGCTTCGACCCGGCCACCGAAATCAGCATCTACCGTGGCGTGCCCCATACCAGCCCCGGCCAGGTGCGCCAATTGAAAGTGCCGCTGGCCGTCGTGCGCGGCCGGCAGAGCCGGGTGGTGATGCGTCACCACGCCAGCGGTGTCGGGCGCCTGCCCATGGGTGAAATGCTCACCATGCCCGGCGGCCACATGTTCCCCCTTGAACGCCCCCAGGACACCGCGGCCTTGATCAAGCAGTTGTTCTCCCGCTGGGAAGCCCGCGAGCAGAGTTGCGCATGAGCACGCCGGTTGAAGAGGTGCGCTTGAGCCTGCCGCATATCGAACTGGCGGCCCATCTGTTCGGCCCCGAGGACGGTTTGCCGGTGATCGCCCTGCATGGCTGGCTGGACAACGCCAACAGTTTTGCGCGACTGGCGCCCAAACTTCAGGGCCTGCGCATCGTTGCCCTGGACATGGCCGGGCACGGGCATTCGGCGCATCGTCCTAGCGGCGCCGGTTATGCCTTGTGGGATTACGTGTATGACGTGCTGCAAGTCGCCGAGCAGTTGGGTTGGAAACGTTTTGCATTACTTGGCCACTCCCTCGGCGCCATCGTGTCCCTGGTGCTGGCGGGTGCGTTGCCGGAGCGCGTGACGCACCTGGGATTGATCGACGGGGTGATCCCGCCGACCGCCAGCGGTGAGAACGCCGCCGAGCGGCTGGGCATGGCCTTGCAGGCGCAATTGAACCTGCAGGACAAGCGCAAGCCGGTCTATAACACCCTGGACCGAGCGGTCGAGGCGCGCATGAAAGGCGTGGTGGCGGTCAGTCGCGAAGCCGCGCAACTGCTGGCCCAGCGCGGTTTGATGCCGGTGCCGGGCGGCTACACCTGGCGTACCGACAGTCGCTTGACCCTCGCTTCGCCGATGCGCCTGACCGACGAACAGGCCATGGCTTTCGTACGGCGCGTCAGTTGCCCTACGCAGTTGGTGGTGGCTGCCGACGGCATGCTGGCGAAACATTCAGAATTGCTTTCTCAACTACCCTTTACGGTCACCACGCTGCCGGGTGGCCATCATTTACACCTGAATGATGAGCCCGGCGCGGTCCTTGTTGCAGACTGTTTCAATCGGTTCTTCACCACGCCTTGACTTGGCGCGGTCAACTGCCGAGGCTGGGCGGATTGAAAGGGAGTCAACCATGAACCATCTCAACACCGCTGTGCGCTCCGATGGCCAGGGCTCATTGATCCGATGAGCCTACGTAAAGGATCTATCCGTGCCCTCGGGCTGTGCTGTTTCAGTCCCCTGGTGTTCGCCGCCGATGTGCCAGGAAGCCAGGATTTACCGGCAGTGTCACGTCAGGTCGACTCACAGATCGTCGACTACCGCCCCGCCGAAGAGAAGGAACGCATCTACCCGATGGGCGCGATCCGCAAGATCAGCGGCCAACTGCGTTACGAAGGGCAGGCCACCGCCCGTGGGCACGCCACGGCGATTACCTATGAGCTGCCCGCCGAGCACACCTCCAGTGCCGCGTTTACCGCTACGCGTGAAGCGTTGCAGGCGAAGGGCGCGCAGCTGTTGTTCTGGTGCCAGGCCCGCGATTGTGGCGAAAGCAGCCTGTGGGCCAATGAAGTATTCGGCAACGCCAAGCTCGTCGGTGCCGATGGCCAACAGGAATACCTGCTGCTGCGCCTGGCCGCCCCGCAGGACAACTCCCTGGTGGCGCTGTACGGCATCACCCGTGGCAATCGCCGCGCCTATCTGCATGTGGAACAACTGGACGCCAACGCGCCGCTGGGCAACCTGTTGCCCACCTCGGCGACCCTGCTGCGCGAGTTGAAAAGCACCGGCGAGCTGGATTTTCCAGCGCTCGGCGGCGACCCTGACGACACCTGGCTGACCCTGATTTCCCGTGGGTTGAACCTTGACGCCACCTTGCGCGTCAGCCTGACCGGCCCGAATGCCGAAGCCTGGCGCCAGGCCCTGGTCGACAAAGGCGTGCGCGCCGCGCGCATGGAAACCGGTACTGCTGAAACCAAAGGCCTGCACCTGCATCTGATACGCTGACCGTTAAGAGGCGAACGGACCCGCGCCGTTCGCCTAAGCTCTCTTCCTACAGCCTTCCTCTAGAGATACTCCATGCTCAATAACGATCGCCTGCTGGTGCAAATCCTGCTGCTGGTGCTGTTCGGTGCCAGCTTCTGGGTGATGGCGCCGTTCTGGTCGGCGCTGTTCTGGGGCGCGGTGCTGGCGTTTGCCAGTTGGCCGTTGATGGTCCTGCTCACCCGCTGGCTGGGTGGGCGTGAATCCCTGGCCGCCGGTATCCTCACGTTGTGCTGGATGTTGCTGGTGGCATTGCCGCTGGTGTGGCTGGGTTTCAACCTCGCGGACCATGTGCGCGATGCCACGGCATTGATCAAGGATATCCAGGTCGATGGCCTGCCGGCGGCACCGACCTGGCTCGGCTCGATCCCGTTTGTCGGCGAACGGCTGGTGGCAATGTGGGACAGCATCGACCAGCAGGGCGCGGCCTTGATGGTCAGCATCAAGCCGTACCTGGGGCAGGTCGGCAATTGGCTGCTGGCGCGCAGTGCACAGATCGGTGGTGGCATCCTGGAACTCACCCTGAGCCTGGTCTTCGTGTTCTTTTTCTATCGGGACGGGCCGCGCCTGGCCATGTTCGTCCATCGCCTGCTGGAGCGCTTGATCGGCGACCGCGCCGGCTACTACATCGAATTGGTGGCGGGGACGGTCCAACGGGTGGTCAACGGCGTGATCGGCACCGCCGCCGCCCAGGCCGTGCTGGCGCTGATTGGTTTCCTGATCGCCGGCGTACCAGGTGCGTTGGTGCTGGGTATCGTCACCTTCCTGCTCAGCCTGATCCCCATGGGCCCGCCGCTGGTGTGGATCCCGGCCACCGCCTGGCTGGCCTGGAAGGGCGACTACACCTACGCGGTGTTCCTTGGCGTGTGGGGCACCTTCATCATCAGCGGCGTGGACAACGTGCTCAAACCCTACCTGATCAGCCGTGGCGGCAACCTGCCGCTGGTGATCGTGCTGCTCGGGGTGTTCGGCGGCTTGATTGCCTTTGGTTTCATCGGCCTGTTCATCGGCCCGACCTTGCTGGCGGTGGCCTACAGCTTGTTGATGGATTGGAGCGCGACCCAGGCCCAGGGGCGTCGTGAAGACAAGCCGCTGTAACGGTGGTGTGAGGGCTCATGGGGGTGTGGGCTGTCTGTGGTGAGGGGTTGGATCTCAGGTCCTCGGTAACCACATCACTGCAGTCAACCCACCGCCTGGGGTTTCCTCAAGCTCCAGTCGACCGCCGAGGCGTTCCGCCGCCTCCTTGGAAATCGTCATGCCCAGGCCGACCCCGCCGGAATTGCGATTGCGTGAGCATTCCAGCCGATAGAACGGCTCGAACACCGCCTCGCGTTTGTCTGCCGCAATTCCCGGCCCGTGGTCGATAACGCGAATGACCAAGGCTTCACGGCTGTCTTGCAGTTCGATGCGCGCAGTACCGGCATAACGCAAGGCATTGTCGATCAGGTTGTTGAGGCAGGAACGCAGGGCCATCGGCTGCACCTGCAAGGGCACGCAGCTGCCGGCGAATTGCACATCGCAGCCTTGGTCCTGGGCGTTCTCGCTCATCGACTCCACCAACGCCTGCACATCCAGCCAATGCCGGGTTTCGCTGGTGCGTTGTTCGTGCAGGTAGCTCAGGGTGGCGTCGAGCATGCCGATCATGTCATCCAGGTCCTGGCGCATCTGGCCCTGCAGCTTGGTGTCTTCGATCTGTTCCAGGCGCAGCTTGAGGCGTGACAGCGGCGTGCGCAGGTCATGGGACACGGCACCGAGCATGCGCGCACGCTGGCTGACCTGTTCGCGGATACGCCGTTGCATCAGGTTGAAGGTCGACGCCGCTTGCTGAGCCTCCCGCGGTCCCGATTCGTCGAGGGGCGGGCTGTCGAGGTCCAGGCTCAAGCGCTCGGCGGCGTCGCTGAGGCGCTGGATCGGTCGGCTCAACAGTTTGGCACCGTACCAGGCGGCGATAATCAGCGAGACGAATTGAAACGTCAGGGGCACCACCGGGCCGCCAAACCAGGGGCGATGGTGCTCCTTGCGCAGCGGCACCAGCCTGCCGTCCGGCTGCTCGATAAACTGTTCAGGCGGTGGGGGGGGCGGTTGGCCGTAATGGTGGAACCAGAAGAACGCCAGCGCATGGGCCAGCACGATCGCCACCAGCAACACGCCGAACAGCCGACCGAACAGCGTGTTGAAGGGGGCACGCATCAACCAATATCCCGCGCATCGAACAGGTAGCCTTCGCCCCGCACGGTCTTGATCAGTTGCGGCGCCTTGGGATCATCGCCGAGTTTTTGCCGCAGGCGCGAGACCAGCAAGTCAATGCTGCGGTCAAAGGCTTCGATCGAGCGACCACGGGCGGCATCCAGCAATTGCTCGCGGCTGAGTACCCGGCGCGGGCGCTCGATAAACACCCACAGCAGGCGGAATTCGGCGTTGGACAGCGGCACTACCAGGCCATCATCCGCCACCAGCTGGCGCAATACGCTGTTGAGGCGCCAGTTGTCGAAGCGGATATTGGCACGCTGTTCGGTGCGGTCATCGCGCACCCGGCGCAGGATGGTCTGGATACGCGCCACCAGCTCACGGGGTTCGAACGGCTTGGACATGTAGTCGTCGGCGCCCAGCTCCAGGCCGATGATGCGGTCGGTGGGTTCGCAGCGGGCGGTGAGCATCAGGATCGGGATATCCGATTCTGAGCGCAGCCAGCGGCACAGCGACAGGCCGTCCTCGCCAGGCAGCATCAGGTCGAGCACCACCACGTCAAAGGTTTCGGCTTGCATGGCCTGGCGCATGGTCGTGCCGTCGGTCACGCCGGTGGCGAGGATACCGAAGCGCGCCAGGTAGTCGATCAGCAGTTCGCGGATCGGCACATCGTCGTCAACAATCAGCGCACGGGTGTTCCAGCGCTTGTCATCGGCGATCACCGCGCCTTTTTGCTCGTCGTTCACAGGGGCGGAAGGGGTCTGCATAGTGTGATCATCTGCCTGGTTGTTGCGGTCAGCATAGGCGCCCAGCCACATGGCTGGAAGTGCTGGTCGGTGGGTCGTGCGAGCGAGGCTAGCGGTGGGGCGTGTTGGGGGCATGTCGTGAATGTATCTGTTTTGAAACAATTGCCCAAAAAATGCTCGCTCAAGGGCGGTTGGGCAGTATTTACCGATCATCGGATCCCGCAACGGCGCTGCGTGCGCTACAATCCGCGCCGATTTCGACTTGCCTGAGAGCCCATTCCAATGTCCGTCTGCCAGACGCCTATCATCGTCGCCCTGGATTACCCCACCCGTGACGCCGCACTGAAGCTGGCTGACCAGTTGGACCCGAAACTGTGTCGGGTCAAGGTCGGCAAGGAACTGTTCACCAGTTGCGCCGCGGAAATCGTCGGCACCCTGCGTGACAAAGGTTTCGAGGTGTTCCTCGACCTGAAATTCCACGACATCCCGAATACCACCGCCATGGCGGTCAAGGCCGCCGCCGAAATGGGCGTGTGGATGGTCAACGTGCACTGCTCCGGTGGCCTGCGCATGATGACGGCCTGCCGTGAAGTGCTGGAACAGCGCAGCGGCCCTAAACCTTTGCTGATCGGTGTGACCGTGCTGACCAGCATGGAGCGCGAGGACCTGGCCGGTATCGGCCTGGATATCGAGCCTCAGGAGCAGGTGCTGCGTTTGGCCGCCCTGGCGCAGAAAGCCGGCCTTGATGGCTTGGTGTGTTCGGCGCTGGAAGCCCAGGCGTTGAAAACTGCGCATCCATCGCTGCAACTGGTGACTCCGGGGATTCGTCCGGCGGGGAGCGCCCAGGATGATCAGCGCCGTATCTTGACCCCGCGTCAGGCGCTGGACGCGGGTTCGGATTACCTGGTGATTGGGCGTCCGATCAGCCAGGCGGCGGATCCGGCCAAGGCGTTGGCTGACGTGGTCGCCGAAATCGCCTGATTGTCAAAGGTGGGAGGGGGCAAGCCCCCTCCCACATTCAGATCTCCACCCTCTAGATCTATCGCTTGTCAGCTGACCTTGAGCACCAGCTTTCCGAAGTTCTCGCCGTTGAACAACTTCATCAGCGTCTCCGGGAACGTTTCCAGCCCCTCCACGATGTCCTCCTTGCTCTTGAGCTTGCCCAGCGCCATCCAGGCGGCCATTTCCTGGCCGGCGGCGGCGAAATTTGCGGCGTGATCCATCACCACAAAACCTTCCATGCGCGCGCGATTGACCAGCAGTGACAAGTAGTTGGCCGGGCCCTTCACGGCTTCCTTGTTGTTGTATTGGCTGATGGCACCGCAAATCACCACGCGGGCCTTCAACGCCAGGCGGCTGAGCACCGCGTCGAGGATATCGCCACCGACGTTATCGAAATACACGTCCACACCTTTGGGGCACTCGCGTTTGAGTGCGGCGGGCACGTCTTCGCTTTTGTAGTCGATGGCGGCGTCGAAGCCCAGTTCGTCCATCAGGAACTTGCACTTGTCGGCGCCGCCAGCAATGCCCACCACGCGGCAGCCTTTGATCTTGGCGATCTGGCCGGCAATGCTGCCCACGGCGCCGGCTGCGCCGGAAATCACTACGGTTTCACCGGCCTTGGGCGCGCCGGTGTCCAGCAGTGCGAAGTAAGCGGTCATGCCGGTCATGCCCAAGGCAGACAGGTAACGGGGCAGGGGCGCGAGTGTCGGGTCCACCTTATAGAAGCCGCGTGGCTCGCCGAGGAAGTAATCCTGCACGCCCAAGGCGCCGTTGACGTAGTCGCCGACCGCGAATTTCGGGTTGTTCGAGGCAATCACCTTGCCCACGCCCAGCGCACGCATCACTTCACCGATGCCGACCGGCGGAATATACGACTTGCCTTCATTCATCCAGCCACGCATGGCCGGGTCGAGGGACAGGTATTCATTGCGCACCAGCACTTGGCCATCCTGGGGGGTACCCACCGGTACTTCCTGGTAGGTGAACGTCTCCCGGGTGGCCGCGCCGACCGGGCGCTTGGCGAGCAGGAATTGGCGGTTGGTCTGGGCGGTCATGGCAGCGACTCTTCTGGAAATGAACCTGAAGTGATAGACCTTGAACGGGTAGAGGGCAAGGTTCACCGAGGGCGCGAATGCCGTTCGATAGACAGTGCTGATAGTCGGGTGGTGGCTCTTATCACTGCGATTCATGCAGCGCCAACCGGCCTTTTGATAGTGCTGACGCGCCCGGCGCGGCGTTGGCTAGACTCGACCCACTGCTATTCTCCCAACAGGACATCTTCTTATGAGCATGACGTTTTCCGGCCAGGTCGCTCTGGTAACGGGTGCCGCCGCCGGTATCGGCCGCGCTACCGCGTTGGCGTTCGCCGCCGAAGGCTTGAAGGTCGTGGTCGCCGACCTGGATGCGGCGGGCGGCGAGGGCACCGTTGCCTTGATTCACCAAGCCGGCGGCGAAGCGCTGTTTGTGCGCTGCAACGTCACGCTGGAGGGGGAAGTGCAGCAATTGATGGCCCAGACCCTCGCCGCCTATGGCCGCCTGGACTATGCCTTCAATAATGCCGGGATCGAGATCGAGAAGGGTAAGCTGGCTGACGGCAGCCTGGATGAGTTCGACGCGATCATGGGCGTCAACGTCAAAGGCGTGTGGTTGTGCATGAAGCACCAATTGCCGCTCTTGCTGGCCCAGGGCGGCGGCGCGATTGTCAACACCGCGTCGGTCGCGGGGCTGGGCGCTGCGCCGAAGATGAGCATTTATGCCGCGTCCAAACATGCGGTGATCGGCCTGACCAAATCGGCGGCCATCGAGTATGCGAAGAAGAAAATCCGCGTCAACGCGGTGTGCCCGGCGGTGATCGATACCGATATGTTCCGGCGTGCCTATGAAGCCGACCCACGCAAAGCCGAATTCGCCGCCGCCATGCATCCGGTCGGGCGCATTGGCAAGGTCGAGGAAATCGCCAGTGCGGTGCTGTACCTGTGCAGCGACGGTGCGGCATTTACCACTGGCCAAGCGTTGGCGGTGGACGGTGGCGCGACGGCGATCTAGGACCGCACCTCGCTCTCCATTCGAAAACGTTTGGGGGGCTGTGGGGCTTTTCCATAGCTGGCAGTGTGCCCTGTCAGAATGTGTATCATTAGGTAAATAATCCAATAGAATCAATACTTTAATAAAACTTGGCGACGGGTCGACAAGGGCTTCTGTGCTTAACTGTTCCGGGTTGAATAACAGACAGTTGAAGTGAGTGGCGCATGGATTTAGGGATCGATCGACAAGCCCTTGTACCGGTGGTGCAGCAGATCATCAGCGCAGTGGCGCAATGGATTCGCACGAGTGGGGCGAGCCCTGGCACACGCTTACCGTCCATCCGCCAGGTGGCCCTCGATAACCTGCTCAGCCAGTCCAGCGTCATTGAGGCGTTCGAGCGGATGGTCGCCCAGGGCTTGCTGGTGTCCAAGCAGGGGGCAGGTTTCAGGGTGGCCCAGCCGCCGCAGGCGCACGAAGGCCAGTGGTACGAAGGTGCTGAGCGGGAATGGGGTGCTTTCGCCGATAACCCATTGGGCGAGCTCAAGCTGGGTTGCGGCTGGTTGCCGGATGCCTGGCGCGAAAGCGATGACATCAGTTACGCGATTCGTGAAGTCACCCGTACCGACACCGCCGGGCTGTTCAACTACAGCCCCCCATTGGGTCTGCCGGCGTTGCGTGAGCAACTGCTCAAGCGCCTGGCCCAGGCGCATATTGCCAGCAGCGTTGACCGTATCCTCACCACCGCAGGCGCCAGCCATGCCCAGGACTTGCTGATACGCACACTGCTCAAGGCCGGTGATTGCGTGGTGGTCGAAACGCCGGGGTACGGCAACCTCTATCGGCAACTGGCATTCCACGGTGTGCAGTTGCTGGAAGTGCCGCGCACGCGGGGTGGCCCGGACATTCCTGCACTGGAAACTTTGCTGCAGCGGCATCGGCCCAAATGCCTGTTTATCAACAGCCTGTATCACAACCCGACCGGCTCCAGCCTGTGTCGCGAGGTGGCGGAGCGCTTATTGGCGCTGGCGCACCGGGAGAACTTCCTGATTATCGAAGAGGACGTGTTCGGCGACCTGCAACACGCCAGCTGCACGCGGCTGTCGGCAATGCCCCATGATGACCGGGTGATCTACGTCGCGAGCTTTTCCAAGACCCTGAGCAGCGCCTTGCGCGTGGGCTATCTCAGTGCCAGCACGGCGATCATCACTCAATTGACGAGCCTCAAGACGTTGACCGGCTTCGGCACCTCGCGGTTTGCCGAGGCGGTGGTGGCCACGCTGCTGGCTAATGGCACCTATCGTAAGTGGGTGCAACGCTTGCGCAAGCGCTTGAGTATGGAAATGGCGGCGACCTTGCAAGTGCTGGAAGACGAGGAGTGGGAGGTGTTCGCCACTCCCGCCGGCGGTATGTTCTTGTGGGCGCGGCCGGGGCAGGCGGATCACTCACGGTTGCAGGCGTGTGCCCGGCGTCTAGGGGTTTTGTTATCGCCGGGGGCGTTGTTCAGCCCGACCAACGAACCCAGTGAGTGGCTACGCATCAATGTGGCCTATGCTGCTGATCAACGGGCTTTGGCATTGTTCCGCGCCATGGGACCCGCCAGATCGACCTCGAGCATTCTGAAAACGACGAACCTGTAGCTTTTTGCCATTATTGTGGCGCCAACGACTTGTGCTCAGGGCCTTGTGGTTGCCAATCTCGCCGATGTAAACCGGGCTCGATGGCAATTGCCATTGCAAGAGGATTCAAGTGCAATGATTTCGGCCGTGCAACGACAATTCGCCAACCTCGGTATGGCAAAAAAACTGGGCTTGGGCTTCACCCTCGTGCTGCTGTTGACGGCCTTGGTCGCGGCGATCGGCGTGTGGTCCCTGCAAACCGTTGGCCAGCGTTTCGAAGGCCTCAAGGTCATGTCGTCGCTCAACAGCGGCTTGCTCAAGGTGCGCCTGATCGAGCAGAACTATGCGTTGCATGCCGACCCCAAGGACGTCGACGCGCTGCATGAAAGTGTGGATGCCTTGGCGGCCCTCGCCGCCAGCCTCAAAGCCGAATCGGCCGCCAACGTGCCGGTCATGGCCGAGGTCGAACAGGCCCTGGCCGCATACCGCAAGGCGTTCGATGAGTTTGTCGAATTGACCCAGACCAAGGACCTTGCGTTGGAAATGGCCAGTTGGTCGGTGTCCAGCGTGGCCAATAACCTCGACGTATTGCAGGCCGGGCTGGCAGACGACGGTGCTTATGGCCTTAAGGAAAGCCAGGGCAAGGAAGGTGCCGAGTTTATCGAGCAGGCGGGGCAGGTCAGCCAGGTGTCGCGGCTGATGCTGCAAGCCATGAACGAAGCTCACGTACGCCTGGACCAGAGCCGCAAGGCGGACCAGGACGACGCCGAGCAAGGCAAGATCGAGCAAGCTGACCAGGCGCTGGCTCAGGTTGAGCAACTGAAGACCTCGGTCAAGGACCCCGGCTACCAGACGGTGCTTAACGAAGTGGCTGGGCATATCGCCGCGTTCAGCGAGAAGCTCGGTGAGTACACCGGCCTGCTGGCGCAGGAGAAGGTGGTCTACACGCAATTGCATGATCGGGCGGAGCAAGTGGTCGGCCGGGTCAACCAGGCCTATGCCGCCGAAGACCTGTCGATGCAGGCGCAGTTGAAGAAAAGCGCGATGCTGATCATCGGCTCTTCGGCCCTGGCCTTGCTGGTGGGGTTGATTGCAGCGTGGGTGATTACCCGGTTGATCGTCGCGCCGCTGCGCAGTGTGATCGCCGTGGCCCAGCAGATTGCCGCCGGTGACTTGAGCGGGCGCATGGAGGTCAGCCGCCGCGATGAAATCGGCCAGTTGATGCAGGCAATGCAACAGATGGGCAACGGCCTGAGCCAGATGGTCAGCGGCCTGCAAGCCGGTATCGAGCAACTGGCCAGCTCGGCGCATTCCTTGTCCAGTGTGACAGAGCAGACCAACGTCGAAGTCAGCAGCCAGAAAGAAGAAACCGAGCAGGTCGCCACGGCGATGAACCAGATGACCGCCACCGTGCACGATGTGGCGCGCAACGCCGAGGAGGCTGCGCAGGCCGCACAGACGGCGGACGACAAAGTCGACAGTGGCCAACAGGTGGTGCGCCAGAGTTTGCAGCGCATCGAGTTGCTGGCCACCTCCAGCACACGCGCCAGCGCGAGCATCGAGAGCCTGAGCACCGAGATCCAGCATATCGGCACCGTGTTGAGTGTGATCAAAAGCGTGGCCGAACAGACCAACCTGCTGGCCCTCAACGCCGCTATCGAAGCCGCGCGTGCCGGCGAGCAGGGGCGCGGTTTTGCGGTGGTGGCCGATGAGGTGCGGGCCTTGGCCAAGCGCACCCAGCAATCCACCGAAGAGATCGAGCGGCTGGTCAGCACCTTGCGCAGCGCGGCACAGTCATCGGTGCAGCAGATCCAGCAAAGCGGTGAGCTGGTGAAACTGGCGGTGAGTGATGCGCTGGAAACCGAAAGTGCCCTGGGCAGCATCGCGGTGGCGGTGTCGTTGATCCAGCAGATGAACCAGCAGATTGCGGCGGCGGCCGAGCAGCAAAGCTCGGTGGCCGAAGAGATCAACCGCAGTGTCACCAGTATCCGCGCCAGTGCCGATCAGTCGGCGCTGAGCATGCAGGGCAACGCCGCGTCGAGTATTCAACTGGCGCAGTTGGGGGCCGAGCTCAAGGGGATGGTGGGGCACTTCCGCCTGTGATCACCGCGCCTGCGCAGCGATCACAGGGGAGGGTGGTCAGGCGTGGTTGGCGAGAAAGGTCAGCAGGGCTTCGTTGACGAAGTCCGGGTTTTCCCTGGCGCTGATATGCCCGGCTTGCGGGATCAGGATCAGGCTGCAACCAATCAGTTCGGCCATTTCCTCGGACTCGGCGGGTGGGCGCGGTTTGTCCTGTTCGCCGCACATCACCAGTGTGGTGTCGGCGTCCAGGCGTGGCAACTGCTCCAGCACAGCCTCGCGGCTGAAGATCAAGCGGCCCAGGGGCACGATGCTCTCCAGCAGGCGCTCTTTGGAGTAGCCCTGCAATTGTTTGCGGAAGTCCTGGTACAGCGCGGATTCGCGGTCGATGTTCGGGCGGAAGAAGATCGGTGCGATCACGTCCAATAAAGGCTCAGGGATGGCGCCGGCATCTTCAATCATCTTGAACAGTGAGAAATAGTACTGGCGCGTGGCCTCGGGCTCGGCGCCCAGGTACGTGTCCATCAGCACCAGGCTGTTGATCCGCTCGGGTGCCACCAGTGCCAGGCGTGCGCCCCACATGCCGCCGACCGAGAGCCCCACCAGGTTGATGTGTGCGATGTCCAGATGGTCCAGCAGGGCCAGGATCTGGCGCGCAAGGTCATCGAGGGAGTGAGTTTGCGTCGGCAACGGGCCTGATTCGCCATGCCCCCATAGCTCGGGCACGATCACACGGTACTGTTGCGAGAGGGCTTCGATCTGCGGCGCCCACATGTCGCGGTCCCACAGGTAACTTGAGCCCAATAGGACGACCGGGCCGGAACCCTGGTCGACGTAGTGCAGCGGTTGTCCATCAATGACGGCGACAGGCATAGCAGGCCTCTGACTTCATGGAGTGAGGGGCACTTTTTTACGCTAGTCGGGGGCGGGGGGATAGGTGCAAAGTGATGGCATGTGGTGAACTGTGTTCGCCAGATGGGCAGCGAGGGAGCTTGCTCCCGCTGGCGGCCTTACCGACGACCGCTATCTAACGGTTAGACCGCGATCCAAATGTGGGAGGGGGCTTGCCCCCGATAGCGGTGTGTCAGTCGATTCATCAGGTGACTGATTCAGCGCCATCGAGGCGTCGGTATCTACACAATTCTGGCTATGGCGCTGGACCTGTGGCGAGGGAGCTTGCTCCCGCTGGCTGCCTGACAGCCCACCGCCATCTAACGGTTAGACCGCGATCCAAATGTGGGAGGGGGCTTGCCCCCGATAGCGGTGTGCCAGTCGATTCATCAGGTGACTGATTCAGCGCCATCGGGGCCTCGGTATCTACACAATTCTGGCTATGGCGCTGGACCTGTGGCGAGGGAGCTTGCTCCCGCCGGCTGCCTGACAGCCGACCACCATCTAACTGTTAGGCCGCGATCCAAATGTGGGAGGGGGCTTGCCCCCGATAGCGGTGTGTCAGTCGATTCATCAGGTGACTGATTCAGCGCCATCGGGCATCGGTATCTACACAATTCTGGCTATGGCGCTGGACCTGTGGCGAGGGAGCTTGCTCCCGTTGGCGGCCTGGCAGACGACCGCCATCTAACGGTTAGGCCGCGATCCAAATGTGGGAGGGGGCTTGCCCCCGATAGCGGTGTGTCAGTCGATTCATCAGGTGACTGATTCAGCGCCATCGGGGCCTCGGTATCTACACCACCCTGGATATGGCGCTGGACCTGTGGCGAGGGAGCTTGCTCCCGTGGCGGCCTGACGGACGACCTGGATGTTGGATCAAACCGCGTGCATATCCGTTATTCAGGTAACGGCCACTGTTGGTTCCGCTCTTACAGCGGGTCACTTTTGGAAAAGAGCCCCAAAAGTAACCAAAAAGGCTCTTGCCCCAACACTCGGCACCTCGCTCACGCTCGGTGTGCCCGTAATCCGACAGGTATTTGGGGGGCCGCCGCCACGCGCCATCCATGGCGCGGGGCGGCTAAACCGGCATCCCTGCCGGTTTACCCCCCAAATCCCTGTCGAATTCCGGCCAGCGTGTTTGACGGGGCGCCTGAGATCAAAAGCGAGATCAAGATCAAGAGCGGCTCGCTTCGCATCGTGGTTAGGCTGGTTGCTACAGCGTTGTGTAGATACCTATGTATAAGGAGAGGGGCATCAGTCGTAGATGACTTTCTTCTTCCACTCGGCGTCGGCGTCGACCACTTTGAGGCCTTCGGTCAGTTCGTTGACTTCGTCTTCGGCCGGCTTGCTGTTGGTCAGCACCGTGGAGTTGGCGCGGGCCAGTTGGCCTTCCAGCTGTTGCAGCTGTGCGCTGTAGATGACCGGTTCAGGCTGTTTGCGCAGGTACTGCACGCCACGTTCGAAGGCCAGGCGCGCCTGGCCTGGCTGGCCTTGTTGCAGGGCGTGTTGGCCGAGGTTGTTGAAGAACTCGATATGCAGCAACACCAGGATATGGCGGATTTCCTTGATCCAGTGCTTGGCTTCGTTGGCCGGCAGGAAACCGTCTTGTGCGGCGCGGGTGACCTGACCATGTAGGGCTTCGAGCAGGAAGCGCACGTCCTTGGCCTTGGCTTCGGTCTGGATCGGCGCGGGTGGGTTGTTCACCGGGATCGATTCGCCCTGAGCCACCAGCGTATTGAGTTCGGCGATGCGGGCCTTGATGGGGGCGCTGGTCTTGTTGAGGTTCAACAGGCGCTGGTTGACGTTGAGTTCCAGTCGGGTAAGCAACAACTTGAGCGCCGGGGACATCAACTGGCCGGGGAAGGTCTCGGTGATTTCACCGCAACGGCGCAGGCGATCGTTAAGCTCGATCTCGGTGCGCTTCTTTTCCAGCTTGTTGTTTTCCACCACGTGGTTCATATAGCCAATGGCGATCAGTATTACGATCCCGGCTATTACCAGCAGGGTGATCATGAGTGGTGTCACCGGTGTGACCTCTTTATAGGGTTTACAGTGGAGTGTAGTGACTGGGCCATCCGGCGGATAGGGCTGATCGACCAGTTGCCCAGGTAGTTTGCTTCTCTATAGATAGGCGTCCGTTACATGGATGCACATTGCCATCATTTGTCGGAGCGAACTATAGCGCCTTGTCGGACGCCAGAATATAGGCGCCAAAGCCTGGGCGGGCACAATCCTCCCATAAGCCCGGAAAGCAGGGCGAAGTCATTGATTTAAATAAATTTATCCTTGGGGGTTGACGACCTTTCAATCCATCCATAGAATGCGCGCCACTTACAGCGTAAAGCACACAGCGAAACGCGGTAGGGAGTGAATGTTGTACGTGTGTCCCCTTCGTCTAGTGGCCTAGGACACCGCCCTTTCACGGCGGTAACAGGGGTTCGAGTCCCCTAGGGGACGCCAATATGCGGGAATAGCTCAGTTGGTAGAGCACGACCTTGCCAAGGTCGGGGTCGCGAGTTCGAGTCTCGTTTCCCGCTCCAAATTTAAGCGGTATTGCCTTCGGGTGGTACTGAGTGAAACCAGGGCATAATCTTCGGATTTAATCTCTGGACACTGAAATACACACCATGTGTTTCAGTTGTGTGTCCCCTTCGTCTAGTGGCCTAGGACACCGCCCTTTCACGGCGGTAACAGGGGTTCGAGTCCCCTAGGGGACGCCATTTGCGGGAATAGCTCAGTTGGTAGAGCACGACCTTGCCAAGGTCGGGGTCGCGAGTTCGAGTCTCGTTTCCCGCTCCATATTCAACGAAAACGCCGATCAGTGATGATCGGCGTTTTTGTTTGCGTGGGATTTATGCCGGACGAAAAAAAACGCCATCGCGACGGGCTCATTCGGCTATCAGAGCTTCGGCAACTGCCCGATACGCCCCATCATTTCAGTAACGATCTGCAGGTCCAGCAAGAACTGGTCGACGGTCTTGAACTCTTTATTGGTGTGGCCGGTGTACTTAACGTCGAGCCTGGCCAGGCCGAACTGCACGCCATTGGGCAGGTCATGCACGGAGGTTGAGCCGGCAGAGGCGCCGAATTTTCGCGGCATGTCGAGGTTTTCGCTGGCGACGTCCAGCAACGCCTTGACCCACTCACCCTCAGGGTCGCGGAGCATCGGTTCGGTCATCAAGTAGTCCACGTCCATTGCAATGGCGTTCTTCGTGCTCCAGGCGCCCAACTTGTCGGCAATCTCGGCTTTCAGCACGTCCAAGCGTTTTCCCTTTGGTACGCGTAGGTTGACCGTCAGCGTGAAGGTCTTTTCATCCATGCCGATAAAGGTCAGTGATGTAGTCAGAGGCCCCATGAATGCATCCGAAAAGCCAATACCCAGTTTGCCTCCCAGGTAATCCAGCCCCCAGTTGTCGGCAGCGTAGCGCGCGGCATCGGAAATAGGGTTTTGCTTGAGTGCGATGTTCCCGTCCAGGCTGTGGATGAAGCCCAACATCCTGGCGACGGGGTTCACACCGGATTCGGGTTCTGATGAATGCGCAGACACGCCGGTAACGGTCAGTTGGACTTCCTTGCCGATGACTTGGGCGATTACGTTGAAATTATCGCCATTGCGCCTCGCATAGTCGTTACCCGCCTTTTGCAGGCGGGCTGCCAATTCAATCGGATTTTCCCCCACCAGTATGGCAACCGAGGTCAGCGGGATCTGGTTGGCGGCGAGGCCTCCGGTCATGGAGATGATTTCGGCGCCGTCGCCCTGTGCAGTACGTCGGGCAAAGTTCGCGGTGACAGTGCCATAGCCTTTCTCGGCAATGACCACCGGATAACCGCCATCCAGAGCCACGTTGTAGTGGGGCGTCGGGTTGCGTTCAAAGTAGTAGGCGATTGCATCGCCGGCGATTTCCTCAGTGGTATCGACCAGCAGCTTGAAGTTTCTCGCCAGCGGTAGCCGCTCCTCCTGGATGACCTTCATGGCGTAGAGCGCCACCACGATGCCGTTCTTGTCATCTTCCGTGCCTCGGCCATACAAGCGGTTGCCGACCTGGGAGACCTTGAAGGGGTCAAGCCGGGTGCCGTCTTCCAATACCCAGTCCTGCGGATTGGCAGGCACGACGTCGGCATGCGCGTGAATGCCCACGATTTCATCGCCGGTGCCGTTGAGCGAGACCTCGAAAACGCGGTTGTCGATGTTGCGAAAGGAGAGGTTGAATGATTCTGCCAACGTCTTGAGTGTGTTGCCCATCTTGATGAATTCGGGGTTATCGTGCTGGGCAACACCCTCCACACGAAAGGTCGGAATGGCCACCAGTTCGCGCAGGGTGCCCATGGCGGCGTCGCCGTACTTCAATCGGGCATAGAGGCCAAGCAGGCGATGAATCTGGTTTTGCTGCGCGGTGGAAAGTGCCGTGCCGTCAAGGAAACCGCTGATTGCCGCGCCCAGGTCGCTGCTCATGGGGGGTTCACTCACGCCCAGCTGTCTCAGGAACTCACGGAAGTCAGTGGGCGATGTCTCACTGAAGTGCGTGAGGATGGCGCGGCTTTGTTGCGGGGAAATATTGGCCTGTACGGGCAGGGTGAATGCTGCAAGGGGGACTACCAGGGCAGCGATGAGCAGGTGCTTAAGTGATGACTTCATTGTTGTGGCACTCCTATCTTCGTAGGCAGTTGAGATTGCCTGCCGAAGCTAACACCGTGAGGTAGAAGGAGAGCTGCTCAAAACAAAATGAGATATTTCCTACGAGCGTCTTACCCATGCAAAAACGCCGCTCGGTCACGGGCGGCGTTTTTGTGTGTGCGCAGCCAGGCAGCCAACGCGATGGACCCGCCAGGACGGCGGATCCGAGGGGGCTCAGAGCTTCGGCAATTGCCCGATGCGGCCCATCATTTCGGTAACGATCTGCAGGTCCAGCAAGAACTGGTCGACGGTCTTGAACTCGTTGTCGGTGTGCCCGGTGTATTTCACTTCCGGGCGCGCCAGGCCGAATTGCACGCCGTTGGGCAATTCATGCACGGAGGTCGCACCGGCCGAAGTGCCGAACTTGTGTTCCATGCCCAGGTTTTCGCTGGCCACCGCCAATAGGGCTTTGACCCATTCACCTTCCGGGTTGCGGTACATCGGCTCGGCGATCGAGTAGGTGAAGTCCACGTTGACCTTGGTTTTCTTGTCCCAGGCGCTCAGTTTGTCGGCAATCTCGGCCTTGAGCTTTTCCGGGGATTTTCCCTTCGGCACGCGCAGGTTCACCGCCAGCTTGAACGCTTTGTCATCCAGGCCGACAAACGTCAGCGAGGTGGTCAGCGGGCCCATGAACGCATCGGAAAAGCCCACGCCCAATTTGCCGCCCAGGTAATCCAGCCCCCAGTTGTCGGACGCATACCGTGCCGCATCGGTGATGTGGTTGTGCTTGAGGGCGATCTTGCCGTCGAGGCTGTGGATCAGCTCCAGCATGCGCGATACCGGGTTGACTCCGGATTCCGGCTCGGACGAGTGAGCAGACACGCCGGTGACCGTCAGTTTGACGTGCTTGCCGTCGACCTTGGCGGCGACTTCAAAATCACCGCCGTTGCCTTTGGCATATTCAGTCCCGGCCTTTTGCAGGCTGGCGGCCAATTCCGCAGGCTTGTCGCTTACGAACGTGGCAACGGATGCCGACGGAATCTGGTTGGTCGCCATGCCACCGGTCATCGAGATGATTTCCGCGCCTTTGCCTTCACCCTTGCGCCGCGGGAACGTCGCCATCACCGTGCCGTAGCCTTTCTCGGCAATCACCACCGGGTAGCCGCCGTCCAGTGCCAGGTTGTACTGCGGTGTCGGGTTCTTTTCGAAGTAATAGGGAATGGCGTCGCCGGAGGTTTCCTCTGTGGTGTCCACCAGCAGCTTGAAGTTGCGCGCCAGCGGCAGCTTCTCTTCCTTGATCACCTTCATGGCATACATGGCCACCACGATGCCGTTCTTGTCATCCTCGGTGCCCCGGCCGTACATGCGGTCGCCGATCAGCGTGACTTTGAACGGGTCCAGTTGGGTGCCGTCCTTCAGCACCCAATTCTCCGGTGTCACCGGCACCACATCGGCGTGGGCGTGGATGCCGACGACTTCGTCGCCGCTTCCTTCCAAGGAGATTTCGTACACGCGGTTATCGATATTGCGGAAGTTCAGGTTAAAGGCCTTGGCCAAGTCCTGGATCTTGCCGGCGATCTTGATGAATTCCGGGTTTTTGTACTGTGGTAGACCGTCCACGTTAAAGGTCGGGATTTCCACCAGCTCGCGCAGCGTCTCAGTGGCGGCCTTGCCGTATTTCACTCGGGTATAGATGCCCAGCAGGCGATTGATTTCGTTCTGCTGGTCGGCGCTCAAGGATTTGTTATCAAGGAAGGCACTGGTCGCCGGGCCCACATCGCTGGTTTTGCCCAGATCGCCCTTGGCCAGGGTACCGAGGAAACCCCGAAAGTCGGTGACGGACGTTTCGTTGAAACGCTTGATTATTGCCGTGCTTTGCTCTGCGGTGATGTTGGCGAAAGCGGGGCTGGTGATGGCTGAGAGGCTCGCCGCGAACAGGGTGGCCGCGGCCAGTTGCTTGAGTGGAAAGTGCATTGCTGGAGGCATTCCTTTGCAGGTGGTGAGTAGGGTGTTTCTGATCGAACTGTCAGAAATATTTCCACACACTACCACTCTGAAGGAAAGGGGTGGGAGATCTGAATGAAGGAAATGTCCTACTTTTCATACGAAAACGCCGCGCATTAACGAGCGGCTTTTTTACCGCTTAATGTGGCACCCGATACAAGGTCTGCTTGAATGTTCCATCGGGCTGTGGCTCGGAAGTCATCGATCCCGTAAAGCCTGCGTATTTCCCGGTACTCCCGAGGATGGCGACGGTGGAGGCGCCTTTTTCGTACTCTTGCCCGCCGACGACAAGGGTACCCGTCACATTTCCAGTCGCATCCACGAATATCAACGTCCACTGACATTGGCTGTGAATACCCGCCAGCGTGGTGACGCAGTAGCCGTTGTTACTGCCGATATCCTGGCGGTTTTGGTCCATCAGCGGTTGGGCGAAAACAAACAGGTCTCCTTGGGAGGGGCCGGGGACACCCGTGTCAACGGGCGTCTTCAGGCCACGAGTACCATCGGCGAAGGTAACCAGGGTCTGTGTCGGCTGGTTGTTGATGCAGGCACTGAGGGGAATCAGTAGAAACAACGTGAACAACGAGCGAAGGGAAGCGGTTTTCATGGTGGTGTGCTCTTGTGAGTGGGCTACGGGCACAGCACCGCTAAAACTGCGCGCGTAGAGTCAACAGGCTAGCTGCCAATCTACAAAAGACAAGCGCCTGCCGGCGTGTTGCGCATCGCTCCTTATATTGGAAGGCTCTCTACAGAGAGAAGGTGTCGTCTCAGTCGATCTCGTAGCGCACCGACAGCGCGCCCTTTTTCTCCGACATCGCGAGGATGCTGACGCGGCCCAGCTCGCCCAACGTGTGCACATGAGTTCCGCCGCAGGCGTACGCGGGGAGTTCGCCGAAGCCTACTTGGCGGGTGCCGTCTTCCAAGTTCATGTGGCGCGGGTAGTCTGCGGCGATCCATTGGTTGACCTGCTGCTGGATCGTCTCGGCCTCCATCGCCTGCGCGGCTTCGCCACGGATGAAGGTGATCTTGCCTTCGCCGGGCCAGTGATGGGCTTTGATCGGCATCCAGCCCAAGGTTTCACCCACGTTACCGATCAAATGCCCGGCGGAATGCAATCGGCTGTGCAACGCACGGCGCTGTTCATCGACCCGAGCTGTGACTGGGCCAAGCTCCAGCGGGCGGTCGACGTAGTGCACCACGCGATCGGCTTCCTGGGTCACGCGCAGCACTGAACTCTCACCGAGCCAACCCGTATCGAAAGGTTGCCCACCGCCCTGTGGGTGAAAAATCGTCGACTGCAGGATGACCGCAAACTGGCCCTCATGGGGTGTGCAACTCAGCACTTCCAGCTCGGCAGTCAGGTGGTCGTGGGTGAAAAACAGGCGCTCGGTCATGATCTACATCCGCATCAGGGTTCTGCGGGCAGTATAAATAGTGCGTACATCGGTGATAATCCACTCAACTATCAATGGACCTGTGCACCATGAGCATCAATCTACCGTTGTCGCTGTTGGGCGAAATGGCGATTTTCGTCAACGTGGTGGAAGCCGGCAGCTTCTCCGAGGCCGCTCGGCAGATGGGCGCGTCGCCTTCATCGGTGAGTCGCAGTATCTCGCGACTGGAGAAGGCCCTGGCGACACGGTTGCTGCAGCGCACCACGCGCAAGTTGCGCCTGAGCGAGGGCGGGGAAGAGGTGTTCAAGCGTTGCCAGGAGATGGTCAACGCCGCGCGTTCGGTGATGGAGGTCAGCGGCCAGTTCAATCATGAAGCCGAAGGGCTGGTGCGGGTCAGCGTGCCCAAGGCGGTGGGGCGATTCGTGGTGCACCCGCATATGCCGGAGTTCCTGCGGCGTTATCCCAAGGTGGACGTGCAGCTGATTCTGGAGGATCGGCAGGTGGACATGATTGATGACAATGTCGACCTCAGCATCCGCATCACTGACAGCCCGCCGCCGGGTTTGGTCGGTCGGCAGTTGTTACCCATCGAGCATCTGTTGTGTGCGACGCCGCAGTATTTGGCGGAGCACGGTACGCCGAGCCACCCCCATGATTTGCTGGAACACAGTTGCATCTATCTGGGAGAAACGCCGGGGGATTCCCGCTGGAAATTTCGCCAGGCCGGCAAGGCTGTGACGGTCTCAGTGCGCGGGCGGTATGCGGCGAACCACACCGGTGTGCGGCTGGATGCGGTGTTGCAGCATGTGGGGATTGGCAGCTTGCCGTACTTTACGGCGCGGCATGCATTGGAGGAGGGGCGGTTGGTGCAGGTGTTGCCGGCGTGGGACTTTATTGCGTCTTACCATGGCGAGGCGTGGTTGCTGCATTCACCCACGCGGTATTTGCCGCCGAAGTTGCGGGTGTTTATCGATTATCTGGTGGCGTGTATGGCGCGCGAACCGACACTGCGTGGGGTGAGCGGGCTTGTGGAATCGTCGCACGGCCCGCGCTTGGGTTCGAAGCGGCCCTAGAACAGGCAACTGAGATCTGACTAGGTGTTGGCAATGGGGCTGCTACGCAGCCCAGCGCGGGGCAAGCCCGCTCACGGCAGTAAGCCGCGACGTGATGTTCTGCTGATCAGTGCTTGCTCTGGTCGTCCGGCATGGCCAGCAGCTGTTTTTCCTGGTTCCAGTCGAACGGTTCGTCGTTCTGTTCGGCTTCGAAGCGACGTTCTTCCAGGGCCTGGTACAGGTCCAGTTCTTCATCGGGCATGAAGTGCAGGCAGTCACCACCAAAGAACCACAGCAGGTCGCGCGGCACCAGGTGGGCAATTTGCGGGTAGCGCAGGATGACCTGGCTCATCAGGTCCTGGCCCAGGTACTGGCTTTCGATCGGGTCGATCGGCAGCAGGGCGCGCAATTCGTCGAAGCGCTCCAGGAACAGCGAATGGCTTTCCTCGGGCACCTGTTCGGCTTCGCCGACGGCAACCAGGATGCTGCGCAAATGGTCGAGCAAGACGAGATGATCGGCAACGACGTTGGACACGAGATAAGTCCTCTAAAGCAAAAACGGGCGCGAGAGTATATGCCTCTCGCGCCCGTATTTATATGACCGCCTGTATCAGCGGACTTTACCCTCAGCCTGGGTCAGCTCTTCCTTGCTGAAATCATCCACGTCGATCACCTTGCGCCGCGCTGCTTCAGCGTCACGCAGGGTTTGCGCTTCGGCGGGTTGCAGCACGCCGGCGTGCAGGGCCGCATCGATGGCGTGTTCCCCGGCCGTCGGTTTGACCTGGCCGCTTTTGAGCGCGCTGTGCAGTTTCTTCTGCAGCGGATGGCTGGCGCCGAGCAGGTCGTAGGCATGTTGCAGGGCGCCCACCGGGTCTTCCACGGACTGCGGGCGGTAGCAGCCGGCCAGCAACTCTTCCAGGGTCGGATCGCCTTTGGCGCGGCCGATCACCGCCGCCACTTCGGCATCCAGCGCATCGGACGGCCCGGTATGGCGACGCCCGAACGGGAACACGATGACCCGCAGCAGGCAGCCCAGTACCTTGTTCGGGAAGTTGCTGAGCAGTTCATCCAGGGCACGTTCCGATTCGCCGAGGCTTTCTTCCATGGCCCAGGCGAACAGCGGTTCCAGGTGGTCCGGTGAGTCCAGGTCGTGATAACGCTTGAGTGCCGCCGAGGCCAGGTACATATGGCTCAGCACATCACCCAAGCGTGCCGACAGGCGTTCGCGGCGCTTCAACTCGCCACCCAGCAGCATCATGCTCAAGTCGGCCAGCAGCGCGAACGCGGCAGCCTGACGGTTGAGTGCGCGGAAATAACCCTGGCTCAAACGGTTGCCCGGCGCCTTCTCGAAATGACCCACGCCGAGGTTCAGCACCAAGGTGCTGGCGGCGTTGCTCACGGCGAAGCCGATGTGTTGCATCAACAGGCCATCGAATTCCTTCAGCGCCTGATCATGGTCTTCGCGACCGGCCAGGGCCATTTCCTTGAGCACGAACGGATGGCAACGGATCGCGCCCTGGCCGAAGATCATCAGGTTGCGCGAGAGGATATTCGCGCCTTCAACGGTGATGAAGATCGGCGCGCCTTGCCAGCTGCGACCCAGGTAGTTGTTCGGGCCCATGATGATGCCCTTGCCGCCGTGCACGTCCATGGCGTGGCTGATGCACTCGCGACCGCGCTCGGTCAGGTGGTACTTGAGGATCGCAGACAGCACCGAGGGTTTTTCCCCAAGGTCCACGGCATTGGCGGTGAGCATGCGCGCACTGTCCATCAGCCAGGCGTTGCCGCCAATACGCGCAAGCGCTTCCTGGATACCCTCGAAGGCCGACAGAGGCACATTGAATTGCTCGCGCACCTGGGCGTATTGGCCGGTCACCAGGCTGGTGAACTTGGCCGCGCCGGTGCCGACCGCAGGCAGGGAAATCGAACGGCCCACGGAGAGGCAGTTCATCAGCATCATCCAGCCCTTGCCGAGCATTTCCTGGCCGCCGATCAGGAACTCCAGGGGAATGAACACATCCTTGCCGGAATTGGGACCGTTCATGAACGCGGCGCCCAGGGGCAGGTGGCGACGGCCGATTTCTACACCCGGGGTGTCGGTCGGGATGAGCGCCAGGCTGATGCCCAGGTCTTCCTCTTCGCCCAGCAGGTGGTCCGGGTCATGGGCCTTGAAGGCCAGGCCCAGCAGCGTCGCGACCGGGCCGAGAGTGATGTAGCGTTTTTCCCAGTTCAGGCGCAGGCCGAGGGTTTCCTTGCCTTCCCATTCACCTTTGCAGATCACGCCGGTGTCGGGCATGGCGCCGGCATCGGAGCCGGCCAGCGGGCCGGTGAGGGCAAAGCAGGGGATGTCATCGCCACGGGCCAGGCGCGGCAGGTAATGGTTACGCTGTTCGTCGGTGCCGTAGTGCAGCAGCAGCTCGGCCGGGCCGAGGGAGTTGGGCACCATCACGGTCGAGGCCAGGTCGCCGCTGCGGGTGGCGAGCTTCATTGCGACCTGGGAGTGGGCATAGGCGGAGAAGCCCTTGCCGCCATATTCCTTGGGAATGATCAGGGCGAAGAAACCGTGAGTCTTGATGTGTTCCCAGGCAGCGGGCGGCAGGTCCATGGCCTGGCCGATTTCCCAGTCGCTGACCATGGCACAGAGTTCTTCGGTCGGGCCGTCGATAAACGCCTGTTCTTCTTCGGTCAGTTGGACCTTGGGGTAGGCCAGCAACTTGTCCCAATCGGGGCGACCACTGAACAGCTCGCCGTCCCACCACACGGTGCCGGCGTCGATGGCGTCGCGCTCGGTCTCGGACATCGGCGGCAGGACTTTCTGGAACCAACTGAACAGCGGCTTGGTGAAGTATTGGCGGCGCAGGTCGGGGAGCAGCAGCGGCGCGGCGACAACGGCAATCAACACCCAGAAGATCAGCAGCAGCCAACCCGGTGCGTGGCTCCAGGCACCCATCGCCAGCAGATAGACAGCCACCACGCCCAGGGCGGGCAGGGGGGCGACGCGGCGGTGCGCGAGGTAGGCAATGCCGACCACCAGAACCAGTATCCACAACAACAGCATATTCAATCCTCCGTGAAACCAGGGGCGAAACCACCAGGGAGCTTAGTCGGCATCCGAGCAAGCGGGGTGATCAGGGTGTTACAAGTTGTACTGGGAGCACCTGGCAGCAGGCGCCGACATTTGGCCGAATCGTCGTTATCTCTGTGGCAGACCTGTCGTTAAACTCCAGGCTTCCCCCGGAGATCACGCTCATGGATACGTACCTGAGTCCCAGCCGCTTCATCGATAGTGACCACCCTGCGGTGGTGGAGTTCGCCGAAAAACATCGCGGAACCCGCGCGGCTGCAAGTGACCAGGCAGTCAGCCTTTACTATGCCGTGCGTGAGGCGATTCGCTACAACCCCTACACCTTCAGCCGTGATCCCGACACCTTGAACGCCAGCTTCGCCCTGGCCACCGGCGAAAGCTATTGTGTGCCCAAGGCCACCTTGCTTGCCGCATGCGCCCGCCACTGCGGCATCCCGGCGCGCATCGGCCTGGCGGACGTGCGCAATCATTTATCGACGCCGCGCCTGCTCGCCTTGCTCAAGAGTGATGTGTTCGCCATGCACGGCTACACCGAACTGTACCTGCATGATCGTTGGGTCAAGGCCACGCCCGCGTTCAACCAGCAACTGTGCGATGTGTTCGATGTACCGCCGCTGGCGTTCGACGGGATCAACGACAGTGTCTTCCACGCGTTCAACCGCCAGGGCCAGCGTTCGATGGAATACGTCATCGACCACGGGCAATTTCCTGACGTGCCCGAGGCGTTTTTCTTCGCCCATATCCGGCAGTGTTACCCGCACCTGTTTGCCGAGGACATGCCGACCCTGCTGGGTGATCTGCAGAGCGATTTAAGCCGCGCGTGAACCGGCGTATGCTGCTGCGTTCATCCAGCCATGTTCATCAACAATAAAGGCGCGGTCATGCTGAAAATCTGGGGTCGTAAAAATTCATCAAACGTCAGGAAAGCACTGTGGTGCGCCGAGGAACTCGGCCTGGACTATGAAGCAATTGATGCGGGCGGGGCTTTTGGTGTGGTCGACACGCCGCATTACCGGGCGTTGAACCCCAACGGTCGGGTGCCGATGATCGAGGACGGCGACTTTGTGCTGTGGGAGTCCAACACCATCGTGCGCTACCTCTGCGCCAAGCAGGCTTCGAGCTGGTATCCCGGTGACCTGAAGGACCGCGCCAGCGCGGAAAAGTGGATGGACTGGACCACCTCGACCTTCGCTGAACCGTTCAAGACCGTGTTCTGGGGCGTGCTGCGCACCCCCGCGGAAAAACAGAACTGGGACAGCATCCACGCCGGTCGCCAGGCCTGTATCGATGTGCTCAAGACGGTTGACCAGGCACTCGCCACACAGCCGTATCTGTCGGGTGAAGAGATTGGCATGGGCGATATCCCCTTGGGCAGCTTCATCTACGCCTGGTTTGAAATGCCTATCGAACGGCCTGCAATGCCCCATCTAGAGGCCTGGTACCAGCGCCTGCAACAACGGCCGGCCTACCGCAAAGCGGTGATGACTGCGTTGACTTAATACCCACTATTAATACGGGTGACTGTACTTGTGCGGCGCGGGCAAGCACCATGCCCGTCATGCGCCGCCGTTGAACTACCTGGGCTGCGCCCTCATCTACTCTTTCTATTCCCTTCTTTTGGTGCGTAATCCGATATGAGTTCCGCTCTGTCCATCCGGCAGCTAACCAAAACCTACGGCAACGGTTTCCAGGCCCTGAGTGGTATCGATCTGGACGTTGCCGAAGGTGACTTCTTCGCCTTGCTCGGCCCTAACGGCGCCGGCAAGTCCACCACCATCGGTATCCTCTCCACGCTGGTCAACAAGACCAGCGGCACGGTGAATATCTTCGGCCATGACCTGGACAAATCCCCGGCGGCGCTCAAGCGTTCGATCGGCGTGGTGCCCCAGGAATTCAACTTCAACCAGTTTGAAAAGACCTTCGATATTGTTGTGACCCAGGCGGGCTACTACGGCATCCCGGCGAAAGTTGCCAAGGAACGCGCCGAGCAGTACCTGACCCAGTTGGGCCTGTGGGACAAGCGCGATGTGCCTTCGCGTTCGTTGTCCGGCGGCATGAAACGCCGCCTGATGATCGCCCGCGCACTGGTGCACGAGCCGCGCCTGTTGATCCTCGATGAGCCCACCGCCGGCGTGGACATCGAGCTGCGCCGTTCGATGTGGACCTTCCTCACCGAGTTGAACGAGAAGGGCATCACCATCATCCTCACCACCCATTACCTGGAAGAGGCTGAGCAGCTGTGCCGCAACATCGGCATCATCGACCACGGCACCATCGTCGAGAACACCAGCATGCGTAACCTGCTGGGCCAGTTGCATGTGGAAACCTTTTTGCTCGACCTGAAGAACAACCTGTCGGTGCCGCCGCAATTGCTCGGCTACCCGAGCCGTCTTGTCGACAGCCACACCCTGGAAGTGCAGGTGGACAAAGCCATGGGCATCACCGCGTTGTTTACGCAGTTGGCGACCCAGAACATCGAAGTGCTGAGCCTGCGTAATAAAACCAATCGCCTTGAGGAGTTGTTCGTGTCCCTGGTGGAGAAAAATCTGGCGAAGGTGGCGGTATGAGTTCCGAACTGCAACCCAACCTCGTCGCGCTGCAAACCATCGTTTACCGCGAAGTGAAACGCTTTACCCGGATCTGGCCGCAGACCCTGCTGCCGCCCGCGATCACCATGGTCTTGTACTTCGTGATCTTCGGTAACCTGATCGGCCGGCAGATCGGCGACATGGGTGGCTTCACCTACATGGAGTACATCGTGCCGGGCCTGATCATGATGTCGGTGATCACCAACTCCTACGGCAACGTGGTCTCCAGCTTCTTCGGCAGCAAGTTCCAGCGCTCCATCGAAGAACTGATGGTGTCGCCGGTCTCGCCTCACACCATCCTGATCGGCTACACCTTGGGTGGCGTGCTGCGTGGTTTGATGGTCGGCGTGATCGTGACCCTGCTGTCGCTGTTCTTCACGCACCTGCAGGTGCATCACCTCGGGGTCACCATTCTGGTGGTGGTGCTGACGGCGACGATCTTCTCGTTGCTGGGCTTCATCAACGCCGTGTTTGCCCGCAACTTCGATGATATTTCGATCATCCCGACGTTCGTGCTGACGCCGCTGACCTACCTGGGCGGGGTGTTCTACTCCATCACCCTGCTGCCACCGTTCTGGCAGACCGTGTCGCTGGCCAACCCGGTGTTGCACATGGTCAACGCCTTCCGCTACGGCATCCTGGGCGTGTCGGACATCAAGATCAGCGTGGCGATCACGTTCATGTTGGTGGCGACCGTGGTGCTGTACATCGGCTGTGCGAAGCTGCTGGTGAGCGGGCGCGGGATGCGTACCTGACTCAACGGATGTACGCGGTCAAAAATGTGGGAGTGGGCTTGCTCCCGATAGCAGTGGATCAGTCAGTGCATGAGTGACTGACAGATCGCTATCGGGGGCAAGCCCCCTCCCACATTTGTATTGGCGTAACGTCAGGAATTGAGTGCCAGTTCGATCAGCCCATGCAGCGCTTCCACCGTCAGCGGCTCGGTCGAGAACAGAATGCGAAACACTGTGGGCGCTGCGATCAGGTTGATCAAATGGTCCACGTTCGGTGGCGCCGGCTCCGGATAGCGATCGACAATCGCCTGCAACTGCCCACTCAAGATGCTCACGCAGTACCCCGGCGTGATCATGCACTGCAGGTCGCGCATCATGTTGCGCCCCGGCTCCGAACTCATTTCATCTAGGTATTGCTCGGCCCAGGCCTGCAAATCGCCGCGCAGGCTGCCGGTGTTGGCCGGCTCGCTGTCGGGTCGCATGCGTGCCAGGGCCACGTCCGCGAGCAGCACCGAGAGGTCGCCCCAGCGTCGGTAGATGGTCGACGGTGTGACGCCTGCGCGCGCGGCAATCATCGGCACGGTGACGCTGGAACGCTCATGGGTTTCCAGCAGTTCACGCACCGCCGAATGGACGGATTCTTGTACCCGGGCACTGCGGCCCCCCGGGCGAAGGCCTTCTTTTATCGCCATGTTTGTGACCTTAACACAAAGAATTTGCTTTAAGCGCTGACGGGTAGCACACTCTGCAAAAGCAAAATCTTAGCTTTAGCGGAGCGTGTGCATGTCCAGTCCTGTTTCCCATCGTTCCAGCCTGGTGTTCCTCGCGATCACCTTGCTGACCTTCCTGGCCGCTTCCAGCGCGCCGACGCCGTTGTACCACCTGTATCAGGAAGGCCTGCATTTTTCGGCGGGCATGCTCACGCTGATTTTCGGTGTCTACGCCTTGAGTCTGCTGGCGGCGCTGTTGACCGTCGGTTCATTGTCGGACCACCTGGGGCGCAAGCCGGTGATTTTTGCCGCACTGGTCCTGGATATGCTGGCGATGCTGCTGTTTATCCACGAAGACAGCGTGGCCTGGCTGATTGCCGCGCGGACCTTGCAAGGGTTTGCCACCGGCATGGCCACCGCCGTGTTGGGCGCGGCACTGCTCGACACCGATCGCCAGCAAGGCCCGCTGGTCAACAGCGTGGCACCGCTTCTGGGTATGGCGTGCGGGGCGATGGGCAGCAGTTTGTTGGTGGAGTTCGCGCCATTGCCGACCCAGTTGATCTATTGGACGTTGCTGGCCTTGATGCTGTTGCAGGCCCTCTATGTATGGCGCCTGCCGGAAACCGTGGGCCGTATCCCCGGTGCTCTGGCGTCGCTGCGTCCGACCTTGCATGTACCGCCCCAGGCGCGCCGGGCGTTGTGGTTGTCGTTGCCGGTGGATGTGGCGGTGTGGGCGATGGGCGGGTTCTACCTGTCCCTCGCGCCGTCGCTGGTGCGGGCGGCCACCGGGTCGACCTCCAACCTGATCGGTGGCGGCCTGGTGGCGGTGTTGACCCTGAGCGGCGCACTGATGATTTTTACCCTGCGCAATCGCCCGGCCGATAAGGTATTACGGCTCGGCGCCGGGTTGCTGGCCATCGGGGTAACGCTGATCCTCACGGCGGTGCACAGCGCCAGCCTGCCATTGTTCTTCATCGCCACCCTGATCGCCGGCAGTGGCTTTGGCGCGGGTTTCCTCGGCGCCTTGCGCAGTGTGGTGCCGCTGGCGTTACCCCATGAGCGGGCAGGCTTGATGTCGGCGTTCTATGTGCTGAGCTACCTGGCGTTCTGCCTGCCCTCATTGTTGGCGGGGAACCTGATTCGCAGCTTTGGCCTGATCGCGACCACCGACGGCTACGGCGCAGTCCTGATCCTGTTGTCCCTCGGTGCGTTGATCGCATTGCTGCTGCAGGATTCGGCGCGGGTCAGGGCGACGACAGGCGGCTGATGGGTAATAATCGGTGCTCCGTATTGGCCTGATCGAGATTCAAGCATGAAGATCATCCGCAGCAAGGACTTCACCGGCAGCCGTGCCTGGGAAGCGCTGGACATCGCCACTATGAATGGCATCACCACGCGCCTGCACTGGACCGACCAGCCCTATCGCTGGCATATCAATGACGGCGAAGAAGTGTTTGTGGTGCTGGATGGCCGGGTGCACATGCATTACCGCGATAATGGCTTCGAACGGGTGGCGGAGTTAGAAGTCGGAGACATCTTCTATGCCAGTGTCGGCACCGAGCATGTGGCCCATCCCCAAGGGCAGGCGCGCATTCTGGTGATCGAATGCGAAGGCAGTGTTTGACGCTATATTGGCAAAGTAGATAACAGATAGAGATATTACCCGTTATATAGATATTCGATACGGTTCTACCATGGTCTCAACCTCATGCGAGGAAGAGGATTGCCATCATGACCTGCTCGAATACCCTCAGCTATAAGCCTTTCAGTCACCTCACCCGTCCACGGGAAGTGATCCGCCAGTTCACACCGAACTGGTTTGCCGCCACCATGGGCACCGGCGTGCTGGCGCTGGCCCTGGCGCAACTGCCGGTCCCTCTGCCAGGCGTGCACGCCATCGCCGAAGCGCTGTGGTTTTTCACCCTAGGCCTGTTTGTGCTGTTCAGCGGGTTGTACGCAGCCCGTTGGGTGATGTTTTTCCACGAGGCGCGGCGGATTTTCGGGCACTCCACGGTGTCGATGTTCTTCGGCACTATCCCCATGGGGCTCGCGACGATCCTCAACGGCTTGCTGTTATTCGGCCTGCCGCGCTGGGGTACCGATGTGATACCGCTGGCCGAGGCGCTATGGTGGTTGGACGTGGCCATGGCCGTGGCCTGCGGCGTGCTCATCCCGTTCATGATGTTCACCCGCCAGGAACACAGCATCGACCAGATGACCGCCGTCTGGCTGCTGCCCGTGGTCGCCGCCGAAGTCGCCGCCGCCAGCGGTGGGCTGCTGGCACCGCACTTGGCGGACGCGCATTCGCAGCTGGTGATGCTGGTGACCAGCTACGTGCTGTGGGCGTTTTCCCTGCCGGTGGCGTTCAGCATCCTGACCATCCTGATGCTGCGCATGGCCTTGCATAAACTGCCTCACGCCAATATGGCCGCGTCGAGCTGGTTGGCGCTGGGTCCCATCGGCACGGGGGCGCTGGGCATGTTGCTGCTGGGGGGCGATGCGCCGGCGATCTTCGCGGCCAATGGCCTGCCGGGTGTCGGTGAAATAGCCAACGGCCTCGGGCTGGTGGCGGGCATTGCGCTGTGGGGCTTTGGCCTGTGGTGGATGCTGATCGCGGTATTGATCACCCTGCGTTACCTGCGCGCCGGTATCCCGTTCAACCTCGGCTGGTGGGGGTTTACCTTCCCACTCGGGGTGTATGCCCTGGCCACGCTCAAACTGGCGAGCCTGTTGCACCTGGCGTTTTTCAGTGTGTTCGGCAGCGTGCTGGTGGTGGCGTTGGCGCTGATGTGGCTGATCGTCGCCAAGCGCACCGTGCAGGGCGCCTATAAAGGTGAGCTTTTTGTTTCACCGTGCATTGCGGGACTAGCGAATAAGTAAGCAGGATTAGGTAAAGTCGTGGCCTGAATGCTTTTACAAAAAAATAGGCCACGCAGGAACACGGACGATGAGCCACCCCTCGCAATTCACTTTGCTGCGCACACGGCGTTTCCTGCCGTTCTTCATCACCCAGTTGCTGGGGGCTTTCAACGACAACATCTTCAAGCAATCGCTGATCCTCGCCATTCTCTACAAGCTCACCCTCGACGGTGACCGCTCGATCTGGGTCAACCTCTGTGCGTTGCTGTTCATCCTGCCGTTCTTCCTGTTCTCGGCCCTGGCCGGGCAGTTTGGCGAGAAGTTCAACAAGGATGCGTTGATCCGCGCGATCAAGATCGGCGAGATCGTGATCATGGCCGTCGGCGCGACGGGCTTCCTGACCAACCACCTGGAACTGATGCTGCTGGCGCTGTTTGCCATGGGCACGCACTCGGCACTGTTCGGCCCGGTGAAGTACTCGATCATGCCCCAGGCGTTGCACGACGATGAGCTGGTCGGTGGCAACGGCCTGGTGGAAATGGGCACGTTCCTGGCGATCCTGGCCGGCACCATCGGCGCCGGGATCATGATGTCGTCCACTCATTACGCACCGGTGGTGTCCGTGGCGATTGTCGGCGTGGCGGTGTTGGGTTACCTGGCCAGTCGCAGCATTCCGCGCGCGGCGGCGTCGACCCCGCAACTGCGCCTGAACTGGAATATCTTCAGCGAATCCTGGGCCACCCTGCGTCTGGGCCTGGGGCAGACGCCAGCCGTTTCGCGCTCCATCGTCGGCAACTCGTGGTTCTGGTTTGTCGGCGCGATCTACCTGACGCAGATCCCGGCGTACGCCAAAGAGTGGTTGTACGGCGACGAGACGGTGGTGACGCTGATCCTTACCGTGTTCTCGGTGGGTATCGCGCTGGGTTCGATGCTCTGCGAAAAACTCTCCGGCCGTAAGGTCGAAATCGGCCTGGTACCGTTCGGTTCATTCGGCCTGACCGTGTTCGGTCTGTTGCTGTGGTGGCACTCCGGCGGTTTCCCGCAGAACGTGCAGGCCAACGACTGGCTCGCCGTGCTCAGCTACGGTCAGGCCTGGTGGGTGTTGTTCGATATCCTCGGCCTCGGTGTGTTCGGCGGTTTCTATATCGTGCCGCTGTATGCGCTGATCCAGTCGCGTACCGCCGAGAACGAACGCGCGCGCGTGATCGCCGCCAACAACATTCTCAATGCGCTGTTCATGGTGGTCTCGGCCATCGTGTCGATCCTGTTGCTGAGCGTGGCCAAGCTGTCGATCCCGGAATTGTTCCTGGTGGTGTCGCTGCTCAACATCGCGGTCAACACCTACATCTTCAAGATCGTCCCCGAGTTCACCATGCGTTTCATGATCTGGCTGCTCAGCCACTCCATGTACCGCGTGGAGCATCGCAACCTGCAGGCAATCCCGGACGAAGGCGCGGCGTTGCTGGTGTGCAACCATGTGTCGTTTGTCGATGCATTGCTGATTGGCGGCGCGGTGCGTCGGCCGATTCGCTTTGTGACGTACTACAAGATCTATCGTTTGCCGGTGCTTAACTTCATCTTCCGCACCGCTGGGGCGATTCCGATTGCGGGGCGCAACGAAGACATCCAGATCTACGAAAAAGCCTTCATGCGTATCGCGCAGTATCTGAAGGAAGGGGAGTTGGTGTGCATCTTCCCGGAGGGCAAATTGACCGCCGATGGCGAGATCAACGAGTTTCGCGGTGGCGTAACGCGGATTCTGGAAGAGACGGCGGTGCCGGTGATTCCGATGGCGTTGCAGGGGTTGTGGGGAAGTTTCTTCAGTCGCGATCCGAAGAAGGGCTTCTTCCATCGCATCTGGTCGCGGGTGGTGTTGGTGGCGGGTGAGCCGGTGGATGGGCCGACACCTGCCAGGTTGCAGGAGTTGGTCGGTGGGTTGCGGGGGAGTGTCAGGTAGTGTTGGTTTTGGCTATACCGGCCTCATCGGGGGCAAGCCCCCTCCCACATTTTGATCTGTGAATACATTCAAACGGTGGGAGAGGGCTTGCCCCCGATGGCGGTAGTGGCTCAGGTGCTGATCTTGAGCCCTATCAGCCCACAAATGATCAACGCCACACTGGCCAGTCGAAACAACGCCATAGACTCGCCAAACAGGATAATCCCGGCAATCACGGTGCCTACCGCGCCCACGCCGGTCCAGATGGCATAGGCGGTGCCGAGTGGCAGTTCCTTCATGGCCAGCCCGAGCAGGCCGAGGCTGACGGCCATGGCGGCAATCGTCAGGGCGGTGGGCAGCGGCTTGCTGAAACCGTCGGTGTACTTCAGGCCGACGGCCCAGCCGACTTCAAACAGACCCGCAAAAAACAGAATGATCCAGGACATGATGACCTCCTAATATTAGGTGGGGTCGTCCCCGGATTAGGCGCTTGAGAGCGTCGCGGGGTCGTCCCCGCGAAGCCCGGTAGAGTGCCGAAAAGTGCTCGGCTGATCAAGTTTGTGGCGTGTTCTCCAGGGCCCGACGGTCTTCCTTTTCGCTCATGCGACGGAAGTAGGTCGACAGCAACGCCCCGGAAATATTGTGCCAGACGCTGAACAACGCACTCGGCACCGCCGCCAGCGGTGAAAAGTGCGCACTGGCCAGCGCGGCGCCCAGCCCGGAGTTCTGCATGCCCACTTCCAGTGCCAGCGACTTGCGCTGCGCCAACGGCAGCTTGAACACGCGGCCGGTGAAGTAACCCAGCAGGTAACCGAAGCTGTTGTGCAGCATCACCACGGCCATGATCAACAGGCCCGACTCGGCGATCTTCGCCTGGCTGGCGGCGACTACCGCCGCGACGATGATCACGATGCTCACCACCGACACCAGTGGCAGCACGTCTACCGCGTGGCGAACCCGATCACCGAGCACGCGTTGTGCCAGTACACCGAGCACGATCGGCAGCAGCACCACTTGCAGGATCGACCAGAACAACTCCATGAACGACACCGGCAGCCAGGCCGAGGCCAGCAGCCAGATCAACGCCGGGGTGAGCAGCGGGGCGAGGAGGGTGGTGACGGCGGCGATGGCCACCGACAGCGCCAGGTCGCCCCGGGCCAGCCAGGTCATCACGTTGGACGAGGTGCCGCTTGGGCAGCAACCGACCAGGATCACACCGACGGCAATTTCCGGCGGCAAGTGAAAGGCCTGGCACAGCAACCAGGCCACGCCCGGCATGATCACAAAATGTGCGACCACGCCCAGCGCCACGCGCCATGGATGGCGGGCGACTTCGGCGAAGTCATCGAGTTTGAGCGTCAGCCCCATGCCGAACATCACCAGGCCCAGCAACGGGACGATGGCGCTTTTGAGGCCGATGAACCAACCGGGTTCGAGGAAGGCGACGACGGCGAAAATCAACACCCAGTAGGCGAAGGTGTTGCCGACGAAGCGGCTCAAGGCGGCGAGTGCACGCATGGGGGTGTCCTTTGTTGTTGGATTGAATCAAATGTGGGAGGGGGCTTGCCCCCGATTGCAGTCTGTCAGTCATAGGTGTTTTAACTGACAGAACGCTATCGGGAGCAAGCCCCCTCCCACATTTTGATTTTCACATGGTTTAGATGCCCTGCGGCGTCTCTTCACCGCCCAGCGCTTCAACCAACGCCGGCAGGAAGTCGCCGAACGTCAGCATCATCAGGGTAAAGCTCGCGTCCAGTTGGCCCAGGGCTTCTTCACCGCCGTCCTGTTCCGCCTGGTCTTGCAGCAGGTCTTCGAACTTCAGGCGCTTGACGGTCATCTTGTCGTCGAGCATGAAGGACAGCTTGTCCTGCCAGGCCAGGGACAGTTGGGTCACGACTTTGCCGGTGGTCAGGTGCAGCTGGATTTCTTCGCTGGTCAGGTCCTGGCGCTTGCAACGCACGATGCCGCCGTCTTCGTGGGTGTCGCGCAGTTCGCATTCGTCGAGGACGAAGAAGTCATCGGCCGGTTTCTGGGTGGTGACCCAGTCGGTCATGATCGCTGTCGGTGCGGTTTTCACCGTCAGTGGGCGAACCGGCAGGGTGCCGATCACTTCACGCAGGGTCGACAGCAGGTCTTCGGCGCGTTTCGGGCTGGCGGAGTTGACCAGGATCAGGCCTTGTTTCGGCGCGATGGCGGCGAAGGTCGACGAACGACGGATAAAGGCGCGCGGCAGGAAGGCCTGGATGATTTCATCCTTGATCTGGTCGCGTTCCTTCTTATAGACCTTGCGCATTTGCTCGGCCTCGATCTCTTCGACTTTCTCTTTGAGTGCGTCACGCACCACGCTGCCCGGCAGGATGCGTTCTTCCTTGCGCGCGGCGATCAGCAGGAAGTCACCGCTGACGTGAACCAGGGGAGCGTCTTCACCTTTACCAAAAGGTGCGACGAAACCGTAAGTGGTCAACTCCTGGCTTGCACAAGGGCGCGCCAGTTTGGTGGCCATGGCCGCTTCCAACGCCTCGGCATCAACAGGCAGATCTTGGGTCAGGCGATAGATAAGCAGGTTCTTGAACCACATGGGGTGAGTCTCTCCTTTATACAAAGGGGGGCATTATTCTCTTGATCACGCCCCAGGCCAACCCTGCCTAAGCCATTGGAAGCTATCAAAAAAAAGATTTAAGAAAGTGCTTGCCAGACCCTGGGTCGCTCCGTAGAATGCGCGCCACACCGAAACGAAGGGTGATTAGCTCAGCTGGGAGAGCATCTGCCTTACAAGCAGAGGGTCGGCGGTTCGATCCCGTCATCACCCACCATTCGCTTCATGTGTTACGCGCAGCGGTAGTTCAGTCGGTTAGAATACCGGCCTGTCACGCCGGGGGTCGCGGGTTCGAGTCCCGTCCGCTGCGCCATATTCGGTTACCTGGAACGCTGAACGCCAGGTCACCACAGAAAGCCCGCTCAATGAGCGGGCTTTTTGCTGTCCGGGATATGGAAAAAATCGCGCGGTAAACTTTTTTTAAATAAAGTACATTTAAATCAAGACATTACGATTTTTTGGTGTATGATGCGCCCACACCGAAACGAAGGGTGATTAGCTCAGCTGGGAGAGCATCTGCCTTACAAGCAGAGGGTCGGCGGTTCGATCCCGTCATCACCCACCATTCGCTTCACGTGTTACGCGCAGCGGTAGTTCAGTCGGTTAGAATACCGGCCTGTCACGCCGGGGGTCGCGGGTTCGAGTCCCGTCCGCTGCGCCATATTTGCTTCCACTAAGGCCCACTGAACGCCTGGAAGCCACGGAAATAGCGGCCTTGAGCCGCTTTTTTCGTTTTCTGAGTTCCACTGGAATCCATCTCCAGCCACGGTTTTTAAGTACACATTTAAGTACACCGCTTGCACAGCCTTTTACGATTCCTTGCGCATCAACTTTCGTATTGGTTCGTCTACCGCTGGGTTGTATTCCCCTCCTTGATGCAAAAGGAGGTGTCTGATGGCTCTGACAGATACAGCGATCAAGCAAGCCAAGCCCGCCAGCAAGCCTTATACGTTAACTGATGGGGATGGCTTATCGCTGCAGGTGCCCACGACGGGTTCGAAGCGCTGGCATTTCCGTTTCTATTGGCATGACAAACAATTGCGTATTTCCCTTGGCACCTATCCCGACGTGAGTCTCAAGGAGGCTCGTCGGCGGAGAGAGGCTGCGCGTGCGCTGGTGGCCAGCAATATCGATCCCCGATCGCATCGTCGCGCCGAGCGCCAGAAAGCCTCTCGCGCCGTCAAAAACACGTTTGAAGCGGTTGCTGATCGCTGGCATGAGTTCCGAAGTAAAAAGCTAACGAAAAGTAAGAAGGGCAGTGCAGGGCAAGCCAGCAAATACCTGAAGAAGGACATGCTGCCGTGTTTGGGCGATCTTCCGATCGCGGATATTTCTCGTGGTGACGTGCTGGAGCTCATTAGACGAATTGAGCGCAGAGGCGCGCTAGTCTCTGCTCGAAAGGTGCGCACCTGGCTCAACCAGATCTTTCGTTTCGCTATGGCGGAAGGGCTTATTGATGTGAACCCAGCAGCAGACCTTGATATCGTTGCCGAGACGCCGCGGCCAGTCCGCCATAATCCCTTCCTCCAAGTAAATGAACTTCCAGGATTGCTCAGGACCGTCACCCACTATGAGGGTGCAGAAAAGACACGGCTTGGTATTCGTCTACTGCTGCTGACGGGCGTGCGTACAGGAGAGCTACGGGCGGCGACGCCAGACCAATTCGACTTCGACAAGGGGATCTGGCGGGTGCCGCCGGAGGGTGTGAAGCAGCTCCGAAATCGTGTGCGAACACAGGGAAATGAGATTCCACCTTATGTGATTCCGCTGTCTACTCAAGCAATTGCAATTGTGCAACGGCTGATGCAGTTAAGGACGCGCGGTGCACGGTATCTGCTGGTTCACCGATACGAACCGCAGGAAATGATCAGTGAAAATACCCTTAACACCGCGATTAGCCGGATGGGTTACAAAGGGAGGCTCACCGGTCATGGCATCAGGGCCACCATCTCAACGGCGCTCAACGAGGTTGGCTTTGTAGAAGAATGGATTGAGGCGCAGCTTTCCCACGCTGATTCGAACCAAATTCGGGCTGCGTACAATCATGCAGAATACGTCGAGCCGAGACGTAGGATGATGCAATACTGGGCGGATTTATTAGATGCACTAGAGGTCGGTGTTCCGCCGCCTACGCCCGGAGCATACATGCCGCAGATCGGCCGAGCTCCAACGGATTTTCTGAGAACGCAGCGGGAATCTGCTAATTAGTAGTATGGGGTGCTAGGGGTCGAGTGTTCGAATCACTCCGTCCCGACCATATATTTCAATGACTTAGCCCAATCTGAAAAGATTGGGCTTTTTCATGTCTAAACAAATACTCCCACATTTACTCCCACGAATATTTTGGATCTGGGTAGCGTTGCCATCCGGAAGGCGCAATTGTGTTCTGATCTCGTGTCCGGAGGCTCCCCGTGCCAAGGCAATGCTCTGAAGTGACAAGTGCGTTCGTCAACTGTATTGCCCATATCGAAGGTCCGCGAGGCGAGCACCGGAGGATGGGTATTGGCGGGGTGATAGTCTCGGTTGCTGCTGAGGTGATTCAGACAATCGCTCAGGTTCCGGCAGAGGCATTAGGTATCACGCGGTTTCAGTGGCGTGACGGGGAGAGGGCTGATCAAGCGTGATCCCACTCAGGGAGCCGCAACCATCAGCAGCAACCACGGGTGGACGTGGGTATAGCATTTTGCTAGCTTCGATTCATTTCCCGTTATTCCCTGAGTGGCCTTTTCGGCGTCGACTGACTCGTTTTACCGCTCTGTTGGGTACAAGCAAGTACCGCCCAGGGTCGAGGTCGCGCGCAAGGACAGTCTTCCAGCCCCTTTCACATCAGTTGCGTGAGGCAAACAAGGAGTTCAGTTTGGCGGCCGTATTTATCCACCTCTCCGATATTCACTTCGGACAAGAAAAAGCTAGCAGCATTCGAATAGTCAACGAGGACGCTCGCAGGCAGTTGATCGAAGATGCGGCCGCACACGTGGCAACACTACCTACCAGAACGGCTTCGGGCATCTTAGTGACCGGAGACATCGCATATGCGGGCAAACGTCATGAGTATGACGCAGCTGGATTGTGGCTTGATGAACTTGCCTCCCGGGTTGGTTGTACGGCGGCTGATATTCAAATGGTCCCAGGAAATCACGATGTCGATCGAGATCAGATCAAAGGATTGACTGAAATGATGCTCGCGGCGATCGGTAACGAAGGTGAAGCGAAGCTGGATGACTTTCTTGAAGAGGCGGTGGCAAGAGAGGTCCTTTATCTTCGCTTTGAAGAGTACCGACGCTTCGCCGACGCTTACCAGTGTCCGCTCGACTGCAGCGGCAATAGCAGTGCAGAGCGTAGGGTGGAGCTCGCTGATGGACGAGCGATTCGCTTTGTCCGACTAAACTCCGCTTTGATTTGTTCGAAGCGTAAAGACGAAAAGGGAAATTTGCTTCTGGGAGCCCGCCAGCGGGTTATGAATGAGGCGATCGGCGAAGAGCTGGTGGTGCTAACTCATCATCCCCTTGATTGGTACGCCGACTCGGCTGAGACCAAGAGGTTCTTAAGAAGCCGAGCTCGAGTTTTCATTTCCGGCCATGAGCACCTGGCAGCAGTAGATGTCCAAAACGTAGAACCTGGGCGCGACCTCATGATGCTTGCTGCTGGAGCTACGACACCTGATAGCTTCGATGACACCTACACTTATGCTTACAACATTATCCAGTTTGACTGGGATGAGAACGACGATGCTCTTGCCGTGACACTGTACGCCCGAGCATGGAACGACGACATGAAGCGGTTCGAGTCAGACGATGTGCGTCTTGGTGGGCATGGGCAACGAACCGTTTTAGGTTCGCCCAATTTTCTTAAGGCAACAAGGCCTTCCATCGGCACCAGGGTCAAAACAGGCCAGGACGTGGAGCCGGCGTCGGTCGAGATTATCTTACCGCCAGAGGAAGAGATGACCGGCAGCTCGCGCGTTGATGAGACGGAGTATCAGAATCTCCATTTGCGTTTCTTCCGCGATCTTACAGAGGGCGAACGACTTCGTATTTTGGTGGGGCTTGACGCCGTACCTAATGAAAATATGGATCATTTTACTCACGAGACGGAAAGTAAACTTTTCCGAAATATCGCTAAAATGAATCGTTTCGATCAACTGCGCGAAAAGGTGGAAGAAGCCCTCACCAAGCGTAAAACCAACAAGGACAATCAATGAGCAACATGGCCGAATATGCTCGTATTTTTGATACTGGTACTGACGACGGATTGGTGGAGAAACGATTAAAAGCTGTAGCTGAAATCAAAGCGTGGTTTGAAAGTCTCACCCCGGATTTGGCCATTAGTACGGCGAGTCGTATTTCTTCCTCATTCGGCACCAGCGCATGTCTTCCCGATGAAATTGCAGCTATTGGTGAAGAAAAAATTCAGCGGCATGCTGTCTCATTTGTTCGGTCCGCTAATCCAGATGATCTGCAAATCAAGGTGGTTTTGGCAGTCGCCGCAATCGACGTTTTTCAAAGTGTCACTGCTAAAAGCGGCGGGACTTCGGTGGATGCTCTTGCGGCGGCCTTCTGGTCAGCCCTTGCGTTTCAGCGCCCTCTTGAATTGGAGAAGGTTGAACGCCTTCGTCAAGACTTGCTGACAGCCAGCCGCACACATGTGCTGAAAATTGCCGATGCCGCGCGTGCGCGGCAGACGGTGCCTTCAATCGGTCTCGTGTCCATCAGTCAGGATTCAACACAGCCGTCTAGAGTCAATAAAGCCTTTAGCCAGGCCGTAGAGCCAATGATCTCGGCGATGCGTGAAAATGCTGTACTCGACCGTGAAGAGCTGGACTTTATGTGGTGGCTCCTCTCCGGGCGGAGCGAGTTGCTGGACGAGCCGCTCGATAGTTTGCCGGGTGCAGTTCGCGCCGTCGCCGCCGGGTTGGATGGGGCGCTCAAATTGAGAAGACTTCCTGCGGACGCTCACCGCAACATCGTTCTGCGTAATATTGAGAATGGCGAACCGTTGTCACTCATGGAGCTTATCGAGCTTTTAGGTGAACGCCGTACTAAATTAGCCACAAATTTTGATTCGGTTAAGGCTGATGAATCCGCAGTATTTCCGCTTATGGCGGCGATTAAAACCGGGAGTACTGATGCTTGCGCCTCGGATGAAAAGAAGACCGCTTGGGAGTGGGGCGCCCGCGCGTTACTGGAGGGGGCAATTCAGCATTTGCGTAAAGGGACGGCTAACGGACTATGACCGAGCCAGTGTGTACAGTCCCTGAATGCACATACTCACAGACTGGGGTATGCATGCAGAGCTATGCCACGCTTGAGGAGTGCCCAGCTCATCACGCGTTGTTGTCTTTGACTGATGATCTGGATCTCCTGAGGGATGAGACGAGCACCGATTATGAGGGGCGGGCGGTCTCTGGAGATAAGGCAGGCTCTGGTCTCGGTGAGGCCGTCCTAGATGCGCCGACGAACAAGGCTCAGTTGCCACGCAGTGGCACACTTGGGCTAGCAGAGGCTGATCTGCTGATGAGCGAGAGATACGTCAACCTGATCGGCATTGTTGGTCTACCCGACGCCGGTAAGACAGCCTGCATTGCAAGTCTTTATTTGCAGCTGGCCCATGACTCCCTTGAGGGCTTCAGTTATGCAGACAGCATGACCCTCATGGCGTTTGAGGAGATTTCCCGCGGCTCACGACGCTGGAATGATGGCAGTCCTCCCCGACAGATGACGGTCCATACAGAACTGCCTGACGACAGGCAGGCGGGTTTTTTACATCTAAGGTTGCGGCGCAATTCGGACGCTTACAAATTCGATGTCTTGATGCCTGACCTTCCAGGCGAATGGTCGCGGAGCCTGATTCATAATGGTGATTCAGAAAGGTTCGCCTTTCTCAAGGCCGCCGAGGTCCTTTGGATTATGGTGAACGGTCGAGACTTCCTTGACGGTAAAACTCGCGAACTGGCCATCCATAGGACGACGAATCTATTCGAACGTCTTTCTTTAGTGCTCCCAGTCTCACGGCCAAAAATAATTCTTGTCGCCAGTTGGCGAGACAGCGGAAGCATCCCTGAGCAGGTATTAAAACGCGTGCAGGACTCGGGGGGAGAATTTGGTTTTAAGATTGAACTCGCTTCGATCGCATCTTTTTCTGAGAGCCACGAAGTAGCACCGGGTTCTGGTTTCGCTGAGCTAATTAGTCTGTCGCTTAAACCCTCAGAGCAAGCTCCAGATCCATGGCCTGTGGACCAAGTTTCGCATTCGCATCGGGCGTTTCTCAACTTCGGAAAGGATTTATGAACCGGAAGTCTATAATTCTTGTAGGTGGGCCTGACTCCGGCAAGAGTAATTACGTCGGGAGGCTTTGGGCCGCGCTGAAAGCTGGTAAAGGGCAACTGAAACGCGCAGGCATGCCGCAAAATATTGAGTATGTCGAAAGCATATGCGAAAACTTGCTTCAAGGAGAATTCGCTGGTCGAACGGATACCAATACTGAGCGCCAGGATTTTTGTGTACCGCTCAAACTCGAGCAGAGTAATAACCCTACTGAATTAATCGTCCCGGATTTCACAGGTGAGCTCTGGCGAGACGCGGTGAAAAACTCAGACATCCCACGTGAATGGTTGGACACGTTGGAGAGCGCTGAGGGTGCTCTGCTCTTTGTGCGAGTACTGTCGCCCCTGAACGTGCAGCCGCTAGACTGGGTGGCCACACGAGGTGCCCTTAGCTTCATCGGAGAGGGGAACGAGGAGGTAGAGCTGCCTACGCAAGTGATTCTCTGCGAACTCTTACGTCTCTTGCAGCAACGTCTCTCTGTTAGACCTGGTGGTGAGAAACCACGAGTGGCTGTTGTTGTAACTGCATGGGATAAGTTAGACGCTGCCAGCCAAGAAGCTGGTCCACAGGCCTATTTACGTAGACAATTTCCATTGTTTGCAGGGGCGCTGGAGGATGTTCAGCGAGTCGAGGCGCGAGTTTACGGGGTCACCATCGTGGGCGGTGATCTGCAGTACGATCTTGAGTTTCAGGAAAAGTATCAGAGTATGATCATGGCTGAGAGTGGTTCTGTTACTCTCGAGCGTGATGGCGCCTGGTATCAAGATGCTGATGTCACAATACCTGTAGCTTGGGCCATCGGCGTCTAATGGAATCATGACAATTTTAGATCAGCAGCTACATGGCTACCGAAACGGGCACCAGCTCCTCTCTTCCTCGGCCAAGCTGTCCAAGACCGATCAGGATTTGGTTGATCGTCTATCTGACGTGGCCGGACCGCTTCGACCTGGCGAGCATTTTGAACCCTACCTCACCTGCTATCCACTTCCCTCGGGATCGTACTACGTCATTGCACGAACGTGGCAGGACTTGGATGCGCCGAGAGCGGGTTGTGTTCGAACCCGCAGTTATTTCATTCCGATGCTGGATTGGACTAGCAGCGTTGATGTCCTAGCACTGGCTAGATCACTTACTCACGAAGGTCCCACCGCGCCCGCTAAGCGGGTTCATCTTGCTAGAGAAACTGGTACGTTTGCGCCAGTGGACGCCGCTCAATGCATCGAGTTGGTCGAAGCGTTGTTCCTTGAGGATCGTAAATCGATTGTCGTTTTCGACGCCTCTAAGCCGGAAGGAATTACGCTTCGGCTTCTGACAGCGTTATGGCCTTCCTTGCGAACAAGGTTCGCTGTCTCCACTTTTGCTCTATCACCTCGGTCCATCGGCAGCATGAGCTTTGACCTGGTGTTCGCACCTAAGGATGCCAGGTCTCGCTTCAGCGATTGGCCGGGCCGTCGCATTGATGGGCGCAATTCTGCTGAAGGCCGTCACCGCTGGTCTCGAAAAATCGTGCAGAGTGTATTTCAGGATCAGCCGCCTGTTCTGCTGAGCGACGACGTGTTGGGTGAGCTATCGACAGCGCAAGGAGGAACTGAGGCGGATTTGAGGATCTCTCTTCTCTGGAACGAGCTGTACGACAAGCTTGAAGTTTCACCGAACGCAGCATTGGGGCTGTTGGACATCGCCAATAGCCGATCTCCTCGCAATATTAAGGCAATTAAGCGGCTTGAGCCGGAACTCGGTCATGCGGCAATACGTGCCGCTGAATCGCTCCCATCCACCGACGCGTGGCGCTTTTTATTAGCCCTTACGGAAAAGCTGAATGGCGTACGGCTAAAACTTTCATCGGCCAAGGCTATCCGCAATGCGGCGATGAACTTAGCCACGAAGTCCCCGAGTGAGGCTATTCGCAGTGTCGAAATGCTTGCTAATGGTCGAGGTCGTAAGCTGCTCATTGGTGCGATTGGAGATGGACTAGCCCAGCGGTTTGACGCTGATGTTGCTGAAGGGATTGCCGCGCTTCAGCCGGCGAATGTACTTCAACTCCTATTGCTAAGCTCCCCGCTCTCTAAAGTGGCCCTAAAAGAATTTCCGAGCCTCTCAGAACCGCTTGCGTCGGCCATCGCTGACGCGTCGAAATCAACTCGTGATTTAGCGACGCGGCGTATTTTGAAGTACTTAGTCGAAGAGCTATATGCTCCGGCTGCACGACCCTTGATCGCTGAACTTGATGAAGAGGAACTGTTGGCAGAGACCAGCCTACTCTTTGAGGCAAACAGTCTCGCTGCTGAGAGCCTGCACCGGCCTCTGGCCGAAAGGGCAAAGGAAATAGGCGCGCTATCACCGTTACGCACCCTGACCGTTAGTTTTCCAGAGAGCGCTGGAGCCGATGCGCTCCTTACTCATCTTATAGCTCCAGTCAGGGAAGACCTCGAATGGGTAATGACTCATAGTTTGATCACGGATCAGAGACGGCTTCACTATGTATGCCGATTGCTGCAGTCAGCCAGTTCAAGTCAACTAAAGTCCATGGTTGGAGGTGTCAACGAAACTGATGTGTTCGACCTGCTGATGAAGGATCCTGGTGGAAACGTCGATACTGTTAAACGGGTCTTGGGCGCCAATGTTCTATCTGCGTCTTTAACGATCGATATGACGCTGCGTCTGCTGCCCTATGCAGGTGGTGATGACGTCGCAAGGCTGGCATCGCGCGCGGTGGAGGTCGTTCTGGGGCGCGAAGCGGGTGAGGTTGACAGTGCTGCGTTGGAATTGCTGCTTCAGACTGCTGGTGATTGCCTGGACGGGCGCAGAGCTATCTTCGTTGGGCTGAACAGGAAGGCATCGGCTGAGGTATTTGCTGCGCATTTATCAGCCTTCAATCGCTCGTCGAGTGAAGTTCGCCAGCGCATAATGTCGGCAATTCCCGAACTTGCTACGGCAATTATCGCGAGAGGGCGAATTGATTATCCGGAGTCGGCAGTATCGGACGCGGCCAACTTGCTTTGGGATTCTGGGACCCGCTACCAACGCGGATTTCTCGATGCTTCTGCGGCGTTAATGCCATTCCTACTACAAGCGAGACACGATCCTGTTTCGCCTCTGATAGCCGCTGCATTTCCTCCAGTTTACAAGCTGTTGATGAAGGACAATAACGCACCTGATTTCCTGAAGTTCTTTCTTTTCGTAGATTGGGACAAATGCAAAACTGCCCGACATCACTTGGTAGATGCATTCATGCATTCAAATTGGCGCGCTACGGACATAGCGCTGGCTGCCGCACGTGCAGGAGATCTCGACAAGATACTTCATCGTATCGCAGAACAAGCTGGTGGGGGACAGCGAATTTTAGAGATTAAACGCGATCTATTACTTATCCCCGATCCATGGTCAAACCAAATCCGAGGAGCATTGAGATTTCTGACTCGCGATGACTAGTTTCCAGATGGATCGAGTTTTTAGGTTTGTCAACTTCTCGAAGGGAACTGGTCAGAGCCCGGATTTTCTTTGGGCTTCCCTAACCTTGGCGCTTTGTTGAAGGTGGTGTGTAAGCCGGAAGTAAGCGTCCGGCCATGTCACCTTCAAAACTCCAGCATTAAGGGCGATGGTGTCCGCGTATTTTTAAGCGGACGCGATCACCCTTAATCGCCAGGATTTCCATGCGCCAACGAAGCTCTTATCCCAAACCGTTCAAAGCCCAGGTCGTTCAGGAATGCCTTCAGCCCGGGGCCACCGTTTCAAGCGTTGCCATCGCTCACGGCATCAACGCCAACGTCATTCGTAAATGGCTGCCGCTTTACCGGCATACCTCAGTTGCCGCGTTGCCTGCGTTTGTCCCGTTGAAGGCTCCGCCTAAGCGGCCGTCGGAGGCATCGGCGATCATCGAGATACCCGTTGGCGAACAAGCCATCGCAGTGAAGTGGCCAGTTTCCGATCCTGATGGGTGCTGGGAAATTGCAACCCATTTGACCAGCCATTTGCATTCGACTTGACCAGTCGTTTGCATCGGAAGTGACCAGGCATTTGCATTGGACTTGACCACTCGCCTAGCGAGTCATTTGAAAGGCTAAAGCAGCGGTACTGGTGGCACTGTCTGTGGCGCGCCATCGATGATGCACATCCATCCCCAAGTTCTCAGTGCCGACGTCTTCTTAAACTCCTCGACCAGCTCGGCCGCAATTTCCCCTATGTCCGTCCGCAACTCGAACTGAGGGCGCATTGCGTGCAAAACGTCAATTCCCATGTCCCCGGCAAGCAGCTTGCACATCAGCTTATTACGAAGCTTCCAAGGTAGGGCTTTTCCGCGCCTTTCCGGATGCTGGTAAACCATGGTGTTCAAATGCGCCGACGCGTGGATGTAGTCAGCGCTGCTCATCCAGATATGCAGATGGGCAGGCACTCCAAGGGGTAGGACGTTGAACACGAGCCAATCGATTAGGCCAACGGCAACACCGCGCGCTTGAAGCTCCATTGCCAGCATCAGAAGTACTTTGTGCAAGGTGCCTGCTGCCTTGATAGCAACGGTTTTTCGACCTAGGAGATCTGCTTCGACCACTATCGCGATCAACGCAGCGAGGGCATCCAAGCTTGCCCTGCGTTCGAGTTTTTCGAGTAGAACTTGAGTGATTGGTTCGCGCTGAACACTGTCCCAAATCATGTTGCTGGTGCTGCGATAAAGCACCAGTTGGACATCGGTATTTAACGCACGGAAGTAGCTGTCGAAGCTGATTTTCTGTTGCCGGGAGATCAGCTTCATCAAAGTCCATATGGGATGATTCAGGTCGCGGGACGATCCAGGTGCTAGCAGTTCCACCCTACTCAAGGTCTTGGCCTTGGGGGAGATCATTTTCTGTTCGTACCTAGACCACTTGCTTCGGTAATGCCGGATCGTGCCATTCGTATTTCTTCGAAATGACTCTTTTTCGAAATACAGCTCAAGGGCATAGGCAGTTTTGAGGCCTGTCCGCTGCCTCAGTCCTTCGAACCAGTAGCCCACTGCGAGCATTTCCACTGTGTTGCTTCGGGGGCGGCTATTTTCCGGAATTTGTTCGCGCAAGCTGCCTGCGAACTCCGAATAAATGTTTGCAATTCTCTTAAAATCAGACACTTAAAAATCCCCGAACGATCTTTGTACCGTAAAAAATGTAGAAGTCTTACGGCTGGAGCGCAAGGGGGCGGTTTATTACTATCAACTGTGACCAAACCGGACATTAAGTGCGATGCGCGAGCCCCTTGAAATCCAATTTCTGTCATTCGAATTAGAGCTCGACCTCAAACAGCGATATGGCCTGATGGTGGGTGGCAGCGCGCTGTGGAGAGAGTTGGGTTACACATCGTACGACGCGTTTCGTAAAGCTAAACAGCGAGGGACAATTGAGGTGCCGCTATTTGAAGTGCCTAATCGTCGGGGGTTCTTTGCTCTGTCCAAAGAGGTCGCTTGGTGGATTGCTACGCAGCGCTGCGCACGGCAGCAGGCCGTATGAACTAAGCATATGAGGAGTATCACAATGAGATCAGGATAGGAGCTAGCCGGTGGATTTGGAGCACAAAAAAGCCCAGGGGTGGAGCCCTAGGCTTTTTTGATGGTGTTAGGTTTCAGCCCTACGCGCCGTCATTCTGTGTTCCCTCGCGTTCGGCGTCAAGTCGATCACATTCCGTTTGTCTGCAATTTTCACACGGCGCGACCTGTGAGGTGTTCACACACCTGTCGCGAGGAGAACATATGAGGCTGCCAATAAGTACGCAGCGCGAGGTGCTACGCCTTACGAGCGACCCCAAGCTGTCGAATAGGGCTATTGGCCTATTAGCCAAAGTGTCCCATAACACTGTTCGCACCATTCGGGATCAGTTGGCACAGTGTGGACAAAGCTGGGAAGAACTGAAGCACCTTGACGACAAAGCGCTGGCGGAGCGTCTGCATACCCAGCCAAAAGTCTCATCTCAAAGGAAGGCTTACCCGTCATGGCCTGCCATCCATGAACAGCTAAAACTTCCTGACATCACCTTGGAACTCCTATGGCAAGAGTTTCGTACAAGCGAGCCAGAAGGCGTGTCTTATGCTCAGTTCACACGGATTTATCGTGAATGGGTCAATAGGCAAAAGCTGAGCATGCGACAGACTCACCTCCCCGGAGACAAGTGCTTCGTGGACTTTTGTGGCAGGACAATGCCTGTGACCAACCCGGATACTGGAGCAATCAGCCAAGCTCAGGTGTTCGTGGCAACGCTAGGTGCCTCGGGATACATTTTTGCCACCGCCGTGAGAAGTCAAACGATCCCAGACTGGCTCAGATGCAACATTCTGGCCCTGGAGTTCTTCGACGGGGTTCCACGGTTCGTTGTGCCTGATAATTTGAAGTCAGCAGTGACGAAAAACACGAGAGATGTGGTGACCCTAAATCGTGCCTACGCCGAGTTTTCTGAGCACTACGGATTTCAAATTTACCCCGCCAGACCGCGTAAACCGCAAGACAAGTCGCTAGGTGAGATTGCTGTTCAACTGGTACAAAGATTCGTTCTCGCAAGGCTGAGAGCGAGCACCTTTTTTTCCTTAGAAGAGCTCAACGAGAAAATCAGCTACTGGGTTGATGAGCTAAACAGTCGAATCACTCGAACGTACCCTAAGAGCCGAACCAGCCGCTTCCTTGAGCTTGACTATCCAGCCCTCAAGCCGCTCCCAGAACATAAGTACAGCTACAGCAAGTGGGTGTATCAGGTTAGGGTAGGCAGCGACTACCACGTACAATTTGAAGAGCACAGCTACTCGGTTCCTTACCACTTCGCGAATCTTCTTGTCGATTTGCGCGTGCGAGACGATTGGCTCGAAATCATTCATCAGCGCCGTCTCATCGGCTCGCACAAGCTCAATCGTCAGCGGGGCACTAGCACTCTCAAAGAGCACTTGGCCCCGAATCACAGATATTTCCAGGACTCCCAGCCGGAAGCTCTGATTGTCTGGGCTGAGACTATTGGGCCGGAAACGCTCCGTTTCGTGAAGGACAACCTCAACCTGCGGAAAGATTTCTCGACCGGTTTGAAGGTCGTTGTTGGCCTGAAACGTGACGTTCGCAAAGGGGCAATCACACCGTCACGCCTTGAGTCCGCGTGCGGCTATGCGAATAGCTTGAACATCCTAAGTTCTGAGCGGCTGCGTTCGATCCTTCGGAACGAATCTGACCTGCGCCCCAACTACCGAAGATCCGCCCCCTTGGTCGAACACGCCAACATACGTGGTGCTGAATACTACGCCTCACAGGGAGATGAGCCGCTATGAAGTCAATCCTCGATACTGCCCAAAACCTTATGTCTCTTGGTCTGCACGGGATGGCAGCAGCCTACGAGCGTCAGCTTGAAACACCGGCGCTGCTGAAAGAACCATTCGAAACAAGGCTTGGTTTAATGATGGATGCCGAAAATAGCGAGCGTGAGAGCAGAAAGGTTGGACGTTTGCTAAAGAACGCAAGGCTTCGTGAGAATGAAGCCACAATAGACAGCATTGAATTCAAGGCGTCTCGAGGCATAGACCGCAATACGGTCATGTCCCTTGGTGAGTGCGAGTGGTTAGCGCGACGTCAGAATGTGATCATCACGGGCGCTACGGGCACTGGCAAAACCTGGCTCGCTTGCGCACTCGGAAACCAAGCCTGCCGCCTTGGGCGAGCGACGCTGTATCGCACTGCCACGAAGCTTTTTGAAGAAATCTCACTTTCTTACGCTGACCACACCACGCCTAAACTACGTCGGCATTTGATCCGCGCAGAATTATTAGTCATAGATGATTTGGGCATCGGTGGCATTGACGCCCAGTTGGGCCCGTTCCTCCTGGACGTTATCGACGAGCAGTCACAGAACGGCTCATTGTTGATTACAAGTCAGTACCCTAAAGAAAAATGGTATGACCTGTTCTCCGACCCCACGATTGCCGATGCAATTCTTGACCGTATCGTTCACAAGTCCCACGTTATAGAACTGAAAGGCGAATCAATGCGAAGGATCAAAAGTCGCAAACGGTTGCAATAGGATCCGGTGTTTATCCAGGTGGGCAATACGAATGCAATTGGTCAAATTGAATGCAAGCAGTTGGTCAAATGCAACGCAATCACCTGTTTTTTCAATAATGTATAATTGGCGGGATTAAGATTTTTGCTATGCTCTTTGAATCATCCTACCTTAATCAGATCTGAGGGTTGAAACCTTTAGTAAGTCCCAGCCCCAGTGCTAGCCCTATTTAAATTTAACAGTCCAGAGGTGATCCAGCTGGGTTGTGCAAATGGGGCTTAGCATCTGGCGCTTCATACCCCAGTATGGCGTTATGGGAACATCTCAAGAGCGTACGGTGCCTCGGCCCCATTTTACGTTGATCTGATCCATCATGCTTTGTGAGGCGCAGCGGCCGCACGTTGGCGGAACTATCAGGTAGTTAAACTTCTAGTTTGCGCCACTGACAAAGCCAGGGCGCATGCTAGCCTGTTAATTAATGAGGTTACGGTTTAGCAACGTGCCAGACTTGGTTGACACCGTCGCCGGTTGTATCCCCTGGCTTGGTATCTTTGACCCAGCTGTAAAGTGGCATGCCTTTGTAAGCCCATTGTTTTGTGCCATCGTCTCGAGTGACGACAGAATAATCATGATCCGCTTTGGCGTTTGCCGACACTGCCAGAGGTGGCCAGTTTGCAGCGCATGGCCCAGTGCAGACCGACTTGCCCGAGGTGTCCTTACCGAACGTGTACAGAGTCATTCCTTTCGCGTCTACGAGTACTTTTCCCTTGTCTGTTTCAGCAACCTTGACTGGCGCGTCGGCGAACGCAAAACCAGATATGCAGCAGACGGCAACAGCAGCGGTGAGGATCATTTTTTTGAACATACGTATTCCTTTGGTTTTTGTGAATTTTTGTAGGCTCGCCTGCTATTTGAAATAGTACGCGACCAGACAGTAGACGAACGCCAGACAGTTCTATTCCAGTTCCGTAAAAAACTTCCCAATATTATGTTTTACCGGAACCCTGATCTTTCCCCCCCTGTTGATCCAATGGCGTTCTTATTTGAGCAAAACGACGTTCACGCTCAAGCATCACGAGCTTGGGCGCCTCACTCCACAGCCGAAGTTCAGGGCTGACCCACCAAGCTACAACGAATGCAGAAACGATCAGGGTCATCACAATTACCATTGAAGCAAACATGATTCACTCCTGCTCGGTAGGTTGGTATAGCGTACGCAAATAGGTAACTACAGCAGTTCGTTGTTCGTCCGAGAGCACTGCTTTCCAGGGAGGCATTGCCGTACCTGGTATGCCTTCACGCAAGACGTTCTCCAGATACGCCGTGTTGCCTTTCTTCTCCCAGAAGTTCGCGGGGCGTGGGGAGAGCCCGCGAGATGCAGGCCCATTGCCCTGGCCACTGGCACCGTGGCAGCTAGCACAATTGGTGGAAAATAGAGACTGCCCAAGCGCTACGTCGCTAGACGGCAAGGCGCGCTCGTCCGCTGTATGCAGGCTTTGCACATAAAGCGTGAGTGCCACCAGCGTTGAGTTATCAAGGTCTCTCCAAGCGGGCATTGCTGTCCCGGGCCTGCCGTTCCACAAAACATCGGCTAAATGCCGGGTTGTAAATTGTGCATCGCGCAGGTTAGCCGGACGTGGCAGCAACGTCGGCGCCGCTAAGCCATCACCTGTTCCACTCGGACCATGGCACCCGGCGCAGTTCTCCGCGAAAGCCGCTTGTCCCAGACGTAATGCGATCGAGCGGTCATTTGCGTTAGTAGGTATCACAAAGCCAGGCACTGGCCCATCCAAGCGAGGTCGCGCGGCGATTGCATCTTGGCTTACATTGAGTGACGCCGACATTTCTTCATCTGCCATGCTGTCGTGCGACATCGCGTTACTGCTCTTCTGGGTTGATTGTTGAGCGTCAACCTGCGCCTGAAGCGGATCGTCATAACCCGAAACTTTTCTAGCTCTACCAAGCGTCTGTAAGTAGGCAACGAGGTCAATTCCATCCGATGTCGGTTTGTTGGCATCACCTTTAAACAACCAGGGATAGCCAGGCATTACAGAGTCACGAACGACATATCGAGGATTGAATAGGTGGGTCAGATGCCAATCATTACTTCGTACCTCGGTTTCCCGAGCTAAATCAGGACCAATGCGGCGAGTCCCCCAGAGTTGTGGGTAGTCGTATTTCGTTTCCCATGCTTCAGTGGGCGCCCCCCAGCGACTGACGTCCTGAGCTACGAATCGTACTTGTTGAGTATGACAATAACCGCACCCTTCGCGGGCATATACAATGCGCCCTCGTTCTTCTTTCGCGGAATACTGTTGCATGTTGGCAGGTGCACGGGCCTCGATTTCCTTTTGCAGTTGCTTCCCAGGCAATATCCCGAGCAGCATAAACGACAAGATAAAGAAGCCGATACCGGCTACAAATATGATCAGATAGGCGCTATTGAACAGGCGATGCTTGGTAACCGTTTGCATACCTTAAACTCCCGCTAACGTAGGGTGAATGACGGGAGAGGTACTTACGGCAGCACCGTTGTTTCGGGCTCCTGTAGTTAGGCCCAGGAAAAACGCGATGAAGCCTGCCAGAATCGGCAATCCGCTTAGGTCTCTGATCCACCAGTACGCCAGAGATGCGCGTACAGAGTCCATCCACGGCGCGGTGGTTTCCCATATTTGTGCCTGTACCAAACCGCCGGCCGTTAGTGTGGTGAACATGGCCAGTAGGCCGATAGTTATCAGCCAGTAAGCCCAATTCATCGCCGCTGCGCTGTAGCGGTTGTTTGGTATACGCTGCCAGGCATGGGCAATCCCGCCAGCGGCAACGAAGGTTGCAAAACCCAGCATCGCGAGATGCGAATGGCCAATTACCCAATCGGAAAAGTGAGTCAATCGGTTGACCGGCATCAGAGCCTGGAACGCGCCCTGCAAACTGACGATTAAATAGAACACCGTGCCCGTCCAGACAAACCTCAGAGGGACATCGCTTGCGACTGTCGAAGCTTGGCCTCGCAGTGACATCAGTTGGTTGAATACAACTAGTATCACGTCCATGCCCAAATACACGGAGGCGATAATGGCCGCCTTCTGCGCGTCCATGGGGATAGCCGAATAGACGTAATGGTGAGTGCCATTGAGCGGATAAAAAAAGAATAGAAACCAGAAACCGATCATTGACAAAAAGTGGCTATAGATAGGTCGATTGGTGGCGGCCGGAATAATGTAGTAAGAGATCGCAAGTACAAATGGCGTAACGAACAAACCCACTGCGTCGTGAATCCAAAGCCCGCTGAATGCAGCACCTTGCGCGCCGGGGATAAATGCAGGCGCGAAATTTCCTACTGGATATGCAAGCAGCGTAAATACGGCTCCGCCGATCAGGTACCAAGCCGAAATATACAAGCCTCCTCGTTGCCGCTTAAGCAAGAAAGGCCCCGCGAATTGGGCACATACCAAAATCAGACCGAGTACTACCACTAGGTCCACGATCATTGGGAACTCCGCCCATTCTAAAGACTGTATTGCGAACCATGGGCTATCGAGCCCGAGGGAAATAAGTAACCATCCGGGCAAAAGGACACCAAGATTCCAAATATAGAAAATGACCCAGCCCAATCTGCGACTGAACACCGGGCGATCAGCCAGGCGCGGGACCATGTGGTAACAGAACGCAAAGAAAGCATTGGCAAGCCAACCAAAAAAAATACCTTGTGTGTGATCGAACCTCAGGCGACCCCAGGTCAGCGCTGCGTGGCTACTCAGCAGATCGGGCATTGTCAGCTTCAGAGCAACAAGCAGGCCCGCAAGAGCTGATAGAAACAGTGTGATCACTGCTGCATAACCGTGGGCTTTGATAAGATCGTAATCAATGCGCGGCAAAATATCCGAGGGTTGATTCGCGTCTAGAGCATGCTCTGTTCCAGCTATCAGTCTACTCATGGCTTAGCTCCTTCAACGAAACGGTTTTGGAGCGGCTTAGAATCCATGCTGCCGTTCCTGATCGCTCCTCCGGCGTCAGTGTTATGTCCGTAGGCCCTGCAGAATAACCATCCCATCCTGGTTGGGGATGGGAAATGGCAGCGACCATGACAGCCAATGCTTCGTGATTAAGCGGCTTCGTCCCAATTACAGATTTATATCGTGCAAGGACTGCATTCCAGCTAGGACCTACCGAACGTTGAGTCGCGTCATGACACCCTGCGCAACGCTGTTGGACCACAATTGCGCCTGCGCCGACCAATGCAGTGGTCAACTCGACCTTATCTGTTGAGTCCACTCGCGACGGGAGAGCATCTCCTCGTCGGGTGATATCCGAGGCGCCGTGGGTGCCGATGACCTTCCAAGATATCAACGTGCCGAGCGCCAATACACCAATCAACATAGCCAATGCAGTTCGGGAAATCCCATGGGCCGATGTGTCGCGAACAGGATCACTCATGGTGTCTCCTTGCCATTGAAGAACATCAGATAATCGATGATTGGTTGTACGGCTTCGTCGGGGATGGGCGCTCCATATTCGTCGCGCATTTTGGCGACCTCAGCCGCCCAGGTTTTACGCGGAAATGCAGGTTGGTTGGTAACGTAACGAGGAGAATGGCAGATCACGCATTGTGCCAGAAATTCGCTGCGCCCCGGACCGTCCGGCAAGTAGGGCTCGTCGTGGGGAACAGTGATTGAGTGCACGGGAGCACCAAAATCGACCTTCGGTTCCTCGGCCGCAAAGGCGCTTGGTATCCAAATAGGTAGGCTACACATCAAGGCAAAAAAGAGCATTCTAGGCTGGAGAAATGTCGTCATCTCACACCACCATTCCAGTGGTTTGTTCGATAACCCGGCGCGCATAGCCTCCCCGATTCCACTGGGTGGTCAGTTGACCTTGCCCGGCGCGGTTGGTGGCGCGGACCTTGAACGTGTATCGGCCTTTGTCAAGGGGGGTCCATACGAAGCGCCACCGACGCCAAGAGAACCGGCCGATCTCGGGGTCGAGCGTCGCATCTGCCCAAGTACGCCCGCCGTCAACTGAAACCTCAACCCGAGCGATACCATCGCCGCCATCATTGGCTAAGCCCTCTAGCATGTATGGATGATTTACAAGCAATAGTTCTTCGGGTTCTGGACGTACGAATACGGAGTGAGTGACAAAGCGGTTGATGGGTACCGTTTTCTTGGAGAGGTTTCCTGGCTCCTCGTTGATCTCTGGATTATCAGGAATTCGGTAGGCTTGGTTCATCCAAATATTGCTTAAAGGTTTATCTAGCACCTCAATGTGAGCCAATGATTTAATCCAGTAAGTCGCGTACCAACCGGGTACCACTAAGCGCAATGGAAAGCCATTGAGCATCGGCAGTGGTGCGCCATTCATTGCGTATGCAACCATCACATCACCATCATTGGCATGGTCAAACTTCAATGACTTCACGATCTTTGGCAAGCCTGGCATTGGCGACTCATCCAGCCCAGAAATTGCCACCTCGACTGCTCCTGCTTTAACACCTGCACGATCAAGGAGGTCCTTGAGGCGAACGCCTGTCCACTGTGCATTTCCCATCGCGCCAAATTGCCATTGCCCACCAGGAGGTTTAGGACCAAACAAGCTTCTGGCATTGCCTGAACATTGGTTCATGGCCACCAGTGTCACGGGCTCGAACTCGTTGACCAAGGCATCAAGAGAAAAAGACTGAGGATTGGCAACCTGGCCATCGAGACGCAGTCGAAAGGTTCGCGTATCGACCTGAGTTGGATACCCCGACAGATGCCACCGAACAAAATAGGCTTCGTTAGGCGTCAGGTCCTGGCGAAAATAATGCAGCGGCGTTTCCAACTGCGGCGGACGATCAGTAATCAGAATCAGTCCCGTTTTCTCTGGAAAACGTACAAGGCGTCGTTCGGACTCTGCGGATTCGATCCTATCTAGTTGCGCCAAGTCCGTTCCAGAAAGGGCTTGGCGCGGAAGCAGGCTAGCGAGACCAGCGCTAGTGGCCAACCCGAGTAAACGACGGCGATTCATCATCCAGAACTCATCACTTCCATTCATTATTATTCACCAGGTCGTGGAGTATCAGCAGGGCCTCGAGAAGGCCTGCGTTGTTTCGATCAGTCAGCCTTGAGCGTCGATACCACCTTGTTGCTGGCGAGATCGACGGTGGAGATGCTCAGGTCCTCGTTGAGGACATAAGCCTTCGACTTGTCTTTGGTGAAGACAATGGCCTGGCGGGGTGCCTTCAAACCGGTCACAGTGGTCGTCACTTTCAGCGTTTTGGTGTCTATCACTGACAGGGTGTTGTCACCCAGGTTACCCGAGTAGACGTGCAGTCCGTCTGGAGTCAGGGCTGCACCGTAGGGGTCTTTGCCCACCATAACGGTGGTTGTGATAGCGCGTTTTTGAGTGTCGACAACTGCGATGCTGTTACTGCCGCTGTTAGCCGCGTACAGCGTATTGCCGTCGGCCGATATGGAGATGGCGCGCAACTTGTTGAAGCCAGTGATCTCACCTTCGATCTTATTGGTCTTGCTGTCGACCAGGGTGATTTTGTCGCCAAGAAAGTTGGTGACATAGACGGTTTTGCCGTCAGGGCTTACTCGGATGCCTTGGCGCGGTTGGGAGAAGCCAGGTACCACAGCTACTGGTCGTTGGTGATCAAGGTCAATAACCGACAAGGTGCTGGCGGCCTCGTTGTTGACGTAGAGCAGGCTCCCATCCTTGCTGAGCGTGGTACCAAAAGCACCTGCACCTAACGGAAGATCTGCGATGACTTTTAATGTTTTGGTGTCGATCTTACGAACGACCCCTAAGCTGCTGTCGGAAAGGTAGAACACATCGCCGTTTGGAGAAAAGACAATGTTGCGTGGCGTGATATAGCCGGTGAGAACCTGACGAACCTTGCCGGTTTTCAAGTCGTAGACCACCACGTCAGGACGCTGACTGTAGGAGACTACGGCTGTCGATTCGTCAGGGCTGACAGCCAGTGAGTTGTTATGAATATCACCATCGAAGGTCCAGCGATCTTCCGCTGCCGACGCACTCATTGATGCGGCGAGCGCGATACCCAACGCCAGTGCAGTCACTGTTTTCTTGATCACATTCATCAGAGGTTCCTCACAAGGGGCAGCCAGGCGTGAGATTGCGCCTTGGCAAATGCAGCTCGCTGATTGCTGCTAGACAATGAGTTGACCTTAAGCGCTTGGGATAAATTCCGAAAACAAGTTGTTGTGGTAGTAGTTACCTACTTTTCAAATAGATTTCGTTAGCTTTGGCTCGCAAACTGAGTGCAACTTTGCCAGAACCGTTCAAGTCCGGACGAGATGAATTTTTCCCGGTGGCGGATCAGAAAAAAGCGCCGGCTCAGCCCAGGCAACGCATGCGGCAGTTCAATCAGGTCTTGAGAAGTCAGCAGATCCCGAACGACCCTGCTCGACAGGCAACTGATGCCGATGCCTTGTGCAAGGACGTGTTTGATGGCTTCTGAGCTGCCGATCTGGCGGGTTTCAGCGAGGTCGTGCAGGTGACGCAACAGCAACTGTTCGACTTCCTCCCGAGTGCCCGAGCCAGGTTCGCGGAGAAGCCACTCAGCAGTACGCAGGTCATCAAGGGTGACCTGCGACTTGAGTGCTAAAGGGTGACGTTGGCCCGCTACAATGAGCAGTTCATCTACAAGCCAAGGTTCGGCACTCAGTTCGGGCAAGTGGCACGGTCCCTCAATCAGTCCCATATCAATCTCGAAATCTGCGACCTTCCGGGCGATAGCCATGCTGTTGGCCATATCAACATCGACCCGCAGGTGCGGAGCCGATTGGCGTAACTCGCCAAGTATCAATGGCAAAACATAGTTGCCTATAGTGGTACTACAGCCTACCCGCAAGCGAGTCTTCAGCTCTGCATGCCCTGGAAGGAAGCTGTTTTCTATCTGCAACGCGTTCTCAAGCATGCTTCTGGCCTGGGGCAGTAATGCTTGGCCGTTATTGTTTAACACCAAGCGTTTGCCTACGCGATCGAAAAGCCGGGTATCCAAGGCGCTTTCCAACTCGTTGAGTGCGGCGCTGGTGGCCGATTGCGAAAGTGACACAGCGATGGCCGCGCTGGTGGTGCTGCCCTGTTGCGCAATGGCGCAGAAGATTTGCAATTGACGTAGGCTTAACTTCAATTTTCTACCTCTTTAACAGGTAACGTAAACCTATACTATCCGTTTAGCCGCTAACCTCATCAAGCTATACTTCAGGCAAGTCACATTGAATGAACACTGAAGCGGGAGCGCGAAAATGAGTGATACACGACTCGCAGCGATTATGGGCGGCAGCCATCCACTGGCAGCATTGTCCAATCCACGAGAAGCGATCCGGCAGTTCACACCTAACTGGTTCGCCGCCACGATGGGCACCGGGATTCTGGCTCTGGCTTTGGGCCAACTGCCATTTGCCGCGCAGTGGCCCAAAGTGTTAGGTGAAGCCTTGTGGTTTTTCAATATCGCGTTGTTTTGCCTCTTTACGGTGTTGTACGCAAGCCGCTGGGCCCTGTTCTTTAATGAAGCCAAACAGATCTTCGGTCACTCCACCGTGTCGATGTTTTTTGGAACCATCCCCATGGGGCTGGCGACAATCATCAACGGATTTCTCCTTTATGGCTTGCCACGCTGGGGGGATGGGGTTGTCGCTTTAGCTGAAGTCCTGTGGTGGATCGATGTCGCCATGGCGTTGGCGTGCGGGGTTCTGATCCCGTTCATGATGTTTACCCGCCAGCAGCACAGTATCGACCAGATGACAGCAGTATGGCTGCTACCTGTGGTTGCGGCCGAGGTAGCCGCCGCCAGTGGTGGGCTACTGGCGCCGCACCTTGCTGATGCGAGTGCACAGTTCACCCTGTTGATCACCAGCTACGTGCTATGGGCATACTCAGTGCCCGTTGCCTTGAGTATTCTGGTGATTCTGCTGCTGCGCATGGCATTGCATAAATTGCCTCATGAGAGCATGGCGGCATCGAGCTGGCTTTCATTAGGGCCCATTGGTACTGGTGCGTTGGGGATGCTGGTACTCGGCAGCGACGCTCCGGCGATCTTCGCCGCTCATGGAATGGCCGGCATCGGAGGCGTTGCCGAGGGCATTGGCTTGATCGGTGGTGTGCTGTTTTGGGGGCTTGGATTGTGGTGGATGGTTTTGGCGCTGCTGATTACCGGTCGCTACTTCAGGGAGGGTATTCCTTTCAACCTCGGCTGGTGGGGTTTCACCTTTCCGCTAGGCGTGTATGCGGTGACTACCCTTAAATTGGGCTCCATGTTGCACCTCGCGTTCTTCAATTTTGTGGGCGTGGTACTGGTATTGCTGCTTGCGATCATGTGGATCATCGTCGCGGCCAAAACTTTGGTAGGCGCGTATCGCGGCAACTTGTTCATCTCGCCCTGCATCGCCTCGCTGAACAAGATGAGCAAACCCTGAACCTTTGGCTACTCAATCGACTGTTTGGCGTCACGCAGCGTGGATAGGATGCGTTGCCGAACACTCGGGTGAGTGCAAACAGAAAGCGGGCTGGGGTGTGGCATCTCGAGCAATGAGATATCGGGAAAGGCGTGTCGAACCCGCAGCATCGCCTGCTGAGCGACACGTCCGGCAAATACGACAGTCGCGAGATCAGGAAAATGCGGAAGCAGCGTGATTAGCTTCTCAATTCCCTCCTCAATTTGCGCCCTGCGGAGCGACGCCTTGGGCTTTTCAAGATCGGGCAGCCAAGGATATAGATTCCAGATAACGGTCTCTCGGCGTTCCAACCCAACCTGTTCCATGAAACTTTTGAGGTTGCGTTGTGCAGGCCCCGGATTGTCTCGTGAGACATACCGTGCACGACTGACCGTTCGCGCGGGTGACTCTAGCAATATCAATATTTTGGCGTAGACGCCGCCATCCAACGGATCGAAATACGGCAAGGTTTTGTCGCCCGTGGACTGGGAAATCACCCAGCGCGTCAGTTGCGCAACGTTCGGCATCAGCAGAAAAATTTCTCGCGCTTCAAGCGAAATCCCGAGGGGGGCGGTGCCTTGGTGAGTCGACACTGACAAGACGCTTCCTCTATTGATACGAAATTGCCATTAGGAGGCCACGATATGTTCGATCTTCAAGCTCTTGACCTCGCGCGAATGCAGTTCGCTTTCACCGTTTCATTCCACATCCTGTTCCCGGCAGTTACCGTCGGGCTGGCTGCTTATCTAGCAGTGTTGGAAGGTCTTTGGTTGAGGACGCATGACAATACCTATCGGACCTTATACCACTTTTGGATCAAAATCTTCGCAGTCAACTTCGGTATGGGTGTGGTGTCAGGATTGGTCATGGCGTATGAGTTCGGTACCAATTGGAGCAGATTTTCGTATTTCGCCGGCCCTATAACGGGGACCCTACTGACCTACGAGGTACTGACGGCTTTCTTTCTTGAAGCTGGATTCTTGGGTGTGATGCTTTTTGGTTGGAGTAGAGTCGGCCGTGGCCTACATTTCTTTTCTACCGTGATGGTGGCCGTTGGCACCTTGGTTTCCTCGTTCTGGATTCTCGCCTCTAATAGCTGGATGCAAACCCCACAGGGCTTCAAAATTGATCATGGTCAAGTGATTCCGATGGACTGGCTGAAGATTATCTTCAATCCGTCTTTTCCTTACCGCCTGGTGCACATGTCGATTGCTGCCTTCGTGGCAACGGCGTTCTTTGTCGGCGCTTCAGCAGCCTGGCACCTGTTGGGAGGTCGCGATAACCCGGCCGTCCGTCGAATGTTATCAATGGCGATGTGGATGGCGTTGATTGTGGCGCCGATACAAGCCGTGGTGGGCGATGCTCACGGGTTGAACACTTTGGAGCATCAGCCGGCAAAAATTGCGGCAATAGAGGGCCACTGGGAAAACGTGGGCAATGAGCCGACGCCGTTGATCCTGTTTGGCTGGCCCGATATGAAGGCTGAGAAGACCCGGTTTTCCGTCGAGATTCCCTACTTGGGCAGTTTGATCCTTACCCACAGCCTGGATCGTCAGATTCCTGCCTTGGCATCCTTTGCGCCGGAGGATCGCCCCAACTCGACTATCGTGTTCTGGTCGTTCCGTATCATGGTTGGCTTGGGAATGCTGATGATTTTCACTGGACTGTGGAGTCTATGGTTGCGAAAGCGCGGCACGCTCTACCGGTGCCGCTCGTTCTTATACTTCCTGATGCTTATGGGGCCGTCAGGGCTGATCGCCCTATTGGCCGGCTGGTTTACCACTGAAATCGGTCGTCAGCCTTGGGTAGTGTATGGACTGCTGCGCACTGCCGATGCTTCGTCGAACCATAGCGTGGCGCAGATGAGCATTACCTTAGTGCTGTTTGTCCTGGTTTATTTCGCGCTTTTCGGAACCGGCTTGGGCTACATGATGCGCCTGGTACGTAAAGGACCCCAAAATCACGAAGGCGACGCGCTTAGCCACGGTGGGCCTGGCCATCTGCGAACACCTGCCCGTCCTCTATCTGCCGCCCACGGTGGCGATGCTGATAGCCATCACAAGGGGCATTGACTCATGGGCATTGATCTTCCGCTGATTTGGGCCGTGATCATCATCTTCGGCATCATGATGTACGTAATTATGGACGGCTTTGACCTAGGGATTGGCATTCTTTTTCCTTTCATGAAGGGCTCGGGCGATCGCGACGTAATGATGAACACGGTCGCGCCTGTCTGGGACGGCAACGAAACCTGGCTCGTGCTTGGCGGCGCGGCGTTGTTCGGCGCCTTCCCGCTGGCCTATTCGGTGGTCCTGTCGGCCCTGTACCTGCCGCTGATTTTCATGCTGTTCGGGCTGATTTTCCGCGGCGTGGCCTTCGAGTTCCGTTTCAAGGCCACTGACGAGAAGCGCCACATCTGGGACAAGGCCTTTATCGGCGGCTCCCTGGTGGCGACCTTCTTCCAGGGCGTGGCGTTGGGCGCCTACATCGACGGCCTCCCGGTGGTCGATCGCCAGTACGCCGGGGGCGGCCTAGACTGGCTGACGCCGTTCAGTCTGTTCTGCGGCGCTGCGCTGATAGTTGCGTATGCCTTGCTTGGCTGCACCTGGCTGATCATGAAAACTGAAGGCGTGCTGCAAAAAGCCATGCATAACCTGGCCCGTCCTTTGACGTTGGCACTGCTGGCTGTGATCGCCGTGGTCAGCTTATGGACGCCGCTCGCCCATGGCGATATCGCTGCACGCTGGTTCTGCCTACCGAACCTGTTCTGGTTCCTGCCGGTGCCAGTCCTAGTGTTGGTGACTATGTGGGGGTTGTTCAGGGCCGTGGCGAGCAGTGCTCACTACGCGCCTTTTATCTTGACCCTGGTATTGATCTTTCTGGGTTACAGCGGCCTCGGCATCAGCCTGTGGCCGAACATCGTCCCACCGTTGACGTCGATCTGGGATGCCGCAGCCCCCCCGCAAAGCCAAGGTTTTATGCTTGTAGGTGCTCTGCTCATTATCCCGATCATTCTGGGCTACACCATTTGGAGCTACTCCGTGTTCCGAGGAAAGGTTAACGATCAGGCAGGCTATCATTGAGTGAACTGACACCCTTTAAATGCCTCGGGAATCTCTAGTCCGTTCAGGAATGCAGTCCTTGGGTTACTTCGCCATCAGTGACATTATTGCAGTGCTTGGAGCGTAGCTCGGTACACAGGTGGCCACATCCTTTAATGTGGCGAGTGGTCCCCCTTTTTTGGTTTATACGTAGCTACCGATTTGCGAATCTCTTCTCGGGCCTCATCTGCGCTCCCCCAACGGCCCATCTTTACCCACTTACCCGGCTCCAATGCCTTGTAGCTTTCGAAGAAGTGCTGGATCTGTGCGAGGAGTAATGCAGGGAGGTCAGAGAATTCCTTTATGTTGCTGTACACAGAGCTTAGTTTTTCATGAGGCACCGCGATCACCTTGGCATCCGCTCCAGCTTCGTCCGTCATGTACATCACGCCAACCGGGCGACTACGAATGACAACGCCAGGCGATACCGGGTAAGGGCAAATCACCAAGACGTCCAACGGGTCTCCGTCATCGCTCAACGTATTTGGAATGAACCCGTAGTTGGCCGGATAGAACATGGGCGTGCTGAGGAAGCGGTCTACGAAAATTTGTCCACTCGGCTTGTCCACCTCGTACTTGATCGGCGAGTGGTTTGCAGGAATCTCGATAACGGTGAAGAAGTCATCGGGGATCGCGTTACCAGCTGGAATATCCGTGTAGCTCATGCTCATATCTCCAAGCGTCTAGGAAAGGCCAATGCCACTGACGTTTTTGCCAACAGCGATATGTGGTTCGTTTTTTACGGTAACCAGTACAACAGGTTTACCGGCTATAGGCCGTCAGCGCACGAATGCATCATGTCCTGCATAAAACGCATGGCTGCCAAGATGCTCTTCTATTCTCAGAAACTGATTGTATTTCTCGACCCGCTCCCCTCGACATGGAGCGCCCGTCTTGAGATGGCCAGTACCCATGGCAACAGTCAGATCTGCGATGAAGCTGTCTACAGTCTCCCCGCTACGATGAGAAACCATAGCTCCCCAATTTGCCCCGTAAGCCATTACGATGGCGGCTTTGGTCTCAGTCAGGGTTCCGATTTGATTGGGTTTAATCAGTACAGCATTGGCGACGTTTTCTTTGATGCCTCGTTGAATCCGTTCGACGTTGGTGACAAACAGGTCATCTCCAACCAACTCGATCCGGTTACCCAGCGCAGCATTCAATTGCTTCCAGCCCGACCAATCGTCTTCCGCGAGGCCATCTTCCAGTACCGCAATCGGGTACTTGTCGACCCAGGAGGAATAGAGACTAATCAGCTCTTGAGCATCGACCTTACGACCTTCAGAGCGCAGATGGTAAAGACCGTTCTCATAGAAACCGCTGGATGCTGGGTCGATAGCGATCTCGATCTGAGATCCAGGGGTATAACCGGCCCTTTCAATTGCCTTAATGATCAGCTCAATGGCATCTGAGTTTTTCTTGAGCGTCGGCGCAAAGCCGCCTTCATCTCCGACCGCTGTTGAGTAGCCGGCGTCCTTAAGCACCGCTTTCAGCTCGTGGTACACCTCAGCGCCCCAACGCAAGGCTTCCTTGAAACTGCCAGCCCCTGTAGGTGCAATCATAAATTCTTGGAAGTCAGGGCCTTGCCAGTTTGCGTGAACACCGCCATTGAGAATATTGAACATTGGGACGGGCATTCTTGCTGCTTGCTCGCCGCCCAGATATTGGAACAAGGGCACTTTCATCGCAGAAGCCGACGCTCTGGCTACGGCGAGGCTGACGCCCAAGATGGCGTTTCCTCCAAGCCTAGACTTATCAGGTGTTCCATCCAGCTTAATCATCAGATGATCAATCTGTTCCTGGTCAACTGCATCCTGGCCTCTCAGAGACTCAAGTATTTCGGTATTCACATTGCTAACGGCCTTTAACACTCCTCTGCCGGAATACCTCTTTGGATCATGGTCACGCAACTCAACAGCTTCGTGAGCGCCTGTAGAGGCACCGGACGGGACTGAAGCCCGGCCCAGTGTTCCGCACTCCAAGGTGACGTCGACTTCAACGGTAGGGTTACCGCGTGAATCGAGAATTTCACGTGCATGAATAGCCTGGATTTGCGTTTTCATTGATTTTCTCCAAGGGACGATTCGGGAACGTCATTAACCATGTGAATAAGTCGAGAGGCCTCGATTTCGGAAGTCAGCTCTCCATGAGTATTCTGAACAGCTGCACTGCCGACACCGCAATTGCGGGAACCAAGAAGCCTCCAATAATTAGCTCAGGAATCTCTCCCACCAAGGGCATGAATTGCCCTCCCTTTGCCATCTGGAAAAGCTCCAGCATTTGGTTTGACGCAACCATCACAGAACAGCAGTACGCAGTCTGGGCTTGTAGCATGGCCCGCCTTTGATCTAGCAGATGAAACGTCAGCAACGACACTCCAATGCTTACGATGAAAAGCGCGACGAATTCATAGACGGATCCTGTAAAAAGCCTGCCCATCACAAGCCCGAATACGATGCTCAGCATCACTGCGCTCATGTGGTATCCCATTTCTCTAAAGTGGTTTTGATGAGCCGACGTCGGTGAGTTCCATTTCGCAATCTCATCTTTGGATTGCCCACCACCATCGCGCTCGTAACGTTCAACGTTGCTGTGCTCTCAGCTCGTAGCCAGGTACGCAGGTGATGGTCACGTCTGCCTTGCAGGATTTCTCACTGGGCATGCGCATCGTGACCAAGGCGCCTTCGAGCGAGGTGACGATGTACCAACCCTCGCTCGATACCTTTTGGCTGCCTGCAATGCCCGCCAAAAAAAGCGCCCAAAAAACCAGTCCTACGAGGAGCGGCCTGTTGTCACGAGCCCAGTTGACGGGGGCTGGCTGTGGACGCAGGTTATAAATTCGGTACATGGCGTTTATCCTTTTTACTGGTTGTCCAACAAACCGTGGTTTTCAGCTTTTCGCCTGGCCCACTCGACCGTACTCGATGGGCAATTTGATAAAGCTCAGCGAAAACGCCTCCTTGGCCAATGCTTCCAGCAACTTCTCGCACCCGGGCTCATCAGTGGATATCGTCACTGTGACCGGATGATCAGCACCGCTGAGGAAATGCGCGGTATGCAAATGTCCTAAATGATCCAGGCCTTCCGTACCGCTCACCAGCGTCGCTCCCAACATGCCCTCTCGTTTGGCGAACTCAACCAGCCACTCCCCGAGTGGAAGATGCTGGTAGTTGGTACTCTGTTCAGTGAAAAACGTCAGTTGAAAGCCATTCATGGCAACATCCTCTAATGTGGCGAGAGCGACCAACGGTTAGTCGGCTATGCCTCTTCATTTGCGAACTGTTTCTTCGAACTGAATTACAAGGCTTCACTGAGCGGTAACTCGCATAAGAGAAGAACTGCTCGCACCTTGCGCAACTCGTCAGCGTGGTCGCGCAGGAAGGTGCGCAGCTTGACCTCTGTATCCAGCAATTCCAGACACTGCGGATGACGCATATCACCAAGCTCCGGGTGATGATGGGAAATGCGATGGCCCGTCAAATAGCCCGCAGAAATCGGTTTGAGCATGACCTGATCAATCTTGGCTTTCTGCGCGACTTTAAGAAGGTGTTGGGCAAGTGCGGGCGCACTCAGGTGATGCCAGAAATTTGTAACTCGAGCCCGACTAGCGCCAGGGAAATAGAGCTGCAAAGCTGTCAGGCGATCTTGGCGATGTTCGGTCATTTCTCTTCCCCAATAAAAGTCACTTTGCGCTCGCTGGCGGATTCACTTTGAGCATGAAATTGCTTGATATCGGAGAGCCGGATTTCCTTCGGCAGAGGACGGTGATGCTTGCTGTGACCGACGCGCTGGGCGTGATAGATCCCGGTATGCCCGGATACGAGGTAACTTGCGATACAGGCAATGGCTGCAAGCGGAGCAATTTCAGGCCCGAAGAGCTCCATGGCCATGACAATGGTTGCCAGTGGCGTATTAGCTGCACCAGCGAAGACAGCGACAAAACCGATACCAGCCAGCATGCCGAAGGGAAGATGTAAGAGGGGCGCTAGCGCGTTCCCCAAGGTGGCTCCAATGTAAAACAGCGGAGTGACTTCGCCGCCCTTGAATCCAGTCCCCAGGGAGACAACGGTGAACAACATCTTTCCAAGCCAGTCCCAAGGAGCCATTGGCATTTGAAAGGATTGGACGATGCTCGGAATCCCCAGTCCGATGTACTTATCGACATCGGTGTAATGGTTGCTACCAAGCGCCCACACTGCCACTGCGATCAGAAGGCCGCCGGCGAATGGTCGTAATGGCGAATAGGAGATAAGTCGTTTAACGAAAGCCCCTAGCTTATGGGTGGTCGTCGCGAATAGCAGGCCAGTGAGGCCGAAGATAATCCCAGCGGCGACCACAGCCATGACGCTCCAGAGCTGCACGGGAACCACTTCGCCAATGACGTAATGCGTATGAACCACTCCCCAGGCTTTCCCCACCTGGTCAGCAACGATTGCCGCAACCACGCAAGGGAAAAGCGCGTCGTAACGCATGCGTCCGATGGCCAACACTTCAAGTCCGAACAAAGCCCCGGCAAGAGGGGTGCCGAAGACGGACGCAAAGCCAGCACTGATACCGGCCATGAGAATCACCCGGCGATCTTCGCGGCGTAGCCGAAAGACATGCGTCAATTGATCCGCAAGAGCGCCGCCCATCTGCACCGCCGTTCCCTCACGTCCCACAGATGCACCGAAGAGGTGGGAAACCACGGTTCCGATTAGCACCATCGGCACCATGCGCAAGGGAATAGTCTTTTTAGGATCGTGGATCTCATCGATGATCAGGTTGTTTCCGGCATCAACTGGTTTGCCTATCAGGTGATACGCAAGTCCCACGGCAAAGCCAGCAACTGGCAGGAGCCAGAGCACCCAGGGATGGGCTTCTCGCCACTGGGTGGCATGATCCAAAGAAAGGAGGAATAACGCAGAGGCAGAGCCTGCCAAAAGAGCTACAAGACCAGCAAGCGCAAGCCATTTCGCAATATAGGGCAGTAAGTCGAGTTGTTCAGGTCGTCGAAATTTAGACATTTGGCCAGCCACAAAAATGTAAGTGGGCCTGACCAAAAAGGGGATTCTGGGCGCGAACGCCTACAGACCTGGTTGATCAGGTTTCTGTAGGCATCATCAGCTGCTACGGGCACAGCGGTTGGTTAATGGAGGAATGCCATCTCCAATGAGCCGATCTTAGCGAGCTCTGTCCAAAATGTAAAATCGTGTTTCGGAGCACGAGGCAAGCGTAGGCGTCTTCGAGTCACCGCTTATGAAAGCAGGCCAGACTAGGTGACTTCTGTTCCGGCGAAGCCCATCTCAACTGGGGTTTTTATGTAAAATAACGAGATATCTTCAAGCTCCAATCGCTTGAATAACTGCACAGATTCGTCCTCGGTAATGGCCATACGAATTTCGGTAGGCTGATCCGCTAGTTCAAAAAAATGCGAGGAATGCAGCCGGCCGGTATGCCCAAAGCCTTCGATACCTGTGGACAGAGTCGCACCCCGCAGTCCCATTTCTTTCGCCAAATCAACGATCCAGTCGCCGAGCATCTTTCCCTGATAGCGACGATTCTGTTGAGTAAAGAAAGTGACCAGAAAACCTTTCATGTTCCTCTCCTAAGCGCGTGCTGATTATTTGATAGGACAGAAGCCCGGCAGCCGTCATTGCCACCCGGGCAGGATTCACACTGGCATCATGCGCACTGGTCAAGTCGGATGCAAACGACTGGTCAAGTCGAATGCAAATGGCTGGTCAAGTTCATGCAATTGCCCAGGTGCGCTCGATTTATTCGAGAGCTTGCCAAGTGATCCGCATAAACGCCATCTGGCTCGCCACCGAGCCCATGGATATGCGCGCGGGTACCGAGACTGCGCTGGCCAGAGTGATCGCAGTATTCGGTGCGGCGAAGCCGCACTGTGCTTATCTGTTTGCCAATCGCAGGGCTAACCGAATGAAAGTCCTGGTTCATGACGGAATTGGTGTTTGGCTGGCGGCACGGCGGTTGAACCAAGGCAAGTTTCACTGGCCCGGTATTCGCAATGGCTGCGAGATGGAGCTGGATACCGAGCAACTTCAGGCCTTGGTGCTCGGTCTGCCTTGGCAACGCGTTGGGGCTGGCGGTGCAATCACACTGCTTTAACGCCCGCCATTAGCCCATTGGTCTATCGCCGCAAACGGCTTGCTCTGGCAAAATTCGCAGTATGACTTCATCGCCCAATCTCGACCAAATGTCCCCTGACCAACTGCGCGCCCTCGCGGCGCAGTTGCTGTCCCAGATTGATTCTCTCGGGCAGCAGGTCGACCGGATGGGCAAGAAGAACGACCGCGACCAAACCATCATCGAGCAGCTCACCCACGAAATCGCCTGGTTCAAACGTAACAAGTTTGCCAAGCGCAGTGAGCAATTGAGCCCTGCCCAAGGCAGCCTGCTCGACGACCTGCTCGACACCGACATCGTGGCCATCGAAGCCGAGCTGAAGGCGTTGAATCCGCCGGCTGCGCCGGCCGAACCACGCCAGCAGCCCAAGCGTGTTTCCTTGCCTGCGCAGTTTCCGCGTACCGTGATTTATCACGAGCCCGACACCACCCTGTGCACTTGCGGCTGCCAACTCCAGCGCATCGGCGAGGACGTCAGCGAGAAGCTCGATTACACGCCGGGCGTGTTCACCGTTGAACAGCATGTGCGTGGGAAGTGGGCCTGCCGTCAGTGCGAAACACTGATCCAGGCACCGGTACCGGCCCAAGTGATCGACAAGGGCATCCCAACTGCGGGCCTGATCGCGCATGTGTTGGTGGCGAAGTTCGCTGACCACTTGCCGCTGTATCGGCAGGAGAAAATCTTCGGGCGCGCTGGTTTAGCGATCCCACGCTCCACACTAGCTCAATGGGTTGGACAAACAGGTGTACAGCTTCAGCCATTAGTTGATGCCTTGCGAGAAGCCGTCCTGGCGCAGCAAGTTGTCCACGCCGATGAGACGCCGGTGCAGATGCTTGCGCCCGGAGAGAAGAAAACTCACCGCGCTTATGTCTGGGCTTACTGCACCACGCCGTTTTCGGCGCTTAAGGCAGTGGTTTATGACTTCAGCCCGAGCCGCGCCGGTGAGCATGCGCGTAACTTCCTCGGCGCGTGGAATGGCAAGCTGGTGTGCGACGACTTTGCTGGTTACAAAGCTGGGTTTGAGAAAGACATGATCGAAATCGGCTGCATGGCTCACGCCCGCCGCAAGTTTTTCGATCTGCATGTCGCGAATAAAAGTCAGTTGGCAGAACAGGCGCTGCACTCGATTGGCGGTTTGTACGAAGTTGAGCGGCAAGTGCGAGACATGAGTGACGAAGATCGCTGTCGAATACGGCAAGAAAAAGCAGCGCCGCTGGCCAAAGCACTGCACGACTGGATGTTGGCCCAGCGCGATCTTGTGCCCAATGGATCAGCAACGGCCAAAGCCTTGGATTACAGCCTTAAACGCTGGGTAGCGCTGACGCGCTACCTGGTCGATGGGGCGGTGCCCATAGACAACAATCCAGTCGAAAACCAGATCAGGCCGTGGGCACTTGGACGCTCGAACTGGTTGTTTGCTGGATCGCTTCGCAGCGGCAAACGGGCAGCGGCGATTATGAGTTTGATCCAGTCGGCACGTATGAATGGGCACGATCCGTATGCCTATCTCAAAGATGTGCTGACGCGGCTGCCGACGCAGCGGGCGAGTGAGATCGACCAACTGCTGCCGCATCAGTGGGTATCTGCCTGAGTCATGCAAGGTGACTTCGGCGGACGCTTACAGCCGGAAGACTTACGGGAGATATTAAATGACTGACCGACGCCCTTCAACGAGAGCGTCACCTCCATCCGCGGCAGTTGTTGGCCGATTGCTGCCTATGCTGAAGGTTGGTAAAGGACCCGTTGCAGCCCGTCATGAGTGGCTGTGCCAGAATATTTCTGTCGGTCGCTAAAAGCGGTCACTGAACGCTTCAAGTGTCCCAGTTGATTTTAACGAACAGCCTATTCATTTTAGATTCCCATTCCGGCTCAACCGATTTTGCATACGAGAGTTTGCCGATCAGGAAGTTTCGCAATCCCCAAAAGGAATCGAAGCCTCGGGCTTTCAGATGTTTTCGGACACCTATATCGGATCTTTGGAGGAAATGGAGGTGGGTGCGAATTTCTTGTTTGAACTCCTTGGTTAGCCTGGGTTGGGCTCCGTCGACCAAGAGTCCCAAAACGATCTTCCGCGCACCTGGCGGTACGATCTGCGTTTTGCTTTTGTTCGGCCACAAGCCATTAGCACGCATGAATCCATAGATCTTATGGATTTTTTTTACAACATCTTCTCTGACAAACTCTTCAATTGAAGAGAACGTAAGGTCATCAGCATACCTGGTGTATATGAGCTGGTTGAGAAGTGCGAAATTTTTCAGGCTCTCATCTAGGTCACGGGCTGCCAGGTTAGACAGGTGGGGGCTTGTGGCCGCGCCCTGCGGCAGATGGCCTATCTGCACAGAGTTGTATGGCAAGCCTTTCTTATTTGGATCTGCCCGGTTCAAGTACACCGGATTGCCAGAAGGGCGTGTACGCGTGCATACCCTAGCCAGTTCGAAAGCCACTAAAGGCTGGTACCCAATGGTTCTAAATATCTCGTAAATCTTTGGCTCTAGAATTGACTCAAAAAAGTTCGTGGCGTCCAGCTTGATAAGCCATCTACAGCCAGCGTGCATGCTGGCAGCGTCGTAGACACTACTCCCTGGGCTGTAGGCATAGCTTGCTTCGTGGCCAGGGATCTTTGCCAGGATCTCCCTGTTAATCCACCGCTGAGCTTTCAGAAGGTAGGGGTGAGGGGCGCACACGAAGCGAAACCGTTCACGGCCAAAACTCCTCACCTGCTTCTTCAGCTTGAAGACCCGGTAAGGTTCTACCTGCTTGTTTCTCGCCACTACCATTCGCAGGAAACCGTAAGGTACACCTGTGTAATGCGCCAAATGCCGTAGTGTAAAAATCGGGGGGAGATTCGGGCTGCATTTATGCAAATGCTTAGCTGTTTCGACCGCCGTTTTGAGGATGGCCGGAGCAACGCCTTGATCGTTGCCAATTCGAATGTAGTGCTGAGAGCTCCAGCGATTCATCTACCTTAGATTCCGCTCTGGCGGATGGGTGCCTCGAAGCCCGCAAGACTTCGCCGGCGAAGATGCGAGGTACCCAACCTCCTGTAATGCGAATGTTCTTCCATCGGACAGCATAGCCTGCTTCCTACAGCCTCTACCAATTGCAGAGGATTCTAGATTCCGCTAAATCGGAGCTCTCAGCTGAGTTGGATAGTAGTGGGTTTTCGATCCATAGACTAGGGGCGTCTCGCTTCGGGGTGGACTCAAACTGTCGAGCAATGCACGCCCTTTTTGTGTGAGGCGTGTTCTGTGGTTGATCAAGCCGAGCTCTTCAGCCATCTCCATTGACTGGAACAGAACTTTCACAGGGAAATCTGTGACGGCAATCAACTCAATGTGACTTCTTCTGCCCTTAGAAACCGCAGCAGTAATCAAGACAGCTGCGCGTTGTGCATTATTGAACTGTCTGTAAGTCATTGACTGGTGGATGGTGGGCAACCCCAGTGTCTCAAATTTCAGATCTACTGATTTCTCATCGTACGGTGGATTCAACCAAAACGCTTCTGTAGAGCGATTGATAAACAAAGGGCTCCAAGGTCTGACATTGCTAATGTTTTGTTCCGTAAAGATCGCGGGCATATTGTTCGGCGCGGAATGTTCAAAGGCCATCAGCGCCCCTACCTCCCCGTAACCGAGAGGATCTCCAGAGAAGCTTCCGTAGTCAGCGCAAAGCGTCAGTATCTGATCGCTTTCACTCGGGTCGAATGAATCGAAAATCGTGGGGCAAGGGTAACAAGTTAGGACGGTTGGCTTGCTGGGGTGGCGCTTCACCGCGTCAATGCCGGGCTTCGAGCCGCTGACGGCGACTACGACTAGCTCAGCAAGCCCATACGACCTCCAGCTACGGATGCTCCTGACTCGCCAGAAAGAACTCAGCATCCTTTTGATCCGGTCACCGCTGCCAATGAAATCGGTCACGATGATGAGTTTTCTCACACCATTGTCCCGTATCTCATCCGCTGACGGATGGAACATAAGTTTACGAGCATGCTGGACGCATAAGGAAGAAAGGGCCTGTGCCAATACCCCTTCGCTGCCAATCACCTGGCGCTTGTTCTTCAATGACTGTACTGCAGGTTTTGCCGCGCCTACGGCTCTCAGGGCAACTCGCCTCCTGGGTTTCTGGCTCGGTACTTTCTCCTCCCTGTACATGGGAGGCGGTAGACCCTTTTTATGTCTTGTGCGCTGAAGCTCTCGCTCGACGTAAATAGCGGAGGAGGGGCTGTTTTTGCACACACGGGTGATCCTTTTCCTCAAGGCCACTCTTACGTCGGTGTGATTCATGTAATTGACTTTAGAGAGCAATAGTTCTGCCAGCGGGCGGTCGGCAGGGTCTTTGTTGAATTGATCTAGCCACAGCTCTATCTCTGGGAGGTACATTTTTCTCTCCGGTCAGGGCGGATGCTCCCCTCAAGCTGCCCGCAATATTGGGCAGGATACCTTGGATCAAGCCTGATTGTTGGGATGCCCGCTTCTCAAACAGTGCGTTGTCGGCAATCTCCGATTAGCTCATTGGCTGTAACGACACACCGGCTGAGCGCAGGCGCGTAACTGCACTCCACTTGACCACCTGATTGCATTGCCACTCAGTCAATTTCCTCGAACTGACCCAGGCGTTTGCATCGGATTTGATCAGCATTGGGTGACCTTGATCGGCAGAAGTCGGGCAGAAGCAGCCATTGGCGCTGTAAGTTCGCCTTCTTCTATGACAGACGAACTTCCTAACCGATATTTTGAGGTGTGAGTGCTATAGACCGCGCTACTCTAGTAGGACCCTGTCGCGAGAGACGGCTGCAACTGCACGGATGGGTAGGACGTGGCGTATAGCTACTATCAGGTCTATTCTCACCGCACAAAAAAACGGGAATAGGACATGACGACGGCGACTCGCCCACTTCACCTACATACCTTGGATAGCCTTTGCGCAGACCTAATAGCAGGTTTATCTGTCGGTGTGGGCGATGATGGAAGTACCTTCCAGCTTAAATCCAGCACGGCGCGTGGCGTGCTTTTTTGGTACACCAAAAATAAAACACGATGGGCGGCCAACGTTCAAACCACTGACGTGGAGGCCATAGTCGACGCCGCTCTTGCTTTGCCGGCTTCCCAGCACACGGCTGTACATGTCAGCCGACCAGACTCTCCACGCATATTTTCGCTCGCCTCGATCCAAGCGCACCAGTTCGCCGGTCTCCATCATGCTGGAACCACCCAAGCCAAACCAAACGACTTCGCCTTTGACATCGAAAGTGGTGTGACGCTCTTCGAAGGCTACAACGGCTGCGGCAAGACATCCCTGATCAACTCCATCATCTGGGCGTTGACTGGGGAGGTATTACGACCACAGCGACCACCAGAGTCCGGCAGCAAGGATTTTGATTTTGAAGTTGATGAAGTCGCCACACATGCAGCTCCACCAGTAGTACCGCTGCCTGACCCGACGCTTGAGTCGCTAACCGCGCAGGCGATTCCGGTCGATACCTGGGTGGAGTTGGTGTTTGAAGACCAAGATAAGCAGCGTTACCGAGTTCGTAGGAGCCTCAGGCGCGTCGCGCGAAATACCTTGAAGGAAGAAGTCTCTGGTCTGGACGAAATGGGCCTCGACCCAATCAGCACGCGGGTTGGTACGACGATTCCCGGTATCCTTCCCTATGTGCAGGTTGGCTCTACCTCCGCATTGGGCAAGGCGGTATCAGAGCTCACGGGTATGGCGCCTCTGGTCCAATTGGCTAACCACGCTAATAAAGCCAAAAAGAAAATTGATGGCGACCTGACAAAAATTAAACGCAGCGAACTAGAGGGTTCTGATGAGGCCTACATCGTCACCCGTAGCGACCTAATAGATTTGATCCATCAACACACGTTAGCCATTGACGAAGAAGCCGTTCCACTACCTTCAGACGATGCGAGCCTTGCGACCAAGCTCGATCACCTTGCCTCTGAGCTTGAAATGCTCAAGACGTCCGGCCTTGATCACGCGAAACAGGTATTAGGCGGCACATTCGATGCTCAGGATGAGAGACAACGGAGCGACTTGATGAAAAGCATCGCACCGGCACTGAGTGCGGTTGGCAAACTGGGCACGCTTCCCTCAATTGCGCGGCTGGGTGGATTGACCAAGCTCTCGGATGATGAAGCGGCGCCCGTTAGGGATTTCATCGCTGCAGTGCGCAAAGAAGCAGAGGAACTTGTTGAGATTGCTGCCGAGCCAAACAAGGCAGCGCGTGTGCGGCTCTACGCGCGGGTTGCAACTTGGATACGGGAACACCCCGGACTGCACGACGAGAACAGTTGTGCGATCTGTGGCCACAGCTTAATCGACGTCGTGGATGAGCTCACAGGGCTAAAGATTAAAGACCACATAAATGGAGCGGCCAAGGAGGGGGACTATGCAGGGCAAACCTTTACTGCTTGGGCGAATCACGTCATCGGTCAAATCACGACGCGACTCCCGGTTGCTATCGCAGCAGAGGTAAGGCGCGACCTTTCAGAAAGCCCGGCTTCACTACTACGTCAAGCGATTGTGGACGAGCTGTTTCTTGATACAGCCTTTATCGAAAGTCTAGCGCCGCTTAAACAGAGCGTTGCCGAAGCCTGCGATCATAGCTTAGCGTCGTTTCCTAAATTTAATTTTACTGCTTCGCCGGAACTGGGAGGGGGGCGCGCTGAACTCAAAACGCTCAATCAACTTATCTATCGGGTTGAGCGCGCGTTGGCCTATCCCGCATGGCGCAAACATGCCACGTTGGCGACGAACAGCTTCATGTCGGAGGTCGTTGGCCAAGAGGCGACTGCCGAGCGCGAGACAGTACCAAGTTCACTCATGGGACTACTGCAAAATTTGCAAGCTGTGGTCGCAGCGATAGCCCCTGTCGACGAGGCCGCCGTAAAGCAAAAGCGGCTGGTGGCTGAGCTCAAGAAACGTCGGAGTTTTGAACAACGACTGAAAGCCTATGGCGAAGCAAGCTTGGCGCTGAAAGAGTGTGTCACCGTAGGTGAGTTGGCAGAGCAGCAAGTTCTGTTGCTGCAACGGAAGCTACGTAGCAGCGCTACCGCTTGGCGCCAGAAGATTTATGCCAGTTCCTTTCCCTCAACCAGCTTGGAGCTTGTCGACACCCGAATGAGCAGCAACGGTGAATTGCAACTGCTAGTCGGTGCTAACAGGCTCGCCGCACCCGCGCAGCACGTGTCGAACGCGTCAGCTCTACGCGCAAGCCTCCTGGGCTTTTATCTTGCTTACTGGCAGTACATGCTCAGCGAACGCGGAGGCTTGCAGTTGCTCCTGCTGGATGATCCCCAAGAACTGCTTGATGGGGATAACCGCGATAGGCTTGCTGAAGCTTTATATGAAATATACAAAGCTCGTGCGCAATTGATCATCACCACACATGACACGCGCTTCGCCATCGCAGTAGCCAGACGTCTGCAGGGCAAGTCAGTCCCCTTTAACCATCAGTATGTACACCCTGCTACGGCCACCAGAGGCACTATCTTCCTGACACCCAGCGTTTCCAGAGTTCAGACGGCATTTGAACAGTTTAAGGCTCACCCCGACGATCCTAGGGCGGCGCAGGACTATCTAGCAGAATGTCGTGTATTTCTGGAGGGGCGTATGGGGGACCTGTTTGATGACCGTGCGTACCCCGCAGCCGCGACGGTCAGCTTTGCGCCTACGCTCGGCGACCATCTAAGCCGATTGCGCGGCCTGATCAAGAACCCACCTAATGAGTTGTTCAAGAGCCCGATCATCAAGGGCTTCGTCAACGATCACGCGCTGAACGAGGGTTCCCCAACTCTAGGACTGCTCAATAAATCCCATCACAGAGATAAAGAAAGAATTCGCCCAAAGGACGTGTCTGATATCAAGGAGCATCTTGAGCGACTACGTAAGGGCGTAGAACGTGCGCATGAGGAGTTTCGAACCTTCAACCGCCGCGAGCCATTAGCCATACCTTCCACCACTATGGCCGCTTTATGTCCTGCTGAAGTATCGGAGTTTCGAGTTTCCATCAGAGCCTCCCTGAAAGCGTTTGTGCGAGGTGCCACGGTGGGCGACTCTCAGGAAGTTGAGTTTGAGGAAATTACCTCCGACTGGTTCCAGTCCAAAGCGTTCTTCTACATCAGGTCGAACACATTAGGGTTCGCGGGGCCACAGGGCAGCGTGGCGATTGTTGAGATAGAGGCCTCTGCCCCAACGGATCGACAAATTGTCATTGCACGCATGGGGAAAGATGTTTTTGCTCGCCGGTTGCTGAAGCCCCAGCACTCAGAATTTGTCGCTCTAGCCGCCGAAACGCCTGATCCACGCAAAAGTCCGCCGACTCAGTTGCTACACGAAAACCAGTTGCTGCTGCATCCGATTGTAGGAATGTTCTTCGGTAGCCTAGACTTCGTGCCCAGCTCCAAAAATGAAGCAGTGCAGGTTCCTGCGGTTCCTCAGATTCAGAAAATCCAGTCTGCGTACCGTATCAAAGAGGATAGCGCTGTACCCCTCGCACTCCCTGATCAAATCGCACTGGGTGGTGCAGCCATTGCCATGGACGAGTTCGATGCGCATCTCGACGAATATGTTGCGTTGCACCTCGACGATGGCAGCAGCCTATTTAAGCGGGTAGGGGCCAAGCTCCCTGCACCGCTGCAACATCTTCGCCAATTTGAATCTATTGGTGGGCTGGGTTTAGCGGATGTTCTTGCTATCGACTCTGAACATATTGGGCTGAGAAGAGTGCTTGATGCTGTTTCCATCATTGGCGTCCTGTATCGATAAAGCCGACGCAAATGGCACACGATGGCTTTTTGGGGCCAGAGCGCTTGCAAGTGCACTGATACTCGGCTTAGAAGCAAGACTGCACATTGCGCAGCATTTTTGATAATCAGATTCATCGTAACTTGGTGGGCTAGTTGCAGTTAGGAGGCAAACCAGACGTCGCTCTTGGCCGATTGTTACCTGTCGCGAAGGCTGCGGTCGATCCGGGATTGCTGTCGACGAAAAGAGGGGGAGCGCCTCAGGATAGCTAGTAAAACCATAACGCAGCGTGCGTGAAGCCCAAAGCCAACTCTGCGATCCGATCTTCAACATGGGAGGCCATTGAAATTATTTTTTTTCGATTTTAAGAAAGGGATTGTCGGAAGGCATAATGTTGAATAACAACGCTGGAGTATCGAGAAAATAACCTTTGAGATTTGCTTTCTTCCGAGGACCCTCGATCTTACAGATCCATATGTTCAAGCCATCGTCACGTTTTCTGTGAATCTTCAGTTTCTCAAATTGCTTCTGCACCCAACGCCATTCTTCGGCCTCTTGGCAGGAGCCTTGAGAAATACCGGGAAACTCCTGCGCGTAGCGTTGGAAGAGGCCAGGTGTGACTAGAAATACGCTGCCACACACCGTGTGGATTTTGGCCTTGCTGTCATTGATGATCAGCTTATGGCTGAGGATGCCCTCCTTGACCCAATTCAGGAATGCCTGACCAGGGTTGTCCGATGAAGGATTTGAGATTTCGAGGGTGCCAGCTGACGATGCGTTGCTGACCTCAGACTCTTTCAGCTCGAACATATCCAACAACGTGTCGAGGTAGTCGGCATCCTCCATCGCCATGGGATCGGGTTGCGATGGGCTTTGACGCGATCCTGTACTGACAGTCTCTGACGCTGCTGGTGATGCCGGGGCGTCAGTCGGGTGGTCATGGACTGCAATGCTCACTGTTCCGCTGAAAGTTTCGGGACGGTCTTCGTTCCCCCAGATCAACGCCGGTTGAAGACGCAGAAACGTAAAGCTCTGCTGCCAGTTCCCCTGCGCAACAAGCGCAGTCCAGATGGCTTTGCCTTCTGGCGTGGACTCGACCAGCCCATGCGACTGCAGTTCGTCGAACACCGCGAGGTTGGACGAGGGAATACCCTCAATCGCTTGCGACAGCAGATAGGCTCGCAGCTTGTCGGTGACCGTCTTACTGACCAGCCAGAGTGCATCTTGAGTGAGCCATCCCGCGGCACCCGGCTGGTTGAGTTTCAGCTCGTACTGAGCCAGATGACGCAGTCCGCTGATCAAGTGATGTTGCAGCGAATGAATCGGCGCTTGCAGCGCCTTACTCGGGTTGCCACCGATGTTCTGCGCGGTGGAGACGCGGTCGGCCTGAATGACCAATTCGCCCAGCACGCCGGCACGTTCGTATTGACCCGCCAGGACATACAGCAGGCAGGCCCACAGCGACGGAAATCCACTAAGCCAATCGAAGATCGGACGGTCGAGAATCTGGGTGTAGAGCAAACCTGCAGCGGCGCCGTGCAGGTGATAGTCGCGACCTTTGACATAGCGAAAGCGGTAGGGCTGATCCAGGGGACCGTGCCAAGGATGCCAAATACGGCCATCCCGACGCTCGACCTGCAGGTCCACGGCGATCTTGCCGATGTCATGCAGCAGGGCGCCATAGGCGATGCCAGCCGACCAGGCATCGGTCTGGGCGGCTTGGTCTTCGGGCGCGGCGCCGGTGGGAAGCAGATAGGATTGGCGCAGTTTCAAACTGCAAGCGACCAGCTCCAGCCCATGGTCGAGCATGCCGCCGAGATACGCATGGTGGTGTGTTTCGCTGGCCGGGAGTTGCTGGACCTGTTTGGCATAACGATGGATCGGATTTAAATAGAGCTGGCTGAACTGCGCGTGGGAGAGGGCGGTGTACTGCCAGATGCGATCGAGCAACTGGCGGCGGTGCTCCGCGGCTAACAAGCTGTGGGCCGACTCTATAGGCAGGTAGCCTTCCGCGACGCTTACGATCGGTGGCGGAGGGAGCTTCTGCCTTTTGTGGCGAAACAGACTGAGCATCGTGACCTCCGGGAGGTGGCTGGGTCAGTGGCCTTTTAGCCTTTTCGGATAGGGCTCTTACCCTTGAATCTCCATTCCCTTCCAACCCTTACCCATCCTTTTGGCGCCTGTCCTTTTGTGCGGCAATCGGAATATTGATACGGCTAGGCATCGTTTTGTTGGGGCTAGTACGACAAAGACAAGAGTCGGTACACTGCGGTGCATATTATTTGGGTCTTGTCATGAACCTCACTGATGCCACGCTCGTGCTGCTGCTCGCGGCACGTATCCATGGGACCGACGAAGCCGTGAGGGCCTCGGCGAAGAGCGTGGTCAAGAAGTTACCACGCAGTAAACGCGATCTGATCTACAAGGTGATCGACAGCCGGAGTCCGCTCGAGCTGGTGGATTTTCTGGCGCAGAACCTGGATACGGAATGACATGCTGCGCGTGTGCGCCCCTCTGTTGTTCTTTGCGTGAGGGGCCCGCAGCGTAATGTCGTCTGTTTTCTGGAAACAGAAAAAAGGGCTCAACTCGCGTTGGGCCCTGTGAAGCGTTTGCAGCGGTGAGGTAACGATCAAGCTCCATCGTTCATGCACAGCGAGTCATCCAAGACCGCTTGCTTCAGTTGCTGCTCCAGGTTGAGTACATACTCCGAGGCGCTTCGGGCCTGGCCACTGGCACGAAAGATCGCGCGCTTGTCAGCCTTGAGCAGGCTGAGCCAGGAATCGATATAGCCCTCGTGCCTCAGCTCTCCCTGAATGCCGGCGTAAGCACATAAAAACGCAGCGCCCATCTCGGCGATCAACTCCTCAAACGCGTAGCCTGGCGAGCCGAACGGACAGGATGACGTCACGCCTTCGCGCTGCAACCGAGCGTGATGCCCGGTCCAGTGCGTCAGCTCGTGAAGTGCGGTGGCGTAGTACCCACCTTCATCGTGGAATTGCGCTTTTGTCGGCAGTTGGATGAGATCCCTGATCGGGTGGTAAAAGGCTTCGTCGGCAGATCGATGAACGATGTTTGCGCCAGTACTTAAGAGCAGATTTTCTGCAGCACTGTTGGCTAGGAAGGGGGCGGTCGGGCCCGCTTCGAGCAAGGTTTCGTTGAACGTTTCGAGCCCTTCCGTTTGCTCGATGTTGAACAAAAAATGCGTCCTGAGAATGCCAAAGTGAGCGACCTTGGGCTGACCGTTTTCATCGAGTACGGGTTGGCCTGACTCAGTCTGTTCCTCGCGCTCCATCGGCTTGTAGAGCACAGCCAGAGTGCTGTGCTCACCCTTACGGATGTGCCCACCGGCCTTTTTAGCTTGGTTGAAGGTCAGCCAACGATCTTGAGTGAACCCCTGCAACCTGGCCTCGGCCCAGAGCAGCGGTAAATTGATGCCCGAATACGGACGTCGCGTGATGGCATTGATGGGGTAGGGTTGATGGCCGATGTAAGCGGAGCCACTTGAGGACCAGGGTTTGATCCAGGGAGCAACGCCTTGGTCTAACGCGGTAACGATCTTGTCAGTTACGTCTTGGTAGATATCGCGCATGGCAATTTCCTCGAGAAAAAAATGGAGGAACGCCTTGCCCGCCGGGGGAGGGTTCCCCGGTGGGTGATGGGCTGGATTGATGCAGGCCTGCATGCCATCCGAATGTGGAGGTGGGCGCCGCCAATTGCGCTTAGCGCTGGTGTTCTCCTGCAAGCGCTATCAGTAAGGCGCCAGGCTGACCCGGTTCTTGGAGTAGGCTGAGACTCAATTGCAGCAACGGGTCGTGGTCGAAGTGATCGGTTGGTTCAATGTGGACTACCTCGAACAGCACATAGGGCTTTTGTGGATAGGCCAGGTGGGCTTCGAAGGCTGCGCGCAATACATGGCTCAACCGATCGACCTGCAGCTTCCCAGCGTGATCGGAACGCTCGAGCTGTACTGCGCGTTGCCACGCGTCAGGTGTGAACACGATGGGCAACCGAAGGGTGTTCAGTGTTTCCGGCGTAAGTGAGTCGGGCATGGTATGTCTCCGTTGAAAACGCGAAGAAACCTGTCCCGTGCGGGAAAAGATTTCCCCGCAGTGGGTTGAAGAAAATCAAGAGGGGTTTCCTGACGAGCAGAGCTCGAAAGGCGCTCAGGAGAGCAGTAGGCGTTCATCACCGTAGAAACGGTCACCGTGCGAGCTACCGAACGCTAATCGCACTTGGGGAGAGCCATCATCGAAGTGACGTAGCCTTGAAGGCTCTGACTACCTGGGAAAGTGCTGTCGATAACAGCGATCCGTACCTTGTATTTAACTGGACGATTTGTATGGGTCAATGACTGTAGAGACGCTGTTTCACGGAGCTTGTCTTCTGTCTTCCAGTGAAGATTTTTCGGCTGGGGCAAACTGATAAACGGTCAGGCACGGGCCGATTTCAGTAGTACGCTATTGCTCTTGTCTCAACCATGAAAACGCTCAGAAGAGGGCGAGACCATGCCGATTCAGCAACCTGTTCAGCGTTCACGTGCCCACCGCTGGGCGTACGTCTGTGGTATGTCGGTGAAGCGTGGTTACCGCAGGTTGAAAACGTTTGAATCCCGCGTGGTTGAGCGTGCGGAGACAGTAGGTATGCCCGCAGGTAAAATTCTTGTTCGCGGGAGTTTTCTGGCTGCCAAGTTGGCTCTGCTCGGAGCATTTATTTTTGTTAGCTTCTGGTTGTTTGTGCTGATGTGCACAATCGTCGTATTAGCAGCTATCCCAATTCAAGATTCAGACACTCCAGGTATTGACGATATCGATAATCCAATGCATAGAACGTCTTGGCCTGAGCGGTACGATAAATGGGGTTCTCTGAAGTAGTCTCTTGGTTATTTTGAGCTCGATTTACCCGAAACAATTCTTGCACCGTTCATCAACTGAGAGGTTCCGTTAGAGCTCGCTGTCTGTGCTGCGTGGGTTCCCCTGCTGAGCATTCCTTCTACGCCTGAACCTACGCTATATCCGGCCCAACTCATGGTGGCTAGAAAAACCAACGGCAGCACGATGAACATCGCCCCCATCACGTACTCGATCACCTGCGCGGTGACAGTCCCATCCATAAACCCGGATGTGGGCAGCGACAACAGCACCTGATTGGAAGCCGAAACCTGGTTGTACAGGGTATCGAGCATGCTGGAGTCGACCCAACGCGCTAGTTCCCACCAGAAGGTCAGCATGTGTAAGGTGAACAGCGCGAACGTCACGGTCATGACGGTCTTCAACTGATAGGTACTGACCAGCAAGATCAGCGGCAAGCTGATGATGATGCCCATGATCAGGAAAGCCTGCACCATCGGCAGGGCGGCGCGTAGCGCATTCATCGCCGGGAAGTTGCTGAAGGAGCCGAGGGCCAAGCCGGTATTGGTGGCCAGGTTATTAAGCCCCTGATTGATCGAGCCGCCACGAGCGCTGGAACCATAGTCCTGGTACACCTGTCCGGGCGACATAGACATCGATTGCTGGCGCGGACTGACCAGTTCGCGCAGGGTGGCATCCTCGATCTCGTTGCTCGAGCGGCCAGTCAGCCAACCTTTCAGCTGAGTCAGCAGAGAGGGATCAACCTGCTGGATCAACCGCTCGCGCAAGCCAACACCGCTGTCGCTCCACCACTGCTTGCAAGTGGGGTAGCCCGCGCCATTCTCCAGCCGCGGCAAGGAAACATCGCGGCTTTCGTCATACGGCCAACTGATTCGCGGTGTGCGTGAACGATCCGTGTCGTAGTAGCCGGGCGTGTCGAGAAGATAGCTTGAGCCGATCCAGGACGCGTCGTGACTTTGTGCCTTGTCCAGTTGCGGGCGATTGGTAAACAACCGAGAACGGGAATAGCCATAACAGTCGCGGGTGAAGTCGGCGACTTCCTGCAGCAGTACCTGGCTGTTGATACGCGAGCTGTCGATCTCCATGCGCATCTGCCGAATATCCGGTGCGCAGGGAATGGAGGCGGTGGCTGCGGCGGTTACCCCTTTGCTCAAGGCATGCACTAGAAACCACCAGATCGGTACGTTGGCGGAGCGTTCGCCGATAGTATTGAAGGTCGTCCCCCAGGCCGTTTCCGTCGGTTTGGCCACACTCACGCCGCAACGCTGACTCGCCGCATCATCGAACGTCATTGAGACGAGGCTCAACGGAAAGACCGGCGCGCAGCCGAACAACACGACGATGTAGGCCAGCCACAACCGGTTCTCGATCCGCGGCACCGAGAGCAGTCCCTTGTTGCCTTCATCCGCGCCTTGCTGACGGGCCGACAACCATTCTTGCAAAATGATTGCGCCAAAGGGGGCGGCGAACAGTCCAGTGTCGGACAGGACGCTCCAGAGGCCGTTGTTGATGATCCAGGCCAGCAGGGAGAGGTAAAACTCCAGGTAGCTGTTGGTGCTCATGAGCATGACGGTGACCTCACAGTCGGGTGAGTTCGACGCAGGTAAAAAGCACGAGCCCTAATGCCCCGATGCGCCTCACGCGCAGTCGATCCTGTGGTCGATGTCGGTAGCGCCGAAGCAGATCCACCCACAGCGCAAAGAGGGCGCCGTAGAGCAGGGTACGCCACCACCGCAGATAGGGCCGTACGGATTCGAATGCCGGCTGCCAGGACTCGAGGCTACCCAGCTCAGTGCGGCCGATCCAGGCGACCAGTGCGGCGGTCAGGACCATCGCCGCAGCAATTCCCAGACTCGAAAGCAAAGTGAGTAGTGGTGAGCGTTTCATGGCTCACTTACGCCGGGCGTCAGCGTCATTGAGTCGACCGGGCTCGGGGTCGCCTTGCTCGACGGCACGCGAAGCATCGGCACCACCGGCATGCCGATCGAGCACCAGGCTGGCGGTGTTGGTGGCCAACATCTGCCGGACCTGCAGTTCGGTCTGCAGCAGGCGTATTTCGCGCTCCAGTGTGTCGATGTTTTTCGTCAAGGCGGTCTGGGCCGGCTCGGCGGAGGCGATGTTCGGTTCGTAACTGCCCGCCAGTAGCGTACGCAGTAGCAGCAGTGCCTTGTCGAGTACGCTGGATAGGGCCGTCTCGCTGGCCAGGCGTCGTGTCAGCAGATCCTGGTCGGGGTCATCGCGCAGGGCTTCAATCACGCCACGGGTCACCGGCAGCATCGGGCTCGAGGCTTTAGCCAGGTTGTCAGGGGTAGGCGGCAGTGAGCCCGACAGCAGCCCTTGCAGGGCCTTGAGGCGTTCGCTGTAGGCCTCCTGAATCAGCGGCGTCAGTCCGCTGCCAGCGGTCGCACGCAGGGTTTCGCAGCTGTCGCAGGTTGCGACTTCGGTCTCGCCCAACACGCGAACTGCCCATTCGGACTCTTCCTGGGGCGAGGTCCAAGTCTGGCAAATGGCCCCACCCAGGCAGTCGTTGCTACTGATCGAGGCACTGTCATCCGCCGACCGGTTATGCAGCAGGTTGTAGCCTGCTCGCACTACGTCGGAGGTCACTCGAATGGGTGTCTGCCCACTACCTCCAGCCTTTGAGCCGCCGACCCAAGACACCCCATTGTTGCCGTTATGGGTCTCGGTATGTTTTACCGCAGCCACCGCATCACCGCCGGTTTGCTCCAGATTGCCCTGCATTTCTTGGTTCTTGGCCAGCGCGCCCCAGCCGGCTTGACCGACCTTGTCCGCCATCTTCTCGGCCATGGCCTGGCAGGTCAGCTTGGAGCGGTCGAAGTCGATACGGCCTTGCATCACCCCGTTACTGAGCAACTCATAGAGGCCGGGGTTGGCGCGCTGGATGATCAACGCCGGTAGCGACATCACGGCTTGGGTCGCGTTCTGCACGATGCTGCCCATGATCTGCTGGAAACCTTCGGTGACGCCGTTCAACTGGTTTTGCAGGGTGTTGGTGAGGCTCATGTTTCCGCACATCATGTTCGCTCGCCATGACCCACCGACACCAAGAGCACTGGGTCGGTAGAGCGAACTCGGTGAGCCGACTGCCGAGCCGCCACCAATGGTGTACATCACCCGGTCGTCGAGTACTTCGCCCTGGGTGCCCAGGCGGTAATCACCTTCAGCAGCGTGGGCATGAGTGGCCATGGCGAACAATCCACAGAGCAGCAGGCCCTCCACGGCAAGCCATGGTCGCGCGAGAAGCCGACTCATGACGCATCTCCTTCGAAGTCGATGCTGAACAGAAAGGTCTGCCCCTCACGTTTGCAACAGCTATAGCGCCGCCACAGCGACCAGGCGTAGCCGCCATCCGTGCTCTGTACCGGATCGCTGGGGAAGATGGCGCACGTCGGCTGAACCTGGGGGTAGAGCAATTGCCATTTGTGGGTCGAAGCGTCGTTCTCAACGATCGGGCCAGGCGGCCAGTAACCGTCGTGCTTGGCGGGCATGAGTGGTAAGTACACATGCGGTTGCCCGTTGCGGGTGATGACATCGCCAGCCCGTTGCGCCATGACTGCGGCCGCCTTGAAGTCGTCGGGTTGTACCAGAAAGCCTTGGCGGGGATAGATGTTACCCCACATGTTTCCCGAAGCCTGACGACCAATTTCACGGATCCCCGGCATGAGCGACTCGGGATAGAAATTTTCCGGAATGCCATGACGCCAGGCCAGCGAGTCCAGGGTGCTCAGGTAGTAGGGCATGAATGCAGTCGCGCCGCTGGCGCAGGCGTAGCCGGATTGCGAAGCCAGTTGCGTGGCGATCCAGCCACCGGGGTGGCCAATGCCATCGACGTTCTTGAAGCGGGGCAGGTTGGCGCGGTGGGTGTTCGGCGTGATCAGGTTGCCACCACCTTCCGCACCGCTGATGGGGGGAGAGAGGGTGGCCATCTCGGCCCAGGGATTGTTGCCGGTGGTGGCGTAGCTCGAGACCACCAGTTCAGGAATGAAATGACGAACCTTGGTCGAGGTTTTGACCTTGCAGCCGAAGGGCGTGCAGAGGAGCCAGAAACAGATGCCGACGACCCTGTATTCGAGACAGTTTGGAGAAAGCACGGAGGAGGTGATGCTGGCGGTGTCCAGCGCCATGCTTGGGCCGCACGCTAGCAGGATGCTTAGCGCCAACGGCCGTAGCTTTGTGGGCGGGATTGACGAGCAGGCAACAGGCATGATCCAGGCTCTTGGTGTATGGCCTGGGCAGGTTCGGTTAGGGACTGAAGACTGTCAGTGGAAATTATGAAGGCGGATCTATCGGGTTTCTGAAACGTGAGACTATTATTTGACGTGAAGGGCGCTGCGCAGGATATCGGGTTCCACAAGTAACTGATCTGCGGTAATTTCGAAAATATTGGCGAGCTTGCACAGGACCAACAGCGACGGATTGCCCGTGCATCGTTCGATTTGACTGACGTACGTGCGATCCACCTCGGCCATGAGCGCGAGCTGCTCTTGGGTAAGGTTTTTCACGCGTCGCATCAAGCGGATGTTTTCCGCCAGCTGAAGACGAAGCTGTTCGTAGTCTTGAGTCATGCGCGCAAATTGCGCCTTGAGGGACTCTCAATCCACGGGATATAGTCTACATTGGCATTGATCTAGGCCATTTGATGCTCATGCCCCTTATCGAGCGTTCATTTGGTTTCGTTAAGATTTTCGAAGCTGGGCCCAGCGTCTAACAATAAATCAGAAATCTAGGGTGTGTATGGACGAAAACTACATTTCAATTCCTGCGGCGGATGGTTGCCCAAGTCTTCTGACACCTTGGGGCAACGAATTTGCCCCAATGATCGAACGTGGCGTGCAATGTGCTCAGGCTTGGCTTGATACGCCTGGCGAGATTCCACTGTGGTGGGAGCTGGCGCAAGCGCGCAAAACCTTTCCTGTCGGTGACTGCCAGGATGCCTTTGAAGCCGGATTCCTGTTGAGGATTCAGCAGCGGCTCAGCAGTGTGCCACCCAGCCCAAATCAAAGCTGAGAAAAAAGACCTTTAAGACGCGTTCATACTCATGGCTTGAACGGCTCCCGTTGTTCAGCAAGCGTTTCAGCTGCTGAAGCCCCAATACCAGCGCTCTCGCAGAGTTGGTATTGGGTAGTCGCTGCCAGCGTCTAGTTAACCGCTTCTTTCAGCGACTTACCGGCTTTGAAACTAGGCGTCTTCGCGGCTGCGATCTTGATGGTGGCCCCAGTTTGAGGGTTACGGCCGTCGCGCGCTGCACGCGCTTTCACCGCAAAGGTACCAAAACCAACCAAGGTGACGTGACGTTCTCACCGCTTTGCAATGCAGTGGATATGATGGTTGTGAGGGCTTCCAGCGCGCGTCCGGCAGTGGATTTCGGGAGGTCGGCGGAGCTCGCTATGGCCTCGACGAGATCGTTTTTATTCATGTATGACTCCTTCTGCTGGCTGAATGTTGACGAGTAATCTACTCAGATAGTTCGGGCATATCTAGCACAAAACCGCTCTCCAGCCCTTGTAGATGTAACGCTATTTTGGCTTCAGATCGATACTTACGTCCCGATTCCACGGGCCTGGTCAATGCGCTCAGCTACCTGGAAAGCCGCGTCCAACTCCGAGCAGCCGTTCTCCTGCATCAGTGTCCAGCGCTCGGCTTTTTCCTCGGGCTCCGTCATGGCCAGGGCGAGATAGAGACTGGGTGGTACGGCTCGAAACAGCGTTTCGAGTTTTTTCGCCAGCACGACCCCCTCAGTGTATTTACCCGGCTCTTTACTGGCGGAGAGCAACAAGGCTTTCTGTGCCGGCGTGAGTTTCTTGAAGCGTGCGATTTCTTCGATTTCCGCGGGCGGCATGTTCAAACAAATCCACCATTCGATCATGTTGAGCATGGTCTGCGCAGCAGTGGGAAAGTCGGCAAGGTTTTGCGTCGCTAGCCAGAACCAAGCGCCGAGCTTGCGCCACATCTTCGTCCCCTTGACCACGAAGGGCGCCAGCAGTGGGTTTTTGGTGATGATATGGCCCTCGTCGGTGACCATGAGGATCGGTCGGCCCAGGTATTGGTCGCGCTCGGCGAGGTTGTTCACGGTGTTCATCAGGCTGATGTAGCTAATGGACATCTGTGCCTCATAGCCTTCGCGAGCGTAAGTGGCCAGATCGACAATGGTCACATCGCTCTCGGGCCAAGGCGTGCCCTCGCGATCGAACAGTTCACCCTCGAATCCCTGGCAAAACAGGTCGATGGACTCACCCATTTCCTGGGCGCGCTCACGACGCTTCTCGGGCAGATATTGGTCGGCGGCGACGCGCAGCAAGGCGTCGCGCACGTCGCGGGTCAGCACCTGACGGCCCGCGGTGACGCAGGTCTGCGCCGCATCGAGAATGCACTCGCGGATCAGGCTGCGATCCGCTCGACTCAGGCGCGCCTCTTCCTTGGCCTCGCCGCCGGTGATCATCAACCGGGCGGTGATTTCCAATTCGCCAAGCACATCGCGCTGGTCTTCGCGACTGGCTACCGCCTCATCGTCCAGCTCATCGATCGACAGACTCGCTACCTGATCCGGCTGCTCGACCAGGCGCCAGGCATCGGCAAAGAGCGCGAGGCTGACCGAGGCACCCGGTTTTAATTGGACCTTGTTGACCGACAGGCCCTGTGTCGCGAAGTAGTCGCCCTGCAAACCGAAGGAGTTGCCGGCCTCGACGATAAACAGGCGAGGGCGATACACCGCCATGACCTGCATCAGCAGGGTGACCAAGGTGGCCGACTTGCCGGCGCCGGTGGGACCGAATAACAGCAGATGGCCGTTCATGGCTCGGTCCAGGCGTGACAACGGATCAAAGCTCAACGGCGAACCGCCGCGGTTGAACAGGGTGATGCCCGGGTGGCCGGTGCCGGTGCTGCGGCCCCACACCGGAACCAGGTTCGCCAGGTGCTGGGCGAACATCAGCCGCGTGTACCAGTTGCGCGTGTCGCGGGCCGGGTTGTAAGCCATCGGTAGCCAACGCAGGTAACTGTTGCAGGCGGCGACTTCATCGCCTTCGCGTACCGGTTGCAGCCCCGTACCCAGCAGCGCGTTGGCCAGGCTGACCGAGCGCTGGTGCAATTGCTGCTCATCGTGACCGCGCACGTAAAATGCCAGGGTGCCCCGGTACAGCTTGTGCTGGCGGCCGATGATCGCGCGAGCCTCTTCGACATCCTGACGGGTCTGGGTCGAGGCCAGGTTTTCACCGATGGCCTTGCGGGCCAGGCGGTTCAACTGCTCCTCAAGTATATCCTGCGGTTTGACCACCAAGGTCAGACTCATCACCGTACCTTCGGGTAACTGGTCGAACAGTGCGTTCACCGCATCGCCCTTATGGGTTTCGCCGGTGAGTTGGCCAATCAAGGGTGCCCGCCGCAGTTTGTCCACCACCATCACCCGGTGGGGCTGATCGTCGAAAAACCAGAGTCCGCATTGCACATCCGAGCGCGGTTCGTTGAAGAACAGCCGCTCGGCAAAGTCGTGATCGAAGGGCAGTTCCAGCGACTCGCCATCGCCTGGCTCCGGATAGACTACGCGGCGGTAGAAATCCTCGGGTGCTTCATCGGTGAGCGTGGGGGCCGGATTGAACCAGGGCACTAACCAGGCATATAGGCCTCGGCCATCGACTCGTGTCGATTGAACCCCGCACGCCTGCAACGAAGCACCGATACGTTCGCAAGCCTGTTGCAGGGATTGCACCGGGCTGAGTCCCGTCTCCTCATCGCCAGACCCGAGCCAGCGATAAACCACCAGGCGCACCCGGCGGTTGTTGCCACGCCAGGGCAGGCGCGTCACCACCTTGTCCTCAAACAGCCCACCCGGCTTGGCGATGGCCTTCAGATGACGGCGGCTGAGTTGCAAATACGCCTCGGTGAAGACGGTGCCTCGCGCGCTGTCCTGAATATAGCCAGTGAGCCGATTGAGGTAGGGGGAGAAGTCGTTGTCATCCTGGCAGAAAAACTGCGCCACCCAAGGCGCTTGATCCCGCTCGTCAAAGCTATCCTGCAGGGCATCCTCGAGTGCATCGCGGGCCGCCATCAACCAATCGGGTTCGCGCCCTTCGGTGCCGATGGGCAGCAACTCGAACACCGCACCCACCGAGCGATTGTCATCGAGCAGAAAACACTGCTCGGTGTCGAGGTACTCGACCCAAGGCAGGTGATCGGTGAAGCTGGGGTTGTGCGCGTAGAGTGCAGCTTCATCGGCCAAGGTCGCGCGCGGGCGCAATGGGTTGCGCCAGTCTTTCCACGCGGGAGCGTGGTTACCCGAATCGCCGGCACGCACTACAAGTCTTCCTGACGTTCACCCGGCAATGCGTACTGCACCCGTTGGTAAAACGGAAAGACTGTCGAGTAACCCGGAACTGGTGCCTGCTCGGTACCACTCAAATGCGGATACACGTACAGCACTAGATCGGGATTGGGCAAGCGAGGGAACAGGTTGCGGATCTCGTTCACTGCTGTGCGAGTGTACGGTTCCTGGAGAGCAACGGAGAAATCTGCTTGAGCCAAAGGGCGGCGCAACTGCTGCCGAGCCTCCAGCAGTTGCTGCTGAGTGCCTTGCGAACCGGCGCCGTTCCAGATATCCAGCATGGTTTGCTCGCCATGGGGCAGCAGCGTGTCTTTGTCGGTGGAACACCCCGTCAGGACCCAGCACAACAAGCTAATCCAGGTCAGGCAGAGAAGCATGGTCTTTTTCATGGCGAACGCTCCGGCCCTTGGGCTCGTAGTCGATGGTGATCTCATGGTCGAGGTGCAGTGCGACCTGCGCTGCAGGTGGTACGTACACGGCAGCAAAGGCTTCGCCATACAGTTTGTTCACCCACTCGCGGACATCACTGACCCCGCCACTGAGGATCGAACTCAGTGCATTGTTGCCCGTGCTGCTGGTGACCCCGAGCGTAGTGCCGCCTGCGTTGATCACGCTGCTGTTGTTCCGCTCATTCCCGAGCAGGGCGGCGACACCGGCACCGGCGGCAGTGATCAGGCTCTGGCTGCCGAGGTATTGCTGGGCGTTCGAGCGGCGCCCGCCAGCGATGCAAGGAATGCCATACGGATCGGACAGGTAACCGAGCCCGCCACGGATCTTGTCGGTGTTCGAGCTCTGGGTGGTGGAGGCAGTGCGGCTGGCTACCGCCTTCGGCTGAGGCACCGTGCGGATGGTGCCATCGGTAAACACAAAGGTAATTGACTCGACCTGTCCGCGTACGCAGGACAGCGTCCAGTCACCGGACGCTGTGCCGCTCATCACGGCACCCGCGACGTCTGGCAGGTCGATGCCGTTGGCAGTCAGGTTCTCCGGACCAACCAGTACCTTGAAGGGATAGGGATCATTCACGGTGCCGTCCACCGGGACTCGGCCGATCAGCGCAGTCATGGCGACCGAGCCCATCAATGTCGCGTTTTCGGGAATGGTGTAGACCGGTCTCGCGCCTTCGGCACGATCGACGGATTGCGCCAGGTCGCGCTTATTGTTGGTGACCGCACCTAGCGGCTTCTGGCTGCGATCATTCGCGTTATCGTTCAAGCCTTCCAGTGAGTTGAAGGCGGTAGGCAGACTCAGTGCGGAAGAGATCTTGGTTTTGCCTCGGGCGTTGGTGGGCGGAGCATCCGAGGGCTCAATCCACTGCAGCGCATCATTGGCAGAATGCTGCCCGTCGAACTGAGCCCCGTCGCCCGGCTCAAGCCCCAATCCTATTGGCATATCCTTGCCTTTGCCGGTCAGCCCCGACAACTGGCCCTGCAATTGCGTCAGCAGACCGCGAGCCTGACGACTGTCTTGTTCCGCTTTGAGCCGGGCCTCGTTGGCTTGTCGGCGACCTTCGTCGACCTGCTGGGTCACGCTGCCAAGCGCCGTCTGGATACGCGAATCGACACTGTTTTCCCGCTCGCGCAGGCGGTTGTTTTCCGTCAACAACGAATCGTTGTGCTTCTTCAAACCGAGCATGTCGCTGCGCATGGCCTTCACTTGGCCGACCAAGGTGGCGACCGTATCGCGTGGGGTATCGCCAGCAATGCCGAGCGACTTGGCTTGCTCGGCGGATAATTGAAGATTGCCCTGATCAACTGGGTGCTCTGGAGAAGGCGTGCTGCCACCCGGGACCCAGGTTTTCAGGATGATCAGCACCACGGCCAGCAGCGCAGCCGGTACCAGCCATTTGAGCAGGGCGTTAGCTTTCATCGTCAGCCCCTCGCGCAACGGGCGGCAGCAGCACGGCTTTCTCGAGGCCGGCACCGCGAGTGACGAGGTAGGCGAGCGTGGTGTCTTCAGCGCTGCCGACAGGCCCGAGGAACGCATGCTGGAAGGCCGCGGCGAACAGGGTGGCCTGAATCTGACGCGGATCGAGTTGCACAGTCCCTGAACCACGATTGCGCAACTTCACTGCCGTCACCCAATAATCACCGAGTCGCCAGGCGGCGATAGGTGTGCTGGAAACGTTTTCGGTCGGCAACAGGGTCGGCAGTTCGGTGCGCAGCTTGAGCGGTACGCGGCGTACGCCGGGTAGGGATTCTACGGTGCGCAGCGGCGCGTACAGGCTCTGTGCGGCATAGCGCGTCAAAGCGACCGGGATCGGTGTACGTTCTGGAACAGGTACGGTACTCGATTCAGTCTCGGTAGCTTGCACCGGAACATTCTTGAGAATACGCACGGGCTCCAGTGGTTGATCACCAGGAGTGGCCGCGATATCCAGCAGGATAATCTCGCCCGTCGCGACCGATTGCAGTTGCAGGCGAGTCGGGGCAATGGCTTCCGACGCGCGCAGGTACAGCGTGCCGCCGGTGGACTGCACGCGCAGCTTGTCCGTCAGGGTTGAGGGCACGCCGACTCGAACATCCTCATCGACAAAGACCACCCGCTCCTGATTGATCACCAGCGGGACCGCGAGGGGGAGGCGTTCCCAACGCATCAACTCGACGGCCTGCGCTGCAGCTCCCCATAGCATCAGTGCGATGGTGAGCCCCAGAGTAGACATCCGCGTCATGACTCACCTCCAGGCAGGGAGATTTTTTGCGGCGTGCCCTGATAACAGTCCAGTGCCAGGCCCCACTTGTTGCGTTCGGGGTCCAGATCAAAACGCACCACGCGTAATGGATAACGCACCACCACCCGTTTCACCGGTTCGGCGGCGTAATATTCATCGGCATTGAGGTCGAGCTTGACCAGCCAGCTGTCGCGGTCGAGTTGCTTGACCCTGAGTTCCGGATCCTCACTGTAACCTCGACCCAGAATTTCGTAGACGCCACGCACCCGCTGGCGCAGTTCGCCGGCGGCCTTGCGGTACTCGTAGTCGCCGTCGAGGAAGGCCTTGCAGGCGGGTGTCAGGTAGGACTGCAAACTATAGATAGCGCGGCGATAATCCTGCTCGCCATCCGAGGGCCAACGGTTGAGCTGACCGAAGATGTACAGGGCAAAGGCATAGACATTCTCTGAGGGGATATCCCACCACTTGCGCGTGCTGCCCGAGCGCAGATCCGGGGGGACATGCACGGTCAGATCGGTCGGTGCCGAGCGCCAGCCGTACCAGAGTCCGGCACAGAGCAGGGTCAGGATCATTACCGCCAGGCGCAGACTGAAGATATGGGCCTGTTGGGCATCCACCTTGTTCCGAAATCGGCTCATGGCTGCCACCGGGACAGGGCAGGACGCAGTCGACGCGAACGGCGAACCGTCCAGGCGCCGGAGTGGACGATCAGACTGCCGCGCCCCAGGCGCCAACGGCTGGCCAGTACCCATTCGAGCTTGCGGTACAGCCAGGTCTCGGGGCGGGCTCGTTTGGCCCGCCGCAGTAGCGTGCCACCGGCCGATAGCACCACCGTCATGCCCGCGATCATGCCGGTCGGCGCCACTGCAATGGAGGCAGTGGTGATCGCCAGAGGAACGCCTGACAGCAGACCAATGACGGCGCCGGTGCCGAGCGCTACCCACATCTCATCATTGGTCAAGCCGCGCAACACGGCGGGATCACGGTTGAGTCGCTCCGGCAGAAAGACCAAGGTGCCGTCGGCAAGACGTTCGATAGTGTCGTTCATGCCAACCTCACAAAATCGCGGCGGCCTTGGTCAGGAACCAGATGATGATCACCACCAGCAGGGCGCCGATGCCAACCACCGCGCCGAGGTCTTTCCAGGTCTTGCGCTGGTTCTGCACGTCGGCATACACGGTCAGGGAATGCCACGCCACGCCCAAAAAAGCGAGCAGGGCGATCAGTAAGCCGAGCAGGATACCGCCGTCGTAGGCGTAGTTTTTGATCGTCTCGATCAATCCGGAACCTTCACCACGTGAAGGAGCTTCCATGGTCGGGAGTTCGGCAAAAGCCAGGCTTGGACCGAGTACCAACAGCAGACCGATCAGGCGCTGACTGGCACGATCACGCAGGTTGTTTTTCAGGGGGACAAGGCACTTGAGCATGACGGCGATCTCCTGGGTTAGGACAGGGTGAAGAACATCAGGACCAACAATGCGAGCAGCACGCGCGCGGCGCTGCCGCCAAACGCGCCGAAGCGCACACTGCCTGTCGCCCATCCCCGGTAAGCCGTCCACATCACCCAGGCGCACCAAAGCAACGCCAGAACGAGCACCAGGGATAGCCAGAGCGTCGAACTGCTCTGCGGTGAGAAACCGGATGCGTTTTGGAACGCTGAGGTTTGGGCGTCAGTCATGCTCATGGCGAGGGCTCCGCGTGCGGAGCGTCAACGCGGTAATCGCCCGCTAGTTCATCGGTATCGCGGGGTTGAGCGCGGGAGGGGGACAGGTACCCCTGTATCCCTTGGCGGATGCGCTGGAGATCCTGAGCCAGGCGGGGGTAGTCGAAGCGATAACGTTCGTTGGGGGCAGATGTGCTGGCTTCCTCGGCACGCGTGGCAAGGTGTTCGATCGTGTCGAGTTGCTGCAGGATCAGACTGAGCTGATCCTGTTCTTGAGCGGAGGCGGCGTAGACGCTGCTATGGACGATGGCCAGTGAGAGCAGTAACCAGCAGCGAAAGGCGGTAGTCGGCATGATTCTGCCCCATGTGAATATGGGGTCAGAATTGAGCTAATAGAGGGGTTGTTCAGTAAGAAAAGCGAGTGACGGTGGATCGCTTTTTCTGGGGGAGCGCTGGAGATGTTTACTTGCAGCTATGTGGCCCTTCAGCCTTTGGTGAAAAATGGTTGGGGATTTTGGGCGACTCCACTCTTCTCAATGAGCTTCGTCGAACGGGTAACGAAAGATGATGATCGCGTGGCTCAGGCTGTGTGAAAACGCATACACCGGTTTGTAGTCTGCGTTGCTACGTGAAATCTGCCAGCGTCTGGTTAATCCGCAGACCTAAAATTTTCGTGGGAACGCGACTTTCGTTCCAGTCCTGACTGTCAACCTTGCCCTTAGAACGTTTTCACACTACCTCGATCGTTTTCCGCCGGTCGCGATAGGCAGAAATCGGCCGATTCTGTTGAAAAACTCGGATTTTCAGCTCGCCTGAGCTCAGGCACGCCAACCACTGGAGAAACTACTCACCACGTTGAGTGGTTTCTCGGCTCTTCGTTGACCTTTGCTGCTCTGTTATTGGGTTGGTTTGAGGTTTTTTGCTTGGTGCAGACGCACCTATCCCGTGACCGGTGGCCATTGAGATGTAAATTTGGCCAGCCGTCGCAGGTTCTGTGCCGCAGCGGCCAGGGAGAATTCATCAGTCGCGCCACTCATGCCACGTAGTTGCAAGCGATTAAGTTTCAGGATGCGCTTGAGGTGGGCAAACAACATTTCGACCTTTTTACGTTCGTGGCGAGAGCGCACGTATTGCGCCGTCGCTGCGATGCGCCGAGCCACATCACGAGCGGCTTCATGGCCGCTGCGAGCGAGCCTGCGAAACGCAGTGTTCGGGCAGCACTTGGATTTAGTCGGACAGGCTACGCAGCGAGGACTTCTTGTTTCCGACCCGGTTGCACAACTCAGACCATCTATCCACCAGGCAATACGCTTGAATAGTCAAAGCATGGGTGACAACCATTGGCCAACAAAACTGCACGCATGGCTTGGGCGATGCTGCACAACGGCACTGATTACCAACTGGATCGGGCAGCGGCCTGACCCATTCATCCGGGAGAAGCCCCACACACCTCGATTGCGAAGCAACTCGAGCAATGGCAAACCGGTCGAACCGGCGTCGGCAAAACCCTTAATGTCCAGGTGCGTAAAGCACGTAAAAGCGATTGGGAGCCGACGCGCGAATAGCCCATCATGGCCCTGCATCAAAACGATGCCGTAGTAAGAGGCCGAATATGTGCAGTCGGCACGGGCGCCAAAGCAAAGGAGGTTTGTAACGAGGAGGAGTCCATATACGAATTTACGAAGATCGTTGTACATGGGATTCTTCATCAAAATAACCACAACCGCCAGCCAGCTCAACTCACTAAAGAGATGATTGCTGATCAGGTCGAGCCAACGCAGATGGGTATATAGGGCTGGGCACTGAAAAATGGCCGAATTGAGGCCAATACTCAAACGGAGGAGCTGATTTATCTGCACCTAGTGCCCCGAGACAATGGTTCAGTTCAGAAAGGCGGATTCAAATTTAAGGGAATGTTCTACGTTTGCGATTTGGCCATTGAACAGAACTAGTTTGCTCGTGCCCGACATAGGGGGCGTCGACGACGTCCGATTGTATTTCCGTGAGTCGCGTACGAATAAAGGACTGAATGGGGTCTATGCGTGGACTAAAAAAAGATTGTAGCGTGAAGACGGTGGCTCGCGTCACGGCGAACAGCACCCGACAGCATTGGCAGGTTACGCTGCTGGCTACCGAATACTTGATGATGAAACCACGCTCCAATCTCAGGTCAGTACAGGGTTGATACTTTCAGCCCCTTGGCGGAGCCGCCCCTTTGACTGCTATGCGTTGTCGGCGCATTAGGTAAGGCTGACCAATCATGAATAAAAGTTTCTAGAGGGCGCCTATGCGTAGGTTGGCAGTTCACATGGCACGCCGCGTAATTAAATTTCTCTGGACCTTGATGCAATCTTCCTGGTCTCGAATGGTACTGTGGTAAGCCCGTGTATTAATAATGTATGGAGTTCGAACAGTTGAATGCGCCGCATTTTGGTTGTGACAGCCATGATGGTATTTCGGCGGGTGTACTGCTCGGGATTCAGTTTGAAACGCCGTTGGGGCTGGATGGTCGCACGCGCGACTGATGGGTTTTCTGGCCGTTTTCGCTTGAGGGGACGACGGCCGAGCGCTTGGCAAAGCAGCCTTTTAGGCTGTTTATCCAAGCACCGGTCGTAATGGCGGTGAGTCCATGCTATGACTTTTGCGAAACTTCCGGGGCACTCAGGCCCCCTAGCGCCACGTACTTGAGCTCCAGGTACTCATCCAGCCCGTAGCGCGAGCCCTCGCGGCCAAGCCCCGATGTCTTGACGCCGCCAAAAGGCGCGACTTCGGTGGAGATCAGCCCTTCGTTGACGCCGACCATGCCCGTTTCCAGCGCTTCCACTACCCGGAACGCCCGCCCGAGGTCGCGGGTATAGACATAGGCCGCGAGGCCGAACGGCGTGTGATTGGCCAGGGCAATGGCCTCGGCTTCGTCTTCGAAGCGGAACAGCGGCGCTACCGGGCCGAATGTTTCCTCGGCGAAGATCTTGGCCTCCAGAGGGACGTCAGCCAGCACCGTCGGCTCGAAGAAGTTGCCGCCCAGTGCATGGCGTTGCCCGCCCGTGAGTATACGGGCGCCTCTCGCACAGGCATCGGCGATGTGCTCTTCGACCTTGGCAACCGCCTGGTCGTCGATCAACGGCCCCTGGGCGACTCCGGGCTCGACGCCGTGGCCCACCACCAAGGCAGCCGAGCGCTCGGCCAGGCGGGCGGCGAAGGTTTCGTAGATTCCAGCTTGAACGAGGAAGCGGTTGGCGGCAATGCAGGCTTGCCCGGTATTGCGGTACTTGGCTGCCATGGCGCCGCTCACCGCAGCTTCAAGGTCGGCATCGTCGAAGACGATGAAAGGCGCATTGCCGCCCAGTTCCATGCTGGTCTTCTTGATGGTGGGAGCGCACTGGGCCAACAGGCGAGCGCCGATCTCGGTTGAGCCGGTGAAGGACAGCTTGCGTACCACCGGGCTGTCAGTCAAGGCCTGGCCAATTGGCTGGGCAGCGCCGGTGACGATGTTGCAGAGCCCCGCCGGCAATCCTGCGCGCTCGGCCAGCACCCCCAGCGCAAGCGCCGACAGCGGCGTTTGACGGGCCGGCTTGATCACGCCGGCGCAGCCGGCGGCCCAGCCTGGTGCCGCCTTGCGGGTGATCATCGCCGCTGGGAAATTCCACGGCGTGATGGCAGCGAACACACCGATGGGCACCTTCTGCACCAGGATGAGCCGCCCCGGGACGTTCGGCGGAATCAGGTCACCGTATGCACGCTTCGCCTCTTCAGCGAACCATTCGATGAAGCCGGCGGCATACTTCAACTCGCCGTAGGCTTCGGTCAGCGGCTTGCCCTGCTCGGAGGTCAGGATCAGCGCCAGGTCGTCAATGTTGTCCAGCAGCAGATGATGAAGCCGCAGCAGGATCCTTGCCCGCTCGGCGGGCAACTCCTCGCGCCAGCGGCGCTGGGCACGTTCGGCGGCGGCAATGGCGCGCTCGGTCTCGGCCGCCCCGGCGTCGGGGACGAGGGCCAGCAGTTGGCCGTTGGCCGGGTTACGCACCTCCAGGGTTTTGCCACTGTCGGCCTGGACCCAGGCGCCGTCTATCAGCATTGATTCGCGCAACAGGCTGGGGTCACGCAGGGGTAGGTTTTGTAAGGTTGTCACGCCAGATATCTCCTTGGTTGAAAAAGGGAGGGTCATGCCGGATTGCGGCCGACGAAGAAGTCAGCGTCCGGGTCGGCGGTAGGGTTGAGGCCAGCGGCTTCCTGCCCGCGTCGCAGGGCCGCCATGTCGCGGGCGTAGACCCGGCCGGTGGGGTGACGCAGAGGGCCGCCGTTGTAGCCCTGCAGCCAGGACTCGTATTTCCACAGCGCGCGGTTGATCAGCCCGCCGCCAGCCTGGGGAACACTGGCGAACGCTTTACGCGCCGGGTCGATGCGGTGGAAGATCGCTGTCGCTTCGTCGAAGCGGCCCTCTTGGATCAGGCGGTGGACTTGCGGCAGCACGGGGCCGTAGTAGGCCGAGAAGTTGGTGCCACAGAACGGAATCGGGATCAGCTGTGCCAGTGGGATATATTCGTGTTCCATGGGCGAGGAGATAACCACTTCCTTGTGGAAGGCGCGGTGAACTTCGATGGCGGCCATAATGTTTGGCGCACCGCCCTCGGCCTTGATCGCAGCCACATTGGGGCAGTCGTCGATCAACCTCCGCAGTAACGACACTGGCAGGTCACTCGGGTCCAGTCGCGAGAAGCCCCAGGTCGGGATAGGGAAGAGCATTACGGCCAGTTTGGTGGCGTCACACATCGCCTTGGTGTAGGTGTAGATCTCTTCCAGCGAACGCGGGTGGAAGTACGGCGGGTAGCCCAGCAGCACCAGTTCGGCCCCGGCCGCCTCGGCCCGGCGCACGGCTTCGATGTTGTCTTCCAGGGTGTTGAACACCGCGTGGTGGACAACGAACAGGCGACCCGCGGCCTCGTCCACGGCAATGCGCACGAACTGCTCGTACTCGTCCATGGTGATGGCGACCTCGGAACAGCTCAAGGTGCCGACGAAGCCGTGGGCGATGCTGGTCTGGATGTCGTGCCGAATGGCTTTTTCATTGAGGTGTTTGAAGTCCGATGTGACGGTGGGGATCGTCACGTTGGCAACGCCAACGAGGTGTTCGCGGGCCCATTCACGGGCTTCATTGCGGCTGTAGCTGGCCATGATTGGCTCCTTTAGCGTTTGGTTTCGAAGTTGATGGGCAGGGGGGTGGCCAAACCGGCCTGAAGCGCCTTTTCCAGGATCAGTTCGGCCACCACAATATCCTGCAGGCCGCTGCCGACAGACTTGTAAAGAAGCGACTGAGCCGAGCGGATGCGCTGCGCGTGATTGCCGTTGAGCAGGTCGCCGAGGGAGATCGCCTTGGCGCGCACGTCGATCCCGGCAGCGCTTGCGGCAATCATGTCGCCGGTTTGTTCCAGCACTTCCTCGAGCATGTCGGCGATGATCAGATCGCTTCTGGCAATCACCGAGACATCCACTTCGCGCTGCTCGGGTACGGTCGAGCCGATGGAGTACACCTGTGCGCCAGCGGCTAGCCATTCGCCGTTCAGGATCGGCTGTTCGCCGCGCGAACGGGCCGCCGCCAGAACCAGTTCGGAGCCCTCCACGGCGGCCTGGGCGGAATCGACCTGGCGTGCACTGACCCCAAGATCTCGGCTGACGGCTTCAGCAAACGCTGCGCGGCGTTCAGGTGTCGGGCTGAAGACGACAACCTCGCTGAGCGGGCGGACACTGGCGAATGCACGCACATGCATGGCGGCTTCCAGGCCACTGCCAAGCACCGCCAGCCGGGCCGGCCCCGCTGGGGCCAGGCGGTCCAGCGCTGCTGCGGTGGCGGCGGCGGTGCGCAGACCAGTGACCAGGTTGCCGTCGACGAAGGCGGCGATGCGGCTGGTCTGTCGATCGAAGAGCACGATCACGTACTCCACGCCCGGCAGGTCGGCGCCCAATGCCATGCCCATCAGCTTGGCACCGTAGTAACGCCCGCCTGGGGGGATGGCTGGAAGGGTGCGCAACCAGGTCCGGTCAGCGCTGGCGATGGTGCGCGGCGGCACGGCACTTGGCACTGGAGGCCGGGCATAGGCGGCCTGCAGGGCAGAGATGGCGTCCGGCCAATTGAACACTTCACGCACGGCCGCGCTGGAAACGAATACCGGCGAGGTCTGCGGCGCGCTCATGACCGACGCTCCGTAGGCCGCGTGCCAGTCAGGCACGAGTGTATGAGGGTGCTGCTGAAGCTGTGATGCATTGGGAAGCCTCCGAAGCTGGGGGGGACTGCTGGAGCGGCGGACTACACCGCCCAATCAAACTAAATCGACTAATTGACATGTGTCAATTAATAAATTGAATGATCTTAATTATTTATTGAGGTGCTGGAGAGTGCGTCTGTCACCTTGCAAGCGCTATTGGCACGGCCTACCATGGCGGCTTTGATATGCAGGAAAGAACTGGCGTAATGAGCGACGACGATGCCTTGCGGCTGAGCGAATACATTGAACAGGCGGCTGCCCGCGGCGACACACGGCTGCCCCCGGAGCCCAAGCTTTGCGAGGAACTGGGTATTTCCCGGGGGCGGTTGCGCACTCTTTTACGGCGCCTGGAGGAGCAGGGGCGGATCTGGCGACACGTTGGCAAGGGCACCTTCATCGGCTCCCGTCAGGCGGTGATGGACGACCACGCCTGGGCTTCGGCCATCAGCATCAGCGACATCATCGGTGCCCGCATCCTGCTGGAGCCGCAGTTGGCCGGGCAGGCGGCCATCCATGCCACTCCTGCTGACCTTGCGGCGATGCGCCAAAGCCTGGTGGACATGGCGGCCGCTGGCAGCTATCTGGAATGGAAGCGCCAGGACGAGACCCTGCACCGGGCGATCGCCGTAGCCACTCACAACACCTTGTTGCTGATGCTCTACGACAGCCTGCGGCTGCAAGCGCAGCTTGGCCTGGATGCAAAGATCGAGAGCGTGTTTGGCCAGGCCGATGCACCCAAGTCAGAGACCCATAGCGAGCACCTGGCAATACTCGAAGCCATCGCCGGGCACGATCCGCTGCTGGCTGAGCAGCGAATGCGCAGCCATCTGCAGTCGGTACGTGCCCGGATGTTCGCGCCACGCTAGATCGGCCGGCGCAACAGCTCGAGGGTCTGATGCATGACCTGGGCATGGGCCTGTGGCCCGCCGCCACTCAGTTCGATGTGGCCAAGGGTGGCCGATGCCTGCACCACCAGGTTTGCACGGTCGAAATGGCGGCCGGCGTAAGCGGTCAGTGCGCCTTCCAGCGAATGGCGGCGACCCAGTTCCTCCGCCAGGATTAGAGCGCCCTCAATGGCGATGCCGGCGCCCGAGGCCAGCTGCGGAGTGGTCGCGTGCACCGTGTCGCCGAGCAGCACCAACCGACCGCGGTGCCAGGGCGCCGGAATCATGTGCCCGGCCAGCGGGCGGTACAACAGGTGCGGGTCTGGCAGGCTGCCGTCGAGCAGCCCCCGGCGGATGTCCGCCAGCTCACCGGTGAAAGGCACCATCAGGTCGGCGAAAATCTCCGGCCAGGCTGTTGGCGGAATGAAATCCAGGCCGTCGCGCTTGTACAGCAGGTAGAGATAGCACTGATCGTCGCTGATGGGGTTGATGCCCGCCTTGATCGTATCGCTCAGGTACATGGTGGAGTTTTCGTGCAGGCGGGGCACGATTGCCCGCCAGCAACCCTGGCCGGTGAACACCGGGCCGGCGAAGTCCGGGAATACTAGGCGGCGTAAGGCAGAGTTGATGCCGTCGGCGCCAACTACAAGGTCGTAGCGACCACCGCTGCCGTCGCTGAATAGAACGTCGACGCCATCGGAGTCCTGGGTGATGCTTTCAAAGTTGAGCCCCAAGCGCACAGTGGCACCGGCAGCGCGGGTGGCGGCGCTGAGAATCTTCGCCAGCACAGGCCGCTGGATACCCGCCGCGCTGGGCAAGTCCTCGGCGCCGAGCGCTGGCGCAATGGGCACGGTACGCAGCAGGTTGCCCTGGGCGTCACGCAGGTCAATGGCGCGCCACCAGCCGCCCAAGCGCAGGACTTCGTCCACTACGCCGACCTCGCGCAAGGCTCGTAGGCTGGGGCCACTGATGGTGATGCCAGCGCCATCCGGCGCCCAGGCGGGATTGAGTTCGACCAATTCGACGGCAATGCCTAGCTTGCGCAGTTGGATCGCGGCGCACATGCCGCCCACGCCGCCGCCGATGATCAGCGCTTTCTGAATAAGAGCCATGGTGCTTCTCCAAATGAATCAGGCGACGCCGCCGCCCAGCCGTTCGGCCAGCCAGTCGGCGATGAGGTTGCCAGCGTTGCTGGGGTTGTCCAGCGAGTTGTGTTCGACGCCGCCCTCGCGCTCGGTGAACACCACCAGTTCGCGGTCCGGGCTGTTCACCAGCTGGTCAAAGGTGCGCTGGGCGTACTGCAGGGGGATTTGCCGGTCCTGCTCGCCGTGGGTGACCAGGAAGGGCACACGGATGCGTTCCAAGATCCCGTCAAGATGCATGTGCTGCGCCTTGGCCATGAAGTCGTCGAAACTACTGGCGCCAAAGACCCACTGCACGTGCTGCCAGTAGTGCGGTACCGGATTCTCGCCTTCGCGGCGCCGCCGTGCCTCCTGCACTGCGCGCCAGTCGTGGTTCGCTCCCCACACCGCGGCACAAGCGAATCGTGGCTCGAAGGCCACCGCCCGTGGGCAGTAATAGCCACCCAGGGAGACGCCGAGGGCAGCGATGCGCGTCGGGTCCACCTCAGGATGTTGCTGCAGCCAATCGACTACCGGAGTGGCCCATGCCTCGCTGTCGTGACGAGCCGGTAGGCCATGCAAGCGCAAGGCTTCGCCGGTACCCGGCTGGTCGACGAACAGCGCAGACAGGCCGCGCTGGGCGAAAAGCCGGCCCATTACGCTTTTCTGCAGCATCTCCTTGGTGCTGTCGAGGCCGTTCATGATCACCACGATCGGCGCCCGTGCCCCTGGAGCAAGGCCGCCGGCGCGCACGTATAGGGCGCTCAGGTGACCTTCGCCGTAGGGGATTTGCACCCGTGCGCAGTTTTCCCGGCTCAGGCGTCGGGCCTGGTCGAACAGCACTAGGGAATGTTGGTAGAGCGCCAGCCGGTGCTTGAAGCCGTGCGCCTGCATACGTTCTGCGAGGCTGTAATAGAGGGCAGCACGCCCCAGCTTCTCGCCTGCGGAAAGGCGCCGATTGCGCGCCAGGTCGTCGTCGGCAAGGGCCACCAGGCGGTCGCCACCGCTTTTCCAGGCAGCGTAGAAAGCTTCGGTGCCAGGATCGTCGCCGGCCAGGGCGGCATCGCGCAGCGGCGCGCACATGGTGTTCACCTCGCCGATGTTGCCGCCGTGGGTAAGGGCGATGATCGCTGACAGGCTCCACACATAGTTGGTTGGGAAGTACTGAAACATGGTGATGACCTCGTTCAGGCTTGGTTCAGGGCTGATGGAGCGGGCAGTTGGTCGGGAATCCAGATATTTCCCGCACCATCTATTCGTGCTGGCACCGGGACCAGATACCGCCCCACGCACGGCCCGGCAAAGCAATGGCCGGTGCGCAGGTCGAAGTGCGCCGAGTGGGCGTAGCAGACGATGTGCTGACCGTCGGCCGAGAGAAACTGGTCGCGCTGGTATTCCAGAGGGCGGTGGTTGTGCGGGCAGTCGTTGAGCCAGACGATCACTTCGGCGCCGCGCCGGATGGCGAACACCCGGTCATGCCGGCCCTCGCGCAGCAGGCCTCGGGCGAGGTGGTCTGGCAGCTCGTCGCGGTGGCAAAGACGGCGCTCCATGGTGGCTGCCTCACTCACCGGGGGCCCATTTATCGACACCCTCGAAAAGGAATATCTGCGAATTGTCTGCACCGGGCTCCAGCGCCCGCGGCACCCAGCTGTCGTCGTGGTGATCCATGTCGGCGTCAAATTCCATGACGGCGCCAAAGGGACTGTTGAAGTACCAGAAGAAGTTGCTGCCCATCAGATGCCGTCCCGGCCCCCAGAAGCTTTGGTAGCCCTTTTGCTGGAAGCGCCAGCCTTGCTGCAGTACCTCGCCCGCCGAGCCGAAGTGGAAGGTGAAGTGGTTGCAGCCGACCATGTGCTCGTTATGGCTGTGCAGCATGAACAGCGTGTGGTGATCATGGGTCCCGGCAGGGCGCATGAACGGCCCCAGTTGGTTGAGACGATCAGTCACCACGAAGCCCAGGCGCCGGTAGAACGCCTCGGCCTTGGCAGCGTCTTCGACGAAGTACACCACATGGGACAGTGAGCGTGGCTTGATCACTGCCGAGGGGTCAGCGCCGCAGTCGTTGGGCGCGCGCCCCGGCGTCTGGCCCGGCACGTTGAAGCCCAGGCGCGGCGCGTGGATCGGCTGGCGCCGAGCGCGCTGAAAGGCAATGCCGAAGCCGGAATCGTCGAGGCAGTGCAGTGTGCCGTCGGCATCTACGCTCACCTCGCGATCGGCGCCCAGCAGGCGGTACAACTGCACCAGGGTGGCGTCGTCGGCGACCCCATAATGGGTTTCGCGCAGGCAGGGAGAGCATGCGCCGGGCGGCAGTGGCGGCAGGCCGGAGTGGTCACTGCGGCGCACGATCACGCCGGTGCTATCCAGGGCAATGTAGGTACCGCCGACCTCGGGGTCGTACTCGCTGACGTCCAGGCCGTAATCCAGCAGATACCGGTGGGCGGCGGCCAGGTCTTCGACGCCGAAGGTCAGGTATTGCAGACCGATGATATTCATGGCTGATGACTCCATATAGCTAGCGACCTGGCGTGGCGGCCAGGTGGACGGGCATGGGATAGCCGCACGGCGGGCGATTGTCGTACCGCAGCGGAATTAGAAGGATGGTGGGGCAGCGAACGCTAGCGTCGGGCTGAGCGATGCAGGCGGGTGACGAATACTGCCACGCAGGCGTAGCGGGCTGCGGAATGTTCGGCGGTGATGAGGTAAGACAGGAGCTGAGGCATGGCGATTTCTCTGGTCGGTTCTTGTTCTGGACACCCCACGTGTGGCGGAGTGTGAGCCATGCTCCCTTGGCTGCATGGCTCGCCTCGATAAGCTACGCAGCGTCCAGTCATACGAGAAATCTTAATTTGGCATACGAAGCATTCGATCGATGGATACCTGTGGACTGGTATGCCGCTGCCGTGGGTTGCTGTTCAGACGTCTGGCATGGCTGCCGCGCTTTCCACGATCAGGCTGCGTAGCCAGCTCAGCCCAGGATCATGCTGCTGGTGACGATTCCACTGGATGGCCATGACCAGCGTGGGTGCATCCCAGGGTACCGGCAGAATCTTCAGCGGAAGCTCGCGCGCACACTGCTGGGCCAGGCGCAGATGCATGGTGGCGATGCGCAGGGTGCCCGGCAGGAACGTGGGCACGTTGCTAAAGGCGTTGGTGATGACCTCGACACGGCGCTCGAAGTTGTAGCGATTGAGAAACCACTCGTCCATCGACGGCACCCGCTGCATACCCCATCGCACCAGGACGTGCCCCATCTGCTTGTACTGCTCGAACGACAGGCTGTCGCCAACCAGGGGGTTGTCCTGGCAGGTCATGCAGACGAAACGGTCCTCGAAAATCGTCAGGCTCGGATGGTCGTCGCCCAGGTGGGTGGCCGGCAACACCAGAAGGTCGACGTTCCCTCGTTCGAGCGTTTCCCGCGGGGTGTCGTTGGGCGGGATCATTTCCAGGCTGGCCATCGGTGCCAGTTCGTTCAGGCGCCTGCTGACCTGAGGCAACAGCACGGTGCAGACGTAGTCCGAGGCCATCAGCACAAATTTGCGCTGCGACTGAGCCGGCTCGAACTCGGCTCGGTTTTCCAGCGTGGAGCGCATCTGGATCAGCAAGTCGCGAACGGGCTGGATGAGTGCTTCGCCTTTGGGCGTGCGGACCATCTTGCGTCCGTTGGGTACCAGCAATTGGTCCTGGAAGTACTCCCGCAGGCGGGCGAGTGCGGCGCTGGTGGCCGGCTGGCTGAGAAACAGCCGTTCCCCGGCACGGGTGATGTTCTGCTCGACCAGCAGAGCGTCGAGCACCACCAGAAGGTTGAGATCAAGGCCATGAAAGCGCATTGGACGTCTCCTTGCCCGGTGCGGTCCGGGATTGTTTTTGTTGGCGGAGGGTGCGTGCGAGCCATCCAACGTGTTTATGCCTCGTATGTCAATAAACGATTTCACAGATGCCTGACGGGTGCATACCATCAAGTCACACCCGCCATCCAGGTCGAAGAACCTGGTGTCAGCCTGGCACCGATGTCTGGCCTATAACAACAAAAAAACCGGAGCACATCATGCAGCCGTCCCGCCCTCTTCGTGCCAGCGTTTCGCCGCCCATCTACTGCTTGGATTCGTTCGCCCGCCTGGCATCAAGCGGGCGCTAGACGCGCATCGTAACGCCATTCATACCACGGCCCGGGCGCCCATGCGCTGCCGAGCCCGGCATTGCACGAGGCACCACTATGGCAAGCAACCCTCTCAAAGGCTGGCAGGTAGACCGCGCCAGCATCCAGTTCATCGGCCACGACCTGCAGCGCCCCGAGTGCATCGTCGCCCAGCCTGACGGCACGCTGTGGAGCGCGGATGCCCGCGGCGGGGTGATGCGCATCGCTCCGGACGGCAGCCAGCAACTCCTGGCTCCGATCGCCCCAGTCAGCGAACCGGCAGATTTCCAGCAGCGCTACGTGCAGTCCCAGGGGGCCTCGCTGCCCAATGGCCTGGCACTGACCGCCGAAGGCGACTTCATCATCTGCAACTGGGGTCTGGACCGTATCGAGCGACTTGATCGCCAAGGTCACGTCCATGTGCTGCACGACCACCTGGAAGGCAAGGCACTGGGCAAGACCAACTTCCCGCTGATCGATTCCAAGGGCCGCATCTGGTTCACCGTGACGACCACGATGCAACCCTGGACCGACTCGATCAATTCGGCGGTGCTCGACGGCTACATCGGGGTAATCGATGAAAAGGGCATCCGCGTGGTGGCCGAAGGCTTCGGCGGCACCAACGAGATCCGCTTCGATGACAACGAGCAGTTTCTGTACGTGGTCGAGAGCAATGTCCGGCGAATCTCGCGTTTGCGCGTAGGCCCCGACGCCACGTTGGGCGAGCGCGACGTGTATGGCCCTGCGCAGCTCGAAGGCTTCCCCGACGGCTTTGCCTTCGACAGTTTCGGCAACCTCTGGGTGACACTGGTGATGAGCGACAAGCTGATCGCCATCACCCCCGAAGGCGAGGTGCTGACGCTGCTCGACGACGGGGATCCGCAAGCCACCGCGCGCCTCGACCGGCATTTCGCGGACAAGACCCTGACGCCCGAGATCATGCAGGCCGCCCGCGGCACCTTGGCGCCGTGGATGGCCAGCCTCACCTTCGGCGGCCCCGACCTTCGCACCGTCTACTTGGGCAGCCTGCAAGGCACCCGCATTCCCTTCTTCAGAGCACCGGTGGCCGGCCAGCCGCTGATCCACTGGCGCTAGTTTTCCATACCTCGTTGCAACAGGAGTCCCGCATGATCCGTCAACTCAAACAAGGCCGGCCCGCAGAAGCGAAAGCCGAGCTCAATGCCCAGGTGCGTACCACCGTCGAAGAGATCCTCGCTGCCATTGAGCACCGCGGCGAGGCAGCGTTGCGCGAGTATTCCAGCCAGTTCGACAACTGGGCCCCGGATGATTTCCGGCTGACATCCGAACAGATCCAGGCATGCATCGACAGCCTCAGCCCGGAGGCACTGGACGACATCCGTTTCGCCCAGGCGCAGATCCGTCGTTTTGCCCAGATCCAGCTGCATTCGCTGCGCGACGTCGAGGTCGAGACCATGCCCGGCGTGGTGCTGGGGCACCGCAACATCCCGGTTAACTCGGTGGGTTGCTATATCCCGGGCGGCAAGTATCCCCTGTTGGCATCGGCGCACATGAGCGTGCTGACCGCCAAGGTCGCTGGCGTCAAGCGGGTGATCGCCTGCGCACCGCCTTTCGGGGGCAAGCCGTCCAACGAAATCGTTGCTGCCATGGCCCTGGCTGGCGCCGACGAAATCTACGTGATGGGCGGGGTACAGGGCGTAGCTGCCATGGCCTTGGGTACCGAGAAGATTGCGCCGGTGGACATGATCGTTGGTCCGGGTAATGCCTATGTGGCCGAGGCCAAGCGCCAGCTGTTCGGCCGGGTGGGTATCGACCTGTTCGCCGGTCCCACCGAGACCATGGTGATCTGCGATGACAGTGTCGACGCCGAACTGGTGGCTGTGGACCTGCTCGGCCAGGCCGAGCATGGCCCGACCTCGCCGGCCTACTGCTTGACCACCAGCACACGTATCGCCGAAGAGTTGCCGGCGGCCATCGAACAGGTGCTCAGCCGCCTGGACACCGCACCGGTGGCCAGCGTCGCCTGGCGTGACTATGGCGAGATCATCTTGTGTGACAGCGATGAGGAGATGCTCGCCGAGTCCGAGCGCCTATGCTCCGAGCATGTCCAGGTCATGACCCGCGATCCGGACTGGTTCCTCGAGCGCATGACTTGCTATGGCGGGTTGTTCCTGGGCCACCGTACCAATGTGTCCTACGGTGACAAGGTGATCGGCACCAACCACACCCTGCCGACTCAGGGCGCTGGCCGCTATACCGGCGGCCTGTGGGTGGGCAAGTTCATCAAGACCCACACCTACCAGCGCATTCTCACTGATGAGGCGAGCGTGGCCATGGGTGAGGTGTGCTCGCGGTTGTGCGCCCTGGAGCATTTCTCCGGGCACAAGGAGCAGGCTGACATCCGCGTGCGTCGCCTGAAGAAAACCGTGTGAGGGGCCGGGCCATGCAAGCACTCGAAGGCAAGGTGGCGGTGGTCACCGGCGCTACCGGAGGTCTGGGCGAGGCGATTGCCCGCGCCCTGGCCGGCGCCGGCGCCGCACTAGTGCTGGGCTACAACCGCGGACGCGAAGCTGCCGAGCGTTTGGCCCTGGCCTTGCCGGCCTGTGCCGAAGGCCACAGGCCGATGCAGGCCACGGTCACCGACAGCGAGAGTTTGGCCAGCCTGGCCCGGGAGGTGAAGGCGGCCTATGGGCGGTGCGACATCCTGGTCAACTGCGCGGGCACCACGCGCTATGTTGCCCACGCCGACCTGGCCGCGCTGGATGACACGCTGATCGACCAGATCCTGGCGACCAACGTGCGCGGGCCCATCGCTTGCGTACGGGCACTGCAGCCGCTACTGGCGGCAGGCGAGGGCGGCCTGGTGGTCAATATCAGTTCAATTGCCGCGCGCACGGCCATGGGCAGCAACATCGCCTATTGCGCCTCCAAGGCCGCGCTGGACAACCTGACCTGCTCGCTGGCCCGTGCCCTGGCTCCGGCTATCCGTGTGGTCTCGGTAGCACCGGGCCTGGCTGACACCGAGTTTGTCCAGGGCCTGGATGCCGCATGGCGTGACCGCCAGGCGGCGGCCACGCCGCTGGGGCGCCTGGCGTTGCCGGAGGAGGTGGCCAACGCGGTGTTGGCGGTGGCCAGCCAGTTGACCTTCACCACCGGCGCGGTGATCCCCGTCGATGGCGGCCGGTCGTTGAATTAGGAGCGCGCGGCTTTCTGCGCGACAACGCCGGCAACCTGCTCGAACTCATCGAATTACCGGTCCTCTGGGCCGGACAAGGAGCACAACCATGAAACTGGCAACCCTCAGGAACGGTAACCGCGACGGCCAACTGGTCATCGTTTCCCGCGATCTGCGTCGTGCGACCCTGGCCGGCGGCATCGCCGGCACGCTACAAGCGGCCATCGAGCAATGGGATCGCTGCGAGCCCTTGCTTCAGGCAATTTACCAGCGATTGAATGATGGCCTGGAGGCAGACGCCTTCGACTTCGATTCGCGCCTGGCCATGGCGCCGTTGCCTCGGGCCTACCAGTGGGCCGATGCGTCGGCGTTTCTCAACCACGGCAACCTGATGGAGCAGGCCTACAAGTTGGACATCAAGAAAGACCCTGGCGTCCCGATTCTCTACCAGGGCGCAGGTGATGACTTCATGGGCCCTTGCGACGACTATCCGGTGCAGGGCGAGGAGCACCAGATCGACTTCGAAGGGGAGGTTGCAGTGATTCTCGACGATGTCCCCATGGGCGTGCAGCCAGCGGCAGCCGCCGGGCACATCAAGCTGCTGATGTTGCTCAACGACGTCAGCCTGCGAGCCCACCTGTTCAAGGAGGTGAGCATTGGCTTCGGCCCGTTGCGGTCCAAACCGAGCACGGTGTTTGCCCCGGTGGCGGTCACCCCGGATGAACTGGGCCGGGACTGGTGCGACGGCCGCGTGCACCTGGACTTGCATGTGCATTGCAATGGCGAACTGTTCGGCCACCCTAATGGGGCTGAGATGGACTTCAGCTTCCCGGAACTGGTCATGCACTTGGCCCGCACCCGCAAGCTGGGCGCTGGCACGGTATTGGGTTCGGGTACCTTCTCCAACCGTGGCTGGCGCGAGGTAGGTTCGGCGTGCCTGGCGGAACGCAGGGCAGTGGAAATGATTGAGTTCGGCGAGGCGCGCACGCAGTTCTTGCGCTTTGGTGATCGGCTGCGTTTCGAGATCCTGGGGCGTGATGGGCACAGCGTGTTCGGCGCCATCGACCACCGTTTCGTGGCTGCGGAGTGACGCCAATGCATGTCGTGATTACCGGGGCCAACGGTTTTGTCGGCCAGAACCTGGTCAGCCGCCTGCTTGCAGACCCCCGTGCCTTGCCAGGCTGGAGCCGCCTCACGCTGCTGGATCTTGCCTTCGAGCAGCCGCTGCGCGACCCTCGGGTTCGCTGCCTGGAGGGCGACCTGAACGATCCAGCGCTGATCGCCGATACGCTGGATGAGCCGGTGGCAGTACTTTTCCATCTGGGCAGCGTGCCCGGAGGGCTCGCCGAGCGTGAATATGAGCTGGGCCGACGGGTCAACCTTGATGCCACCCTGGCGCTGTTCGAGGCCTTGCGTTCACAGGAACACCCCGCACGCGTGGTTTTTGCCAGCACCATCGCCGTTTATGGCGCGCTGCCGGAGGGCCCCATGGATGAGTCGGCGCCGCTGCTCCCCCAACTGAGCTACGGCACCCAGAAGCTCATTGGTGAATTGTTGCTGGAGGACTTTTCCCGTCGAGGCGAGCTGGATGGCATCGCGTTGCGCCTGCCTGGCATCGTGGCCAGGCCACCCCAGCCGTCCGGACTCCTGTCGGCATTCATGAGCGACCTGTTCTGGAGCCTGCGCGACGGCCAGCCGTTCGTTTGCCCGGTAAGCCCGCAGGGCACCGCCTGGTGGATGTCGGTGGCCTGCTGCGTGGACAACCTCCTGCATGCTGCGCGTCAGCCTGCCGTGTCGCTGGCCGGACACCGCACGATCACCTTGCCCGTGCTGCACCTGAGCGTTGAGGCGGTGGTGGAGGGCCTGTGCCAGAGATATGGCGAGGACCGCCAGCAACTGGTCAGCTATCGCCCCGATCCCGCCCTGGCGCAGGCTTTTGCAAAGTATCCGGCGCTGGCGACCCCTGTGGCCGAGCGCCTTGGCTTTGCACATGACGGGGACCTTGCCGGGCTGATCGCCCGAACCCTCGACGGATAACCCGTAATCCGCGTGCTCGACAAAAAAGAACAATAACAAGAACACTGGAGAACACCATGAACACCTCTGTCACTGCTGGTCGTCCGGTAGCGCGCATTGCGACCTACCTGCTATTGCTCATTAACTGTCTTGCGCCTCTGGCAGCCATTATCGTCGCGCCGAGCCTGCCACAGATGCAGGCCCATTTTGCCCACGTTCCCAATGTCGAGTTCCTGGTCCCTGTGTCATTGGCCATCCCTGGTCTGATGGTGGCCTTGCTTAGCCCGCTGGTGGGTTTTTTCGCTGATCGGGTTGGTCGCAAACGGCTGCTGATCATCGCCATGGTCGGCTATGGCGTCATGGGCGTGCTACCGCTCGTACTGCCTTCGCTGCACGCCATCATTGTCAGCCGGATCCTGCTCGGCTGTATGGAGGCAGGTGTCGTGACGATCAGTACGACACTGATCGGTGACTACTACAACGGGGCGCTGCGCCAACGTTACCTGGCGCTGCAGACTACATTCGCTGCCAGTTCGGCCATTCTGTTCTTCATGATCGGCGGGGCGTTGGGCGAATTCGGCTGGCAGGTGCCCTACGTTGTTTACCTGGTAGCGATAGTCATGGCCGTGTTCGCCTACTTCCTGCTGAGGGAGCCCATGGCCGAGGGCGGTGCCGGCCAGTCCCAGGAAGGCTCTGTACGCTTGCGTCCTTCTCTGCTGGCTGTGATTTGCGCACTCACCCTTGCAGGCGGCGCCGCGTTCATGGTGATGCAGATCCAGCTGGCTTACCTGCTGGGTGATATCGGCCACGGTTCGCCAAGCACCGCGGGCATGATCGCATCGGCGGGAAGCGTCATGATCGTGCTCGGTACCCTGAGCGTGCACCTGCTGCTGCGCCTGAAACTGCGGATCCCGCACTGCCTGGCCGTCGCGTTTGCCTTGATCGGTCTCAGCTTCCTGATGGTGCCCTGGGCGAAAGATGTGCAACTGATGCTGCTGATTGCGTTAATTAATGGCCTGGGTTGCGGCCTGATGCTACCCAGCCTCGCGATTTGGAACATGCGCGAATTGCCGTCACATCGGCGCGGGTTAGGAACCGGCATCTGGTATGGCAGCTACTGCCTGGGCGCTTTCCTGAGCCCGCTGCTGATCGTTGCGGCCACGCCATACACCGGCGGGGTGGCCGCGACCGTGGGACTGGCTGCCTGGATCCTGTTGTCGATGGCCGTGGTCGCGCTGCTCTGCGCCATGCTTAGCCGTCCCCGCTCTGCCTTTCTATCGAACGCTTGCAACATTGAGGAAGCTTGAACATGAGCACCATGAATGGACAGCGCCTGGCTGGCAAGACTGCATTGATCACCGGCATCGGAAATGGCATCGGCCAGGCCTGCGCTTTGTTGTTTGCCCGCCAGGGTGCCAGGGTTCTTGGCTGTGATTGGGACCCTGAGGCGGCGGCCGAAACCTTGGCCCTTGCCCAGGCAGAGGGGCACGAATCCTTTGCCGTGCACTGCTGCGACCTGACTCAGCCACAAGCGGTTGAAGAGTGGGTGAAATGGGCCTGTGCACAGGGTGATGGCGGTTTCGATTGCCTGGTCAATGCGGCGGCGTTCGGCGCCTTCGCCTGGATCGAGGAGATGGACTACGAGAGCCAGTGGCGGCGCACATTGACCGGAGAGCTGGACATCGTCTTCCTCGCCTGCAAGGCGGCCTGGCCAGTGCTCAAGACCAGGGGCGGCGGCTCGGTGATCAATTTCGCCTCGGCCAACGCTCGCATGGCGCTTGAAGGCTCGCCGGCCCTGGCTCACTGCGCCGGTAAGGGCGGGGTACTTGCCATGACCCGGCAACTGGCGATGGAGGGCGGGCCACACCGCATCAGGGTCAATAGCCTGTCACCAGGACTCATCGAAACCGCCGCTACCCGGGCACACATGGCACGGGATCCAGGGCTGCGTCAGACGGCGCTGGGGCGACAATTTTTGCGCCAGCGTCTCGGTCAACCAGACGACGTCGCCTGGGCCGCGGTTTACCTGGCTTCGGATGAAGCCGCCTGGGTCACCGGGGCGGATCTTGCCATAGACGCCGGCGCAACAGCCGGCTGAATCGTCGTTCAGTCTCCCCCCGCGCCGTACTCAGGCGGCGCGGACGGGCAACATCTGTCTTAAAAAAACAACAATAAGGTCAGTCCACATGAACTACGTACATGCAAAGGTCCTTGCTGCATCCCTGCTGCTCACCGCCGCAAGCGGGGGGCAGGCGATCGAGTTGGCGCGAGAGCAGGGAGAGCGGCTGCAACTGCCGTCCAGTATCGACAACAGCCTTCCCAACGAGCGGCAGGGCCCTCGGGTACTGAGCCCCGAGCCTCGCAAGCCTGCCACCCCCGGGCGACCTTTTGAAGAGCAGGGCCGTGGGCTGGCTGATCACGGCATCAGTCCGAAGCTGGACATGACCCAGATCTATCTGCGCAACCCGAGCACTGGCCTGGACACCGGCAATCATGAATCGCTGACGTTGTTTGGCATTGGCGCGGATTTCGACATGCAGAAGCTGGCCGGCATCGACGGCGGCGTGGTCCATTTCCAGCAACTGTATGTTCCCTGGACCTCGAATATCGCCTATGGCGGTCAAGTAGGGGGTGTCACTGTGGGCAAACCCGCTCCCTACATTCCCAAAGTAAGTCACCTGACATTGTTCACCTACGAACAGCGCCTGCTCGAGGATCGTCTGACACTCGAAGCAGGCAAGAGCAATGCTGGCAACTATTTCGCATTGCCCATGTGCAACTTGCCCTTCGGCTGCGTCAGCCCTGCCATCCTGCAGGACACTGCGGGGATCAATCCACCGCCGTATGCCAACTGGGGTCTCCGTGGCGCCTATGACTTCAGCCCGCGGTGGCGCGCTCAGCTCGGCGCCTGGCGCAGTAACAACGCCTACCCCTTCACCAACGGCTGGGAGCGGCGTGAAGGCGACAGCGGCGGCACGCTCAGTACGGCTTACCTCGCCAATCTTGCCTACCGCACCGACTTCTCGATATCGACCTACCCGACATCCTTCGAGCTGATGGGCTTCTACAACAACCGTCGGCAGAAAGATCCTTACTACACCGTCGACGGCACGTCGCGCGCCACCAGCCAGGCAGAAGCCGCGACCCATGATGGCGTCAGGGGCTTCTACCTGGGTGCGAAGCAGACTTTCTGGCGCCTTGACGGTGGGCGAGCAGGGGAACGCAACCCCACGGCCCTGAGCGTTCACGGCAGCCTGTCCCACGTCTTCGAGGACACCACCGAGACCGGCGTGCGCAACCAGGGCGACCTTGGCCTGATCTTGTCGGGACCCTTCCGTAGTCGGCCTTTCGACAGCTACTCCGTCAAGGCCAGTTGGGCGCAGCTCACCGATCGCCAGCAGGGCTTCCTCGAGGAAACCCATGCGGTGAGCAGTGGCGGTGGCGACTATCGGCCAGGGCGGGACGAATACGCCATCAGCCTTGACGCCAACTTCGTACTGAACGACAGCATCGTCCTCAGCCCCTTCGTGACCCGTACGTTTGGCGCCAGCAGCTGGCTCAATCCTCGCACCGGCGAAAACCCGCGAGACGGCTACGCATTCGGTGTGCTGTTGCATGTACAGCTTGATCAATTGCTGGGCCTGAGCGGCCTGAGATAAACAGGAATAACCCTTTGATGTTCCCATCCAACTCTCGAATAGCCGTCGTCAACGGTGTTGCCAGTGGCCTGGGCAAGGTGTTCGCGCTGCTGCTGGCTGCCGCCGGCTTCAACCTGGCGCTGACGGACCCCGAGCCAGCCGACGGCACCGTCGCCGAGATCATCGAACACGGCGGCACGGCTTGGGCGCAATGCTGTGACCTGGTCGATCTGCCGCTGTCTCGGGTTTCGCGTAGGCGGTACTGGCGCGATTCGGGCGCTGCGATGCTGGTCAACAACGCCGCCTTCACCCCATTTTTGCGCAGCCTGGCGGAAACCGACGTGGACACCTGGTAACGTACCTTGGTCAGGCGTTCACCCCCGGCATGGCCGAACGCCGCTGGGGGCGGATCGTCAATATGGCGTCGAGCAATACCGGGCGACCGCAGAAAGGCTTCTTCGCCTACATCGCCAGCAAGTGCGGAGTCATCGGCCTGACCCGGGCACTGGCTGCGGAGCTGGGTGATTGCGGCATCACCGTGAATGCCATCTCCCCTGGCCTGATCCGTCATCGTGGCACTGAAGCCGCTTTGCCGGGTGACCTGTTCATGCGCGAGGCGCAGTTGATAACGCGCACGGGCGTGCCAGAGGACCTCTGCGGGCTGCTGGCCTTCCTGACTTCGGAGAAGTCCGGTTACATTACCGGCCAGGTCTTCAACGTTGATGGTGGTTTTTTGCTCGGTTGATAGCTGCTGTCTCATGCACTCCGGCCCAGTGGCTAGGCTTCCTGCAGGTCTGGCCGCTTGGGGTATCATGGTGGTTGGTTCTGAAGGAGGTATAGTGGGCATTACCGAGCAGCGGATACTGGCACAGCCAAAATGCAAACCGCGAAGCTTGACTCAGCAAGTGGTTATGGTGCTGACCGAGCGCATTCGCAGTGGCCAGCTCAAGCGCGGCGACCAGTTGCCGACCGAATCGCAGCTCATGGCCGAGCAGGGCGTCAGCCGCACTGTGGTACGTGAAGTGATGTCGCGGCTGCAGGCGGCCGGACAGGTTGAGACCCGCCATGGCATCGGTTCCTTTGTCCTGAGTCCGCCATGTACCGATTCATTTCGACTAGACCCTTCCACTATGGTCACCATCCGCGAAGTGCTAGCGATTCTGGAACTGCGTATCGCCTTGGAGATAGAGTCGGCTGGGCTGGCTGCGCAGCGGCGTAGTGATGCGCAGCTGGCTGACATGCGGGCCGCGTTGGATGAGCTCAACGAGGGAGCTGCTCACTCCACCGATAAGGCGTCTGCGGACTATCGTTTCCACCAGTGCATCGCTCAGGCCAGTGGCAATCGGTATTTCACTGATATCATCAACCACCTTGGCACAGGCATCATTCCGCGTACCTGGCTCGATTCCGCGCGCTTGGGACACCACGATCAAGCCAGTTACATGCTTCGTTTGAAGCACGAGCATGAAGCAATTTATGACGCTGTCGCCCGTCGTGACAGTGAAGGAGCGAGAATGGCCATGCGCATGCACTTAAGCCGGAGTAAAGAGCAGTTTGGCCAAGCGCACGAGGAGGAAGAGATACGCCTCCGGTAGCAGCCTGAATTGTGTTGAATGGCCCACGACTCCCTACAAAGCTGAGTCAGGAAAGCAGCGGCAGCTACCGCTTCCAACTCTTACCCGCTTCGTACAAAACCGCCCTCCGTGCGGTTCTTTCTTCTCCAGGTGGAAGTCTCCCAGGCCGCCTCAACCACACAGTCATGCAAGTGTTGCCAGAATTATGCGATGAAGGAGCGATTCGAACTCTCAGCGTCCGCCAGTCTGTAGGTTGCAAATACACGCTGACGCGACGGCTGCTTAGGGCCCAGAGTGTGTAAAAACGCCTCCCAGAACCCTTGCTATGATTTCTGATGATTTCATCGCAGGGATCGCCCATGAAACGCTTTATTCAAGGCGAACACCGAGGTCAAAGCAGCTTGCTTCCCGAAAGCCTCGACTACTATGTCAGCGATACCAACCCGGTGCGTATAGTCGACGTCTTTGTCGACGAACTCGACCAGGGCAAGCTGGGTTTTGAAGGCATCATTCCCGCAGATACAGGGAGGCCCCCGTACCACCCCGCGATCCTGCTGAAGATCTACATATACGGCTACCTCAACCGTATTCAATCAAGCCGGCGCCTGGAGCGAAAAGCCCAGCGCAACATCGAGTTGATGTGGTTGACTGGTCGCTTGATGCCGGACTTCAAAACCATCGCCAATTTCCACAAAAACAATGGCAAGGCAATCCGCGGGATCTGTCGTCAATTTGTGGTGTTGTGCCAGCAACTGGGATTGTTCTCGGAAGCGCTCGTTGCCATCGACGGCAGCAAGTTCAAGGCGGTCAATGATCGGGATCGGAACTTCACCAGTGCCAAACTTCGACGGCGAATGGAGGAAGTTGAGTCCAGTATCAATCGCTATCTGACCGCACTTGATATCGCAGACCGTCAGGAGCCTTCCGTTGCCTAGGCCAAAGCCGAATGCCTCCATGACAAGATCGCGGCCTTGAAAGCCAAGATGCAGGAGCTCAAGCAAATCGAGGTACAGCTAAACGAAGCGCCGGATAAACAGATCTCGCTAACCGATCCTGATGCTCGCTCGATGAAGACGCGCGGAACAGGAATGGTCGGCTACAAACGTCCAGACTGCAGCTGATGCGAAGCACCACCTGATGGTGGCGCACGAGGTAACGAATGATGGCGTGGATCAAAACCAGCTGAGTTCGATGGCCAAGCATGCACGAGCGGCCATGGGTGTCGAAGAACTGTCGGCAGTCGCAGACAGAGGGTATTTCAAAGGCGAAGAAATCCTGGCGTGCCATGAAGCTGGAATTACTGTTTTCGTGCCCGAGACGCTGACCTCGGGAACGACAGCGGCTGGCCGCTTCGGCAAAGATGATTTCATCTATGACGCATCAACGAACGAGTATCGATGCCCTGCTGGGCAAAGCTTGATTGAGAAAGGGCTGAAGCTGCATTGTTACTGGAGTTCGCACTGTCAGAGTTGAGCACAAAAGTAGCGCTGCACGCCAGCTCTGAGCGGCAAGTTAGTCGCTGGGAGCTTGAGTCGATACTTGAGATGATGCAGAGTCGCCTTGATCAAGCACCAGAAATGATGCGGATCCGCCGCCAAACGGTTCAACATCCCTTCGGCACACTGAAGTCCTGGATGGGGGCCACGCACTTCCTCACCAACAACCCTTGCCCGGGTGAGCACCGAGATGAGCCTGCATGTACTCGCCTATAACCTCAAATGCGTGCTACGGCTGTTGGGCAGTGAAGCCTTGATGGCGGCGATGAAGGCCTGCGGCCTTTTTAACATTGCAATAACCGCATCTAACGGGCCCCGCTCGGCAAGTGCCAATCAATACCAGCAACACTGATTTGGCTTGGTCGAGGCCTCTAGAGACATCCTGCGCAGCGAAAAAAAACACCGATTACCCAACTCTCTGCACCCATAGCGTTTCTACACACTCTGGGCCGTTCTCTGCCGGTTATCGCCACGAAGCGAGGTGGTCAAATCTGATGCAAATGGCTAGTCGGGTCGAATGCAAACGGGTGGGCAAGACTATGTAACTACTCATACCCCTAACTGGAAGCATTGGGCCAGGGGGCCGAGAATAGAACTGTGGATCGGAAAAAAAGTGCTGTTATCAGGAGCAAGGCCCTGCCAGCTGTAAGGGATGTCCACTAACGCGGAACTGACGGCTACTTACGCCCGCGAGCATGGGCATCTCATTAGCTCCGGTGCTGAACATTCCAACAGAGAGTATTCGTGTCGCACTCAGAGATATTTTTTGAACGTCGCCGTCGTGATGGCCATGGCCACCCCGAGCATCACGGCGCACGGCAGAAATACCGCCATGGGATTGAGCGAAAAGGGCAGCGACAGATAAAGGATCCAGGGTACGCTCAGCAGTGGCATGACCGCTCGCTTGGCCCGGTGATAAACAAAGCTGCTTTCTCGTCCCGCACCGAATTTGCGCAGGTCGCGGCGCATCAGACCGTCAATGAAACCGGTGAACATGGCCAGCAGAAACAAGGGGGTCGCCAGGGCCAGAATGCTCAGACGCACCACGAAGGTGAAGCTGACATACACCGCCGCCAGGACAAAATCCTCAATGCTCACATACAGCTGATTAATCCCTCCCCACGAACCGTTGTCCTGGCTCGACATCCGCGCCTGCTGGGCGAAATCCGCAAAACCGGTGTTGACCAACAACCATTGATGGAGGAAGTCCAGCCACTGGACAACCGTCTGTCCAGGTCTCTGGAGGATCAGTGAGGATTTGAAGTGCTCACTGAGCCAGCCCAGTTCACTGCTCAGCATCGCCTGACTGTGTCGCCAGCCTTGATCGCCCCAGAACAGCAGCAGACCGACGAACTCGACCAGGATTGAGAACAGCAACGAGGCGATCAGCAAACCGATAATGCGCAAGACCAGGCTAATCGCCGAGACGATCAGCCCAGGGCGCTGGATGGGTTGCGGTGGAGGGCGCTGAGCTGAAGTCATCCTCCTTGACTCCGCGAGGCGCGCTGGGCCGACATCGTCATGGGACCTCCTGAGTAGGCCCACTCGTGTCCACCGCTACAGAGGGGCGGGCTGGCGTGACTCGGTCCGGATCGAAGTCGAGCGTGGGACCGCCCCCGCTGGCACTCCACCAGTGTCCCGCCTGCTCGTTGTAGCTGGCGCGCATCCGCTGAGTCAGCTCCTGCAGATTCTTGGGCATGGCATCGTCCGGCGAAGGCTTGGGCAGTGGCATGCGGACTTTCCAGAGCTGCCCTCCCACCTGGAAGGAGAACATCTGCCCTTTGGGCAAACTGACGATGTGAGCCGGCTCGATCAGGGGCACGCTGGTGCTGCTGACCCGGTCTTGGGAGGACGAGGTGAAGTCCGTGTTGGCCTCGGGGTCGGAGGTGTCTGTGGCACCCGAGACCAAGGTTTTGGTCAGCACGTTGATCTTAGGCAACTGTTGGGTGAGCAGCTCCGCAGTGGCGGTTTCGCGCACTCGGAGCATCTGCAGGGTGTTGAAATTACCGATGACCTGGCCGGCTTTCGCGCGGTTGCCGATGCGCGCCTCGATATCGCTGAGGGTCTGGGTGTACGCCGTCACCTGGATGCCCGCTCCGCCGCCCTTGTTGATCAGCGGAATGAATTCATCACCCATCAACTCGTTGAACTCATCGGCATGCAGGTTAATCGGTAGCTTGTCGGCGCTGCTGCCTGCGGAAGGCAAGCCATGGTCGATGCCATGCTTGTAGATGTGCCCAGCCACCGAGACCAGATCGGCGAACATGGAGTTGCCTACGGCGGCAGCCACTTCCGCGTCGGTCAGCGCATCCAGACCGACATAGACGATGCCGCGTTTGCGGATGATCTGCATCCAGTCGAAGATTGGCCGTGGATCCTCCAGATCAGTGTAATTGGGGGCCAGCAACTGCGCGGTCTTGCCGGTGGTGAGTTTTTCCAGCAGCGGCAGCAGCGAGGCGACGATTTTGTCGAAGTAGGTGCGGTCATAGCGCACTGCCGATCGCAGCCCGTCCAGCACCGGATCAAAGACTCGTTTCACTGCCAGGTATTGTTCGATGGCCACCACGCGCTTTTCGCGGCCGACCATATGCCGGGGAATGTTCTTCTCGGTGAGCTTACCTTCAAGCTGGACGATCACTTCCCAGGCCTTCGGATCGGTCTTGGCGAAAAACTGCTGGGCGTATTCGATGAACAGTGCGTCGATGTTGACCACATGTCGCTGGATCTGCAGGTAGTCCGGGCGTCGGCCCAGCTCGATCAGTGCGCGGGCGATGATGTTGACGAAACGCCAGGCGAACTCACGAAAGGCTGCGGAGTTGCCTTCACCACTGAGCTGCCCAGCAATGCGCGACGCCACTTCCGAGATGCGCCCGAAACGTCCCACGGCGTTGTAGCGCGCGGAGATCTCCGGCCAGCCTAGATGAAACACATAAAACTCCTTCTCCCGACCGGCGCGTTTGGCTTCGACGTACATGCGCTTGAGCAGGTCGGCATCGCCTTTCGGGTCGAAGACAATCACTACCTCGTGTTCGACTCGGTGTATGTCCTGGGTGATGTACACCTCAGCCAGCCGCGTCTTGCCGACGCGGGTAGTGCCCAGCACCAGGGTGTGTCCGACCCGTTCACCCAGCGGCAGACTGACTTCCGTTTCGTCGGGCTCGACCCCATGTAGCAGCGACGAGCCGCCTACCGGGGGCAAAGGGCGCACCCGATTGAAGGCGTTGTCCCAGGCCGTGACACGCGCCAGGGTCGAGAGCGGAAATGGCGCATGTTCCAGGCGCCGTTCGAGTTCACGGGCCAGACGATAGCAGGTCGGTTGGTCGACATAATGAGCAACCGCCGGATCCTGGGCCTCCGCCAAGCGCTGGGTGTGCAGGCGTGTCCAGCGAAAGCCGCGGCCCATGAACAAACGCTTACGACTGACCGGAATCTGTCGGCTGGTCAGTTCGTAGCGAGGCAGCCGGCGGATATTGCGCCGATAGCGCAGCACCTCCCAGGCTTGTTGCAGCCGGATCAGGCCGAACAGGGCATAGGCCAGCGCTGCAACCACACCGATCTCGGGTGACAGGGCCACAGCCCAGGGCGAGTACACGCACAACACTCCGGCAGCGACGCAGATCGCTACCGTGTACAGCTCCACTGCCGGCCGGAGCTTGGACTCCATCGCATGCTCGGCCATGACCTGGACTCACTGTTCCAGTGAGGTGGCAGTGATCAAGACGGGGTAGTGCTCAATCTGCAGGCGAATGGCAATGTCGTTGCCGTTGACCGGCAGGATGGTGATGCCCGGAGCGGCTGCGCGAATTCGGGCCAGGGCTTCAGTGTCGGCCACTTCGACGGCGAGGCCAGCCGCGCCCATTTCCTGCAGTTCCGTCGCACGTTGATGCAACCAAGCCAGTGATTGGGGATCGTCACCGACCAGGAAAAATGGCCGCAAACCCGGCATGTCCAGCGTGCGAGACGTGATATGGCCGGGGCTCAAGTGAGAGCTGCGGATCGGCAGTATCCAGGCTTCATCGGCAAACGCGGACAGGTCCGCATGCATAGCCCGATCAGGCTGGGCCCCGTTGCTTATTGACGGCCTGGCAGCTGGTCGGGTGTAGTCGCTAGGCTGATCCCCGGCTATGGTCAATTCCGGTTGGGCGAAGGGTGCCAAGAGCAAGGTGAAATAACAGGCGATTGGGATTCGCTTCATGGTGGTGTGCCCTGTTTGAAGGAAACCAGCAACCGTTCGAATTGCCGGGTAAATTCGGCGCGGTAACGCGCGGCAGGTATACCTCCCGCTGGGCGGTGATAGCGCCCGGCAGCCAATACCCAATCACCGGTGGCGGCGTGATGCTCCTGCAACAGCGCGGCGGTCACCGCGAGATTTCGGTAGGGGTCGAGGGCTTCACAAGGGCTGGAAAAACGTTGCCCGTGATAACCCAGGTTGGTTTGCCCGAGTCCGGCATCGACCCGCTTGGCGTTTTGTCGGGCTAGCGCCTGAAGCAAGGCGTGACAGGCGGCTTGGCGAGTGGCGAAGCGGTAAGGGGTACCGGCAATATTCAGCGTCCACGGCCAGGGCAGCAGCCGACCTCGGACGCGAATGCCACTCTCCTGCAGGGCAATCGCAAACAGCACCGTAGAAGGGATGTCGGCGTCATGCGCCGCCAATTGGTAGGCAGGCGGCGGGAGTTCATCCGCCTGGACGGCAAGCATCGTCAGCAGGAGCGCAATACCACTCAATCGAGGCGTTGCCATTGTCCATTCACCTGTTGAAATGTGGCAGGCAATGACCCCAAGGCACCCAGGCTGAGCCAGCGACCACGGTCATGGTTTAGGGTGATCTGCCGGCGTTGAACCTTGGCCGGATCGATGTCGGCTTGCCGAGCCCAGCTACGGACGCGTTCATCCTCGCCTTGGCTGCCGACCAGGTAGATATCGAACGCCGTATCACTGCTTTGCAGGCGTTGCGCTTCGGCGGTGCATGCTGGGCAGTGGTCCTCGACAAACAGGGCCTGGCGCGGCGCGGCCGATGAGCTGGCAGGGGGCGGGGATGCCATGCCCTGGATCGGCAGCAGCCCGGGAAACAGCTTGGCCCAGGCCGTGGTGTAAGCGTTTTGATAGGCTAACTCGCGCTCGGCGCGTTTGGCTTCCAGCGCTACCTGTAATTCGGCATAGCGCTGGCGTTCTTGGTCGGTCTCGGCCTCGACTCCGAGTGCGGTCAACGGATCGAGGTTCGGGCTCCAGAAACCGCGTGGGCCGGCTTGGATCTGTTCGAAGCGCGTCCACTCCTGCTCCGTCAGACCCCAGCTCGCCGCCTGTTCAGAGTCAGAGCGCCCCAGCGGAGCAGACTGCGTGTCCTGGGTCCGTGACTGTGTCGTGACGGGGTTGCCCATCGCAGCGCCCGTGGCCAGTAGCGAAACGAGACAGACGACGGCGGGGAGTAGCGCTCTGTTCATGATCGCTTCTCAAGGGAGGTGCACGGTCTGGTCTGGCTGAGCGACCACTGCGAAGATGGCTGAGTTCGGCTCCAGTATTTTCAGGCGCCAAGCCCCTTGCTGCTCGCCGCTATGCAGCAGCCGAACATCCCTGAGCGAGCGGCTGTCATGAGGTGCGACCGCCAGAAAACGCTCACCCCCGCGGGACTCGACACTCAACACTGAAAACGGCGGCGAGAGCGAGATGGGTTTGGGGTGAGCGGTCTGTTTCGGCTTGGCCGTGGAAGACGTCGATGGTGGAGTTGATGGCTGGGTCTTGAGCTCCAGGAGCTGTTGCTCGACTTGCTCAAGGCGTGCGCGTAGCGCGGTCATGTCCGCTGCGGTGGCGCGGGCTGTCAGACCGTCGCGCAGTTCCTGTATTTCTTGCGCCCATTGATCCAGCATGGGATCGAGGGTATTGGCCTGTTGCTCACCGGTATCGACCATCTGCTTCAGGTCTTTCAGCGCGTACTGCAGTTTTTCCTGTGTATCCTTGAGGGCGTTTGAATCACGTTGCAGGGTGTCCAGGGTTTGTTGGGATTGGGTGTTCGTGCTCTGTAGCTCGGCCAGGTGTTGATATTGGTTATACAAACCACCGCTCAGACCGGCGACCGCGAGGCAAAGCAGCCCAATGATGAGGGTTTGAAACGTCGAGGCTTTCATGGGCGTGCCTCCGGCTGACGGGGCGAGGCCGGGCTGATCAGCGCGACACCGGCATCCGTTTTCTGCTGTTCGAAGCAGACGGAACGGCTGACTTCATCGGTCGTGAGTTGCCAGGCGGGGCCAGCCAGCACTTGTAGCGCGTTGCGCAACGGGATTGGGCCAAGCCGGTAATGAGCTGCGGGCAGAGGCCGGGTAAACAGCACCTTCACCGACGCGGAAACTGGACAGAGCGAATAGCCCGAGCGCTGCAATACGTACTGCAATGCATCCTGCACTAAAGGGCTCAGGCTGGACGGGATGTTCACGTCAATGATTTGGGCCAGAAGATCGCGTTGTTCCGCGGTGGGCTCGGTGCTGACCAGTGTGTAGCGGCCATAACGAAGTTCTGCCGGATGGCTTTCTTCGGCTGTGCCCCTCGAGTGCTGGGCCCGATTGGAGCCACCGTCGATTTCTGGATGGGTCGGCAATGTATTGGGGATTTGCGCGGTGCAGGCGCTCAGCAAACCCAGCAGGCAGACAGGCGTGAAAAAACGCTCCATGGAAAAAACCTCATGTCAGATTCAGTGCAGAACCTGACATGAGGTGAAGGAGCGATTCAGTGAGAAAGTCGATTCAAGGCGGGTCGTGTTAAAACTGAACGCATTGTTACTCATCAAAAACGGCGAGCCCATCCAAGACGGCAGCGTCGGGGTCGAAGATCAACAATCGCACATCCGCCAATGCCGCCAGATACAGTACGTTGACCAAAGTTTCCGGCGTGCCGGCGTCGAGCTGCTCTTGTCTCAGGGTTGAATAAGGTTGGCTCTCAATGTTCAGCAGGTTGTCGTCCGTCCATGGCGTGCCGATCAGTTTGCATCCGATACCGCAGCAATCCGGCAACGCGAACAGTTCGAACAAGAGGCCAGTTTGCCTCGGAACGAAGTGACTGACCCATTCTTCCAGATAAAGCATCGCTTCTTCGGGAAGGTGTGCGGTACTGATCTCCCAGGCTCGACTGTAGTGCCCCGTTTCGAAGCTCAAGCGATGGAACACGGCTTGGGCTTCTTCCAGGGAGTACAGGTCGCCGACGTGATGCCGCTCGTTGAGCACTTCTCCCATCACGGCGTAGATCACTTGGCGCACCAGCCCGGAGGACTGACAGCGTTCATCCAACTCAACCGGAATGGATTGGCCTTCGCTGATCAAGGCGAAATCGTCATTGAACAGACAGGGGAACAGCTGCAGCTCATCGTCGGGCAGATGGGCTTGTTAGTCGTGTACGGGTCGAAAGCAGGGAGGGCAGTCGTCTTCGTAGGTGATCTGCAGCAGCCGTTCGATATGAAGGTTGTCGTAGCCGCGAGCAAATGGGTTTGAAGCTGCCAGCAGGGTTGGGGCTTGGGGTGTGGGGGGCATGAGAGTTCTCCTGGATGAAAATGAACAAGGCGCCCGAAGGCGCCTGTGAGGGTTAAAGCCAGCCATATTCGGCAAGGGAGAGAGGACGACCTTCACCCACGATGAAGTGATCCATTACGCGCACTTCGATCAAGGCCAAGGCCTCCTTCAGCCGTGCGGTCAAGACGCGATCCGCCTGGCTGGGTTCCGTACAACCAGAGGGGTGGTTGTGCACAAAGATGGCGGCCGCTGCGTTATGTGCGAGGGAGCGCTTAACGACTTGGCGGGGGTAAACGCTGGCACCATCAATGCTGCCGTGAAAGAGGACTTCGAACGCCAGCACGCGGTGCTGGGCATCGAGAAAAATCACACCGAAGACTTCATGCTCTTGTTGCACAAGATGCAGTTTTAGGTATGAGGCCACGGCACCAGGTGACGTCAGGTTAGGGCCGCGGGCGAACAGCCGACGATCTAGAATATGCAGTGCCTTGTCGATCACCTGGTTTTCTTGGCTGATTCGATCAGTCTCGAAATCCGAGGTTTCAATTAGTGTGAATTGGGTGTTCATGGTGGTACCTCCGAAGGGAACAATCAGGGGTACACGCCCGAGGGGAGTGGCGTCCCCTAGATGGAAATAGAGTCGCGGGCATTAGCCGATGACGCGCTGTTTACAGCCGGGTGAATCGGTGACGTTGACCGTGTAGGGGTGAGCCACAACCGTCGCAGGGCAATGGGGAAAAGGCTTTTGTTCCCCAGCCGGTTTCGGGATCGAAGTCGGCACTGATGGGTATTAAGCGAACCAGTCCACGATGGATACCGGCGATGCGTTTCTCGATTTCATCCGTCGTGTAGTAGAGCGATAACGTGCTGTAGTCCTCGTACGCCACAGCGAACAGGCAGTCGTCGCAAAGCCAGAAGGATTCCATGTCGGTTCTCCTGTGCGGATTGAAGAAAAGGCGCTCGGGGGAGCGCCTTGATGAGGAACATCGTGGACTGTTCAGGCGGACTGAACGGTACGGGTGGCATCACGGCGGGCCGCCGTGCGGGGAGTGGGAGGAGAGTCAGGCTCGACCTGAGTCTCTGTTGGGTTGTCGATCTCCTCAGCTTCGGCGTCAGCCGATGGTGGGGATGGTTCACTGGTGGGTGCTTGCTCAGCAGGTGCTGTTGCTTCCTGCCTGGCGGGCGCTTTGTACTCGAACGTGCCGTTGACCTTGATCCAGTCAATGAACAGCAAGCGACCTTTCAGGCTGGCGCCTGGTTGACCTTGTTTATCGCCTTTCTCGTAGAGAAACGGATCGATCCACAGGTCGCCAATACGGAACGACAGCAAGACTTTTTTCTCGGCCTTGACGGCGTCCATATAAAGACGAATCAAGCGTTCAGCTTCACCCCCCGCGACTTTGCAGTCGAAGCGGGTGTACTCGACCGCATCGGTGGCGCCGTGCAGGGCTGCGATATCGCAGGCCATGAATGGCTGGCCGCGGCGGACTTGGACTTCTCGAACACGGTTGAGGTAACCGATACCGACGGTGTGCAGGTTGAAGTAAGTGGTCGCTTCTTGGGATTGGTTGGCGTGGGCCATGGTGGTTCTCCTGTTTCAAGGGGAACGGCGACGCACAGGCCCTGACGGGGAAGTGAGCCCCCGTCAGGGTGGGTAAGGTGAAGGCGAGCGATGAAGGACTTGGCACCGGCAAGCCGATGACGAGCAGAACTTTGCGTCTGGGGGAATAGCGATGCAGCAGAGGAACGTCTGCGGTAGTGGTCCGCAATCCTGGGGTAGTGGGCATTCATCACCGCTGAAGCGGTAACCGTGCGAGCTTCCGAACGCTGATCACACTTGGGTAAACCACCACGAACGTGGCGTAGCCTTGAAGGTTCTGGCTACCTGGGCTGGGCTGTCAACGACAGCGAACCACGCCCTTTGTATAAGCCCGTTACAGGGGAGCGTCAAGACGCTGCAACCCAGTTTTTTATCGCCGGAACTCAGTGGCAGTCACTGGAATGAAGAAAATGAAGAGTGAGCCTGACGGGTCGCCAGGCGAGGAAGAGAAAAGCCACCTTTGACGGTCTTGTGCAGTCGACAAGCTCCTCGCAAAGCTTGGTTTAACTGCATCATGATTCGCCAACCGACCCTTGTCGTGGCCTGGGTCGGAACATGCTGGCACGCATCCGCGCACAAAGGGTGCCCAGTGTTTCCCCGGTGGGCTCCGGGGCTGAATACTATCGCCGAGGCGGATGACCGCTATTGCCTGGCAGAGGCAACAGTGGTCATCCGCCACCACGATCAGGTCGAGCACAAAACGGGAATGTAATTCCGCAGAAGAGAAGGCTCCGAACTCTAAGAGTTCGACCGAGCTACCCGGAGCGAATCGGTCTTGGGTCGCCGTTGGCGATGATCCTGAGGCACTACAGCAGAGAGGGTGGGATGACGTCAAGGCAGAGTGCGTTGCCTTAAAGGTCGCCCCAATATTCAAGTTGATCTTCAATGGTGAGTCATGGGCGCCGTATATCTTTGCTGATCGGCACAGTGCCCTTGCAGTCGGGGTAGTGGGAGCACGACCAGAACGCCCCTGATTTTCCCGTACGTCTGAGCATAGAGGCGTTGCAAATGGGGCAAGCCGGTCCGGTTTCGACCGGTAACGCCAAGGTGAGCGCTCGGCAGTGTTCGACCAATTGCGCAATCCAACTCGCCTGCTTGGCGACGAATGCATCCAGGCTCAGACGTCCCGCTTCGATTTCGTCCAGAGCCTGCTCCCAAATCGCGGTCATGCCCGGATCTGCGATGGCCGCGGGTACCGCCTCAATCAGGGTATGGGCCGCGGCGGAGGCCATTAAGGCGCGTTTTTTCTTCAGCAAATAACCGCGATCGATCAAGCCCTTGATGATGCCGGCACGCGTGGCTTCGGTGCCGATGCCGGTGGTGTCCCGAAGCTTCTGTTTCAGACGCGGGTCGTTGACCAGCTTGGCCACGTTTTTCATCGCCTTGATCAGATCGCCCTCGGTCAGCGGTTTGGGAGCTGTGGTGCGCATAGACTTGAGTTCGACGTCGTTTACTGCGCACTGCGTACCCTGTTGCAAGACGGGTAAGACTTGGAATTTTTGACTGGGCTCATCGTCCTCGGTGTTGTCGTAGAGCAAGCCTTTCCAGCTTTGGACCAGGATCTGTTTGCCAACCGCGGTCAATCGTTCTTTGCCACACTCCAGTTCGACCTGGGTTCGATCAAATTCATGGTGCGGCAGAAATTGCGCGAGGTAGTGGTTACGAATCTGTTCGTAGACTTGGCGTTCTTGCTCGGACATCCGCGCCAGGTTTGCCGGCTCGGTGGTGGGGATGATGCCGTGGTGCGCGGTGGCTTTGGCATCGTTCCAGGCGCGGGAACGTAATGACCGATCAAGTTTTTCAAATGCGGGCTGTAGTGCGGAATCCGTTTTGAGCAGGGCATCGAATACCGTGGGTACCTCGTCGAACATACTCGCTGGCAAATAGCGGCAATCGCTGCGCGGGTAGGTGGTGGCTTTGTGGGTTTCATACAGGGCTTGGGCGATGTTCAGGGTTTCCTGGACCCCTAGCCCCAATTTGCGCGAGCAGACTTCTTGCAGTGTGCTCAGGTCGAAGGGCAGAGGCGGCGGTTCTCGGAAATGCTCAGTCTGCAACGAGAGTACTGTGGCGGTCTTACCGTCAGTGATTGTTTGGCCAGCATGACGGGCAAGCGCCTGCTGCAGGCAACGACAGGCCTCATCTCGTCCTGAACTGGGTGGTAACCACGACGCGATGAATGATTGCCCCATGAAGGACAGGTGCACCTCCACGTCCCAGTAGGGCACCGAGACGAAGCTGGCAATCGCACGATCCCGATCGACCACCAGACGTAAGGTGGGTGTCTGGACGCGTCCCACTGACAGCACACCGTCGTAGCCCGCTCGTCGACCGAGCAGGGTAAACAAACGACTGAGGTTCATGCCGATCAGCCAGTCGGCCCGGCTGCGGGCGAGGGCTGAGTGGTAGAGCGGGAAGGTCTCCTGACCAGACTTCAGCGAGGACAGCGCTTTGAGAATCGACACCTCGTTGAGTGCGGACAACCAGAGGCGCTCAACGGGACCTCGATAGTTGCAAAGTTCCAGTAACTCGCGGGCAATCATCTCACCTTCGCGATCGGCGTCGGTCGCGATGACGACAGCAGAGGCTTCACTGAGCAGGCGCTTGATGACTTTGAACTGTGCCGCAGTTTTGTGTTTGACCTCGACCTTCCACTGCGCGGGAATGATCGGTAGATGATCCAACGACCAGTTCTTGTACTGAATGCCATAGGCTTCAGGCGGTGCTGTCTCCAGTAGGTGGCCGATACACCAGGTGACGGTTGTCTCTGTGCCGATCAGGCAACCATCACCACGCCGAGTGGCCCCGAGTACCGTGGCGATGTCCCGACCCTGGGAAGGTTTTTCGCAGAGGAAGAGGCGCATAGAACTGCTCCTGATTGAGTTCGGAGCAGCGTTGTTGGAAACAGCAGTGGCGAGATATGAGAAACCTGAATGGCAGGTCCCTCATATTAGTCGGTGAGGGCAGGCTTGAATGGGCCGAGGCTGCTAACCCGTTGCGACGGCAGTGTGGATCTTCACGAGCAGCGCGAAGTAACACGCCAGCAACTTCGCGCAAAGGCGCAATTTTTATGCCTGAAAGTCTGTCAGTCCGTAGGTGGCTGCCCTCTGCGCTTTCTGGGTTTCGACGCAGGTGAACTGGCCTGTTCTGTACTTTTCTCGACGTGTGTCGCAGATGCCGCGGGTTCACTGGATCGTTCCCGCATGACCACGCTGTGCACCCGGTGAGGCAGGATGCCGACTCGACGGGCCTCGATCTTGAAGGTGACCCGCGCATTGTCTTCGCTGTCCTCCCACTCATCGCGTACGGTGCGGCCTTCGACCAGCACACGCATGCCTTTCTGGTACAGCGTGCTCCAGTGTTCAGCCTCGCGGTGCCAGAGCTCAACCGGCGCCCAATAGCCGCCTCGATCTTCATAGCCGCCCTCGCGTGGCACGGGGTTGTCGAAGTACACATTCAGCCGTAGCAAACGCCGTGGCTCGTCATTGCCTGAGGCGAATTCCTGGAACTCTGGCGCACTGCCGATGTTGCCTTCGCCGACGAAAAAAGTACTCATCGTGATACCTCCACTGCGGTTGTGAACTGGCGCAGCAGCCGTTCGGCACTGTCCATTTTGATCGCGCAGGTCGTGGCCTGGCGGTAGAGCGAATGCACCACACTCATCTGTAGGTTCAGTGCGATGCGATTGCATTCGAAACGGCGCAATCCCTCGCGCACGACCTGCGGCAAGGCTTTGTTGCAGACCTGGCGTTCCCAGACCGAGACTCCCATACGGGCAAAGTCACGGGTGCGCCAACGCAAAAAGGTGCTGCCAGCGCTGGTGTTCTGCAGCACCAATCGGATATCCAGCAGTGAGTAAGGGGGCTGTCCGGCTTGCTGTACAACAGCCTCCATCAAGTCACATAACTGCGCCTCGATTTCCCTCGCCATCTGCGCCAGTTGCACCAACTCCCCCTTACCCTTAAAAGGTTTTAAAAGGCCTTTTAGGGAGGCTGCGTGTTCGAGCTGCCGATAGGCATCCTGTTTCAACGCTTCGAAGGGCATTGGTTGAGCTGAGGTCAGGGGATTCATGCTTCGTCCTCCGGCTCATCCACTGTCGCAGATGGCTCTCCCGCTTCCTCTGCCAACGCGTCAGCGTCATCCTCTGCCACAGCACCACGACGAATGATTGGCGGTGCAAACTGGGAGCGGCGATGACCCTCAAGAATGTCCATCGGGGGAACACCCATTTTCTCAATGGCCGCAATGGCACGGGCGTTGTTCGCCGCCATGTCATCACGCGTGACGCCGGCATGCCGATAGCGCTGCGCCTGGCCGAACAGGCTGCGCAGCAGATGGGCACCGTCGTCGATCCAGGCTTCCATGTCGATACGGCCGATCAGGGCGGTGTGATGGGCCAATAGGGTCCGACGTACCAGGGTGTCGTAGTCGGTCAGCAAGTAGACCGCAAGAAAACCCAGCTGGCTGCCGATGTACAACGGCAAGGTGACGGGGTGGATGTTGAGGTTGTCGCCCATGTCGATCTGGGTCGGCAGGTCCTGTCTGATCCGATCCAGTTGTTGGGTCAGTTCCAGCATTCCGGTCTTGGCTTGCGTCAGTTTTTCTTCGAGTTGCACGATGGCCCAGTCGGCATAGGGATCGTCCTGGGCCGCGGTTTGTTTGATCAGGTTGGTGACACTGATGTAGCCGGCCATGCCCATGATCGAGTGGACGCCTTCGCGTGCGGTTCGACCTTGCCAGATACGGGCGGCATGGTGGGTGTGCAGGGTCAGGGTGATGCTGCTGCGCAATGAACCCAGATTGAGTTGATAGTGATCGGCCACGGTGGTGTCCTCGCATCGGCTTGGACGGGAACGTTGCGACAGATGAGGGGTAAGGGCAGCCAAAAAGCTGAATGCGGCCTGTTCGGTTTGGTTTAAGAGGGCAAACTACGTAGACGGGTGCCCCTGCTTTTCCCTAAAAGTTTCATAGTTTGGTCCGATGTGTTCGTAGAGTGGAACTCCATGGATTTGATGCCACTGGCATCAAATCTACTGACGTCCACCGCTTTTGCCACGCAGTTGGCGTAGATCATTCAGGCACGCTTGGGCGAGGGCGGATGCGGGTTCACCCTGTTTTCGAATGGGGTGCGAGGGGGTTGGTGCAGACGGTTTTGCAATGGGTGACGGTTCGGCCTGACCTGCCCAAGGACGAAAGTCACCTTTCAGCGCACGCTGGATCAGACCCATCAGATACGCCACTGGCTTGCGGATTCCACCAGCCGCACAGCGTGCCCCCGCTTCGTTGAGCACCGCCTGCCGATCCGCGGGTTTGAGCTTGTTCAGCGCCACGGCGACGGCCTGACGCTCGCTTGGGCTCAGATGCAGCGCAACGGGCCAGTGCAGGTTATCCACCGCTGGGTTCGCGCGCGGTACTGTACAAATACTTTCTTTTAATACGGTACAAGTGGCGTTCGGATTCCGAACGGTGCCGGAAACACTGGCGTTCAGACTCGGTTCGGAATCCGAACGAGGGGCTGCACGATTCCGAACGAGGGTAGCTTCCCCCCGTTCGGAATCGTGCAGAGTGGCATCTGTTGCCGGATCCAATCCTTGCTGCGCCCAAAGTTCGCCCCAACTGTCGAGCCGCGTTGGTAACCGATCCCGATCGATATTCGTGTCTTGGCGGATTTCTTCCACAATGTGCTGCGCGACAATGCGCACAGCCTTGGTAGCATGGCCGAGCGCATGTCCGACTAGCGCCAAGTAATCCTGATCGAGTTCCATGGCTTCGGCGGGGGTTAACGGCTCATCGTGCAGAACGTACAGCGAACCTTGATGACGTCCGCTGAGTTGATCGCGGCCGCGACTCACCAAGCTGAGCCAGCGCGTCAACCTGAGCATCGTCAACACCCTAGCAATGGTTTCACGGGAGGCTGACGCACCGTAGGGCACGCTTGACAGGTAAGGCTGCAAATCCTCATAGCGCGGTGTGACCAAGCCTTGACCGTGCAGCATGAGTCGAAACACCTGCCAGGCATTACGCTCCAACGGCGTCAACCGACTATCCAACAGCAGCCGACGTGGCACGACTTCGTGAGATTGGCCACTGAACAGAAAGCCACCTTGCAGGGCCGGGTTGGAGGGATGTTCAGTGGTGGGGCGTGCGGGCCAGCGTTCACTCAGCTGCTGGGTGCATTGCTGCAGGACACGCTGCCAGCGACTGGACGGGGCAGTGTTCATGTGTCGTTGCTGTACTGGTCAATCTGCTGCCACACGATGGTCAAGCTGATCTGTTGCTCTTCGGCCAGCATCATCATGGCGTCGAGCTGATCCTCGGTACCGTCTTGGGCGCGTAGCTGGCACCAACGCTGCCAGAGCGCGTGTTCCTGCGCTTCACTCAAATGCTGAGGGCGGCCCTTACGGGTTTCTATCTTGAGCAGACGTCGACGCAGGGCGGTTTCAGAATGTGCCAAGCCAAAGCACTGGTACATGATGGTGCTGCTGGCACCGAGCTTGAGCGCTCGGTTGATCAACCGTTCGTTCTGCTCGTCACGTTCGGCTCGCTCGATCAACCGGTGCAGCACCGGCGAGTCAATCTTGACCTCAACCCAGGGTACAGTGGCATGGGCCAGGCGTGACAGCGTAGTGGGTGGTAAGGATTGCAACAGGTAGATGTCGTCCTCACCCAGTCCGAGTGCTTTGCAGCGCTGCAGGTTTCCCTGGCGCAACTCGTGTAGCACTTGGGTCAGCATGGCTTGGTTGAGCACATTGAAGGACAGATTCATAGCAGCTCCTTCGGTGAGTTGCCTTCCTGGTTAAGCGTTAAGTCGATCAGGCGGCGGGCCAGGCGGATCAGGCGATACAGTTTGATCAGCAGACTGTCGGGCAATCGCTCCAGTCCCACGTCCACGGCGGGAAGATTTGTTAGCGGGAGTTGATAGATCCCTAGCAACAATTGGCCGAACAGCGCTGACGGCAGTTGCTTACGATCTTCCCAGTTGACTTCGTCTTGGGCGCGCAACAGGGCCAGGAGCAGCAGGTGAACGCCGGCCGCGCGAGGCGTGGCAAGATCAACCCGTTCGATGTCTAGAGCGAAGCCCAAGCCAAGCGGCTGAGCGATGATGCTCTTGGGATGTCCAGCATAGGCAGCCATTTCCCGCGCCAGTGTGGCAATGGCGGATCGCAGTTGTTCGGGGCTATCCAGTGATGGTGCAATGGACCAGATGTCGTCGAACGCATAGATGTCGACCGAAGATGCTGCGTCAGGGGCGGTCTCGCGGTCGATCTGTTCACGAATCTGTTGAACGCGAGACGGAGGGCTGACTGCTGATACGGCATTCGTTTGGGGCGGTGTGAGCAGCTCCTCTCGCGCAGTTTCGGTCTGGAACTTGGTCTCAGTCGATTTGGGATGAGGATCGGAGGAGAGAGGTTCTGCCGCGGCTTCGTTAACGTTCGGCAGATGGCTGTTCTCTGAGGGTGTGGTCACGACGATGCCCGGCGTCGAGATGACTCGCTGAGTGTCGCTCAATTCCAAGGCCAACATACGGTAGGACTGTCCGAGCAAGTGGCTCATGCGTTCGAGCAGTTCATCCTGGAGCTGCTCAAGATCGAAGGACTCGGGTTCGGCATCGAAGTAACCCAGTGTATTGAGCCAAAAATCGGCGAACGCGATGGGAGCGGTTGGATAGCGGTTCCAGGTTCGTTCTGCCTGGCTGCGTAGGCCGATTAGGCGTTCGATCTGGGGCTTACCCAATCCGGCATACAGGGTTTGTGGAATGGCGGGCAGTAGGTGTTCAAGGGTGTCGAGCATCCGGCTGATGTGCGACTGCGAAATCGGATAGCCTCCAGCGACAAGACGTCGAACGAGCTCACGTTGTGAGAGCACAGCTCCCTCTGCTTCGAGCATGGTTTTGAGTTTGGCTACCGCCAGAGCCCGTTCGATGAAAGTGAGTTGGCCGTGCAGATCGCTTTCGGCCAGATGGCCGAGTAGGGCGGTGACTTCATTGCTCCAAGGTCGGAACAGGCAATGAATGCGAAAGAAGCGCTCGTCGCGGGTTTCCTGCCACAGTTCGCCGAGAATCGCCAAGCGCGTATTACCGCCGTTGCGGATGATGAAATAGGTTTCACCCGGACGGCGGGTAATCGGCGGCGGTTGGTCCAGCCCGCGTTCACGGATCGAGGCCTTGATATCCTCATAAAGCGGATTACGGATGAAGCGCGGGTTGTGTTCGTAGGGTCGCAACTGCTCCAGCGTGACCAACATAGGCGTATCAGTGAGTGGATCGGACAGCCGCTCTAGTTCCGGCCCCCGAGGGAAATGGTCCTGGTGCAGCTTGTCGGTGATCTGCTCCTGACTGAGCTTCTTCATTGGAACAACCTCAGTTAACGCCGGTTGCGCAAATGGTCACCGACCTCGAACTTGACGATCTCGGCAGTGCCCGAACCTTCGAAATGTTGAGACAGTTCTGCGAGGAACCACCCCATGGCCGAGCGCCCGCCCTGCAGGCGAAAGACCACGGTGCAGTACTCCTCGCAAGGTGAGTGGTGGGGTCGAATGGACGGTGGAACGATGATGGGCAGTTGATCCAACATCAGAAGACTCCTTGCCAAACACGGTTGGCCTCAAGGTCGAACAAACCCAATGACTGGGTGAGAAATGCCGGCTCGGCGATTTGTCTCATTGAGCCTCCGAGCACCTGCTCACCCTAGAGATCGCTTCGCGCCATTCCGGAAACAATTCAATGGCCAACGCCTGCATGGTTTCCAGCGCTGAGGGCGAGCGTTGTTGACGGGATCGGCGCGTTTCGATTCGGTGGACGGGGAGTCCAAGTGAGGCAGCATTGAGATAAGCCACTCGGTCTGGAACTACGGTATCTAGAACCGAAATGTTGGTGGACTCGGCGAAAGCCTCGCGCAGGCCACGGATGATCATCCGTGCGTCCACCCGAATTGCGTTCACTTGGTTCAGTAGCAGACGCAAGGGGGGCGGTGGAATGCTCAGGTGGCGGAATGGTTCGAGTTCACTCAGCAGCTTCAAAGTGCCGCGGCGCAGTTCGCGGGCGGCGAGCATTTCCGGTGTAATGGGGGAGAGGGCGATATCGCAGGCGAGGATGGCCATCTCCAGCAGCACGCTACGTGCCCCTTGGGTGTCGATCAACAGCAGGTCATAACGGGGGCGGAAATCGTCGAGCAAATTGCGCAGCCGTAATCGCCCATCAGGGGCGTGCAGTAGCAAAGTGCTCAGTCTGCCTTGGTCATCGTTGGAAAGGATCAGGTCGAGACCGACGACCTCCGTCGTGGAAATTATCTGCGCAGGATCTGTCTGGTTGAGCGCAATAAGCTCGTACGCACCAGCAACAGCTTTCTGGCTCAACGCGTAATAGCTGGAGAGGGTGGGTTGGCTATCCAGATCGAGCAGCAGGACGCGTAGGCCCGCATCCGCCAACAGACCGCCGAGATTGGCCGCTACTGTGGTTTTGCCTACCCCACCTTTGGTGGAAACCACCGAGACCACACGCATGACATCAGTCCTGCTGGCCTAAGCGCTCAACAACCCACTGCTCGATTTCCAGCGAGTCCCAGCCGACCGCGCGCAGTCCAATGCGTTTGGCTTGCGGGAATTTCCCTTCCTTCATCAGGTTGTAGATGTGCGCACGCTTGAAGCCGGTTTTCCGCTCTACCTCTTCACGACGCATGATGTGACGTTCGGCCGGTGGTTGAGGGCTGTCAGCGCGCGAGACGGATGAGCTGGACATGCTGGTCACTCCTGGCGCCGCTTGGCGCGTGGTGGGAAGTGACTTGAATTGAACAGCAGAAAAGCCATGGAGTCATTGCATTGCAATCGTTGGGATTGCATTGCAATTCTTAACCTTGTTTGCTTTTCTTGATGCTGCGATTTGCAGCAGCGAATTTTTCATCCAGTGTTCGTTTGCTCAGACCCGGAATATCGCAATAGCGTGCGATAACAGCATCGACGATCGCAGACTGGCTCTTGAACACGGATAGAGGTTTGCCAGCAGGCGATTGGTCCAGAAAAAGGCTGAGCAAAGCACCGATGATGTTCTGATAGGTGAGTTCGCTACGTTCGCTGAGTTGTCCATGCGTTTTGACCATTGCTTTGAGTTTATCTCGTTCAAGTCCGATGGCCTGGAGATCTGCCATAATATCTTTGAGGTGATACTGTAACGTGTTCAATTCCCGTAAGAGAGTATCCCGATCCGCTTGTAGAGCAAGGAAGTTCCCTAGGCTGACTTTTTCATAAGCTTCTCCGCCTGATTCAAACAAAAAGCCAGGCTTCTGATCTGAATAATAAATCTCCATCCAGTGGCGTAAATCGGAGTGGCGTATCGTTAGCTGACATGGCTCCACGTAACTTCCAATGGGAACCGAAATACCAAGGCAGCCGTAAGGTAGTTCTCCGTTACGTATCGCGTCGTAGATTTTTTCTATAGCAGCATGCAAGAATGGCCATTGTGGAAATAGGTAGGCAAGCTCCTCGGGACGAGACCATGCAGCTTCGACTATTTGTGCCTCGTAACGAATGAGGTTACACCAACGCAGCGCTGCGTCGATTGGACGATAGAAGGTTTTGGCGTGTGGATTAAAACATGGAAAAGACATAATAACGACGGACCTCCATTCCTATTGGGTAGGCCTCTCGCTAAATACCTTTATACGAGCCTAACTAATGATAGTGGCTCTTTGCTCATGTTTTTAGCTCAATGAGGTCATTCCATTTTTGACTATTACTCGAAGTCATTGCTCTGATTTTGAATGAACCTCCCTCTATGCTGAGGATTCTTTTTTTAATTCGTCAGCTAGAGTCTTCCTCGACGTGCGAGAGCAGTTGTCGTGACGATAATAAATTTTATGGGTAGATGAGGCGTCACTCAGCGAGGCTTGTACAAACCTTCCCGGCCGGCATATTTGCGAGGATAACTTCTCTAAGCTCTTGAGAGTCAAGCATTCCGGAATAAATTTTATTGCCGATAGCTATGCTAGGGACAGCACGAATATCAATTCTAGAAGCGTATTTTAGCTCGTTATCGTGACGTAGTGAGTGGAGAGGGGATTTCGGGATTTCTTCCAAAGGCTCGATTGGCAGTCCGACTGAAGCCGCGACATCTTTGATTACTGTAAGGTCACCTATATCACGGTCTTGCTGAAAAAACGCTCGCAGCATTGCGTCAGCATATTCATTCCCAACGCCTTGGTCTTTAGCATATTGAAGAACTAAAAATGCGTCACGGGTATAAGGTTGGGGTGACACGCTTGGAAGCTTGATAGCGATATCCAACTTCTCTGCCGCAGGATACACACCATGTTTCCAGACAGATGGGAGATATTCATCTTCTGGTCGTAAGGTGGGTGCTGGATAAGCGCGGAGTTCAAAGGGCATCATCTCTATATTGACATCCAGTCCGCTTGCTGCCTCTTCCAAGACCTTTTTTCCGAGCAGGCAATAAGGACATACAAAGTCGATCCAGACTTTTATTTTGAGGGTTTCATTTTTGCGCAGAGTGTCATCAATTAGCTTCATATATCACCTGTATGAAATTCGCCGTCAAGACGCTAGAATATGGATAATCGAGGCATATTTATTGGGAGTGAAGACAACGGCACGCACGACGTATACGTGCCGCTGGTCTGCCTAGTTGGGTAATAACTTAGCCAAACTCACTGTCTTTGATGTCAGCAACCGGACCAAGGATCGAGGGATCAAACTCAACCAAGGAATCACCATTCGCAAAGCGATTTGGGAAGTCTGGGTTCGCTAGGGCGCCTTTGCCCAATGCGATGATATTTGCCCCGTCGTTAATTACATCTTGTATGTGATCTACTTGATGCAAACTGCCGTTGGTGATGATCACTTGGTTAGGGGCATAGCGACGAGCCAGCTTTACAAAGCTATCGCTACCTTGCGCAAAAGCAGGTTTCCATGCTTCAAACTCAGTAACGTGGATGAAGTCCACGCCGGCATCTGCCAGAGACCCGAATACCATTTCCGCCCCGGCTTCGCCTTCGGCCCACTTGTGGAAGAAGTCGTTCACCTTACCCTGAGAAATACGAACACCGACGGTAGCGTTACCAGCCGCTTTCCGTACTGCGCTATAAACCTCCAGGATGAGACGAATACGGTTCTTCACCTCACCGCCCCATTTGTCAGTCCTTTGATTGGAGACATCGGTAAGGAACTGGTCAAGTAAGTAACCGTTGGCACCGTGGATCTCAATACCATCAAAGCCAGAAATTTCGACAGCGCGTAGGGCTGATTTTGCAAAGCCATCGATTGCATCAGCGATATCTTCCTCGGTCATTGCCGAGGGTGTGGGGTATTGGCCGGTGCCGTAGTAGAAGCCCATTTGCTCACCCCTGGGGCGTACAGCTGATGGACCAGCGGTGATTTGCGAAAATCGGTTGCCCTGACTGAGAGCGCCGGCGTGCATCAACTGCGCGAAAATCTTGCCGTCATGCTTGTGAACAGCGCTCGTCACGGCTCGCCATGCCTCAGCCTGCTCTAGATCAGTAATCCCCGGCTGGAACAAGTAACCTTGCGAGAACTTTTGATCGGTGTAGATACCCTCGGTCACAGTGAGACCGAAACCACCTTTAGCAAAGCGCTCGTAGTAGTCAACTTGGCGCTGGGAGGCTAGGCCTTTTTCGCTCGCACTGATGCGAGTCATAGGTGCTACCGCAAATCGGTTCTTCAGGCTCACCTGGCCAATATCGAAAGGAGTTAAAATCTGGTCGCTGCTGATAGTCATCTCATGTTCCCGTCAGTTAGGATAGAAAGCTGGGTTGCTGACGAAGGTATCCTCCTTGCGGGGCTAGCAGAAGCCGTGCCGTCCGATAAGGCGGCTTATCGTTATAGGATATGAAGATGCAAGTCGCCGAAGTGGAAGCATTTGTCGCCATCGCGGCCAGTGACAGCTTGTCGGGAGCGGCACGTAGACTTAGCGTCCTGCCGATGACGATCTCTAGACGGCTCGCGTCGCTGGAAGAACAATTGGGAGTAAGGCTCGTCCACAGAACAACCAGGTCTGTGTCACTGACTCCCGAGGGGGAGTTATACCTGCCCTATGCGAAGGCTATGCTCGAAGCAGATGAAGCCGCGAGGGCTGCGATACTCACATTTGCTGGGGCCGCCAGTGGCGTCCTAAAAGTAACGGCTCCAACTGTGTTCGGCCAGACGGTTATCTTGCCTATGATTCCGGCCCTCCTTGAAGAAAACCCGTCTCTAAAAGTAGATCTGATCCTGTCGGACAGCATCATAGATATCGTCGGATTGGGTATCGACGTGGCCATCCGAATTGCCACACTCCGAGACTCCGCTTTGATCGCTCGCCACCTAGCTCCTAACCCTCGCGTCATCTGTGCAAGCCCTTCCTATCTGCGGCGTAGAGGAGTACCAAATACCCTGGAAAAACTCAGGATGCATGATTGCATCGGCCTGCATTCAATGCCGTACTGGCCACTCATAAAAGGTGGTGAGCGATTTTCAGTCAAGGCCGACGCACCGTTTAGCGCCAACAGCGTGGAAGCAGTAAGGGCGGCTGGAAAGTTGGGCTTAGGTGTGGTGATGCTCTCTTACTGGGATGTTCGGTCAGACCTAGCCGACGGAAGCCTGCAGGAGATCAAGCTAACTGACGCATTGCCTGAACACCTCACCATTACTGCCTTGCTCCCAACGCGACAACAGGTGCCATACCGAGTTAAAGCGTTCCTCGATAAGCTAGGCCAGATTTTAATTGCACCAGAGGGTGGCTGCGCAGTTGAATTAGATCCAGGTCATGCACCTTGAGACCGGCCTGCTTTCAGAAAAGCGGCCCATTTGCGCACAAGGTAATTGTGCTCATCCATCACAGAGTTCCAGACGCTGATGTGACTTACTCGCTCAGCATATGAACCTCCTTCCCTAATTTCGCCGGGTTCGATGAGTGGCTCCCCATCACTGCCTAGAAGTCGTTCCGAGGCGGGTTGACCCTCGTACCAATAATTCCATTCCGCAACTGATAGATGATCACGGGCACGGAGTGGGTTGGAAATGTAAAAACCCTGGCGCGCCATCATCGCTCCGGGCCAGCCTGCCAGCCACCAGTTGAGATAAGCGTAGGCTGCGTCTTTGACGGCTCCGTCCACAGCTCGTGACAGGGATAGTCCTCCGAACCAGCCCCTATACCCTTCTTTGGGGACTGCTTGCCGATACTGAATCCCTTCACGATGAAGCTGCATGAGTGCCGGCGACCAGACGCTCTCAATGTATACATCAGGGCCCAGCATGAGTTTGCCTGCCTCACGATCATCAGACCAAAACGCAGCAAAGTGCCCTTGTCGCTGGAGTTTAACGAGGACATTGGCCAGATCATCGATCTCATCCAACCTCAAATTTCCAATGACATCGAAACAAGCGAGCCCCTTGGCTTGAACTGCTAGGGCTGCATCGAGCGCGCCGATGGCAGCGTCACTTTGCAACGCAACATGACCACACCAATGAGGATCTACAAGCCATGACCAGCTTTCATTTTCCGCCGAAAAACCAGGTGGCAGCAGGTCTGGCCGGTAAGCAAAACTGTCTGCGTTATGCGTTAAGGGCAACATACTGATCAGATGAGTTGGACGGTTGGCCAAGCTACCATCGTGCTGAACGTAGAGTCGGTCACAAGGCAGGCTACCTCCAGACAGTGGATGGTCAGGATGGAGTCTGCCTCGCTTGGGCAGATCATTTATTTCATCCCAAAGCGCAATACGGCGTACATCGATGGGCTGAATCGCGCCAGCAGGCCACACGAAATCCATGCTATGAAACCACTGATCATAAAGGTCATAGCTTTCAGGATTCATTAGGGCAATGCGCTGCACTGTCTGCACGTCGTGAACCTGGTATTCGATCCGAATGCCTAGTTCCTGCTCGGCTCGCAATCGAATTGACTCAAGCAGCGTTACCGAAGTCCCGAGCACGCGCAATGTTACCGGGCCACTCATGCTGCACGCCCCAGACTGTGCAAGAACGTGTCAAAAGATCTGCGTAATATCCGAATATCAAGGTCACGCACAATGATCACCAATCGTGAACGTCGCTGTCCATTTGGCCAACTGGTGAGGTGTACCGGTGGGTGAAGGCAGTGCTGGACGCCATGAATGACTATTGGTTGCTCTGTATCGATCACATTCAAAATCCCTTTGACTCGGAGAATGCGCTCGCCATGGCATCTTAGCAGCATCGATAGCCAAATCCCGAAGGCCAACCAGTCGAGCGGTTTTTCGTACTCAAGCGCGCACACTTGCGCATTACCGTGTTGAGGTTGTTTCGTGGGGGCAAAGAGCTGCCACCCAGCGACTTCTTCATCCGGCACCATGCTCCTTAGTCCTTCCCCCAAAAGCTGCTCATCACCCTCCAGCACAGAGCTGGTGAGCGCCACTGACGCTGTTGGGTTGAGCGTTTTCAAATGGGCAAATACTTTGTCAAGTGACTCAGGAGTAACAAGATCCGCCTTACTCACTAGAAGGCGATCGGCTGCGGTGACCTGCCCGATCCATTCAGGATGAAGGCGCTCTTGTAGCGAAGCATGCTGAGCGTCAACGACTGTTACGAGCAGGCCAAGATGGTAACGACCCCGAAGCTGTGGATCACGCTGCAAGGTAGACAGGATCGGGGCCGGATCCGCCAAGCCGGTGGTTTCCAGGAGCACTCGACGGAACGCCGGAATTTCGCCACGATTACGCTTTCCATGCAGATCAATGAGAGCCTGTTTCAAGTCCCCGCGCACCGAGCAGCAGACACATCCACTTGGCAGCAATATGGTGTTGGGGGCAATTTCCTGTACAAGCAGATTATCGATACCTACTTCACCGAATTCGTTGATCAGTAGGGCCGTCTGCCCCATGTCTTCATTTGCCAGAACCCGTTGTAGGAGGGTGGTCTTGCCACTCCCCAGAAAACCGGTCAAGACATTGATCTGCAAGCTCATAGCATTTCCTCAAGATGATCTAGAATCCTAGGGTCCAGAGGATCGAGCTTATGGCTCACGAGCTCTTCAGCCACCTGCCAAAGCTGATCAAGTCCTGAAGCTAATCCCTGTTTCCCTGTAGCCCCTTGGATGAGATAAGAGGAGCCTTGAAAATCGCTGACCTTGAGCCTGAGCGGAGCAATCACCCGATTGATCGAAGCTATTCTACGCAAACGTTCACGTCGGCCGGGGATGCTTTTCTCTAATGGATCGCTCCAGTGAGCATCCTCTCCTATCAGGCCACAAAGTCCACACATGTTTCACCTCAAGGCATTACGTCGCCTGAATTGGGATTAAGGGTCTGACCTACAAACAGGTTACCACCGGGCTCTGAGGCTAGTAATACCACGATGGGCGCTACCTCTTCAGCTCTGCCAAATCTACCGAGGGGAAGCTCTTTGGCTTTCGCTGCTTTCCACTCTTGGCTGATACCTTCTACAAGTGGCGTTTCAATGGGCCCAGGGGCGACTGAGTTGACCAGAACATTATCTTTGCTTACCTCCAGCGCAAGGGACTTTGTGAACCCGATGACGCCGGCTTTAGCGGCGGCATAGTGAGTGAGCTGAGCGCCTCCCTTGATACCCAGCTGTGACGAGACGTTGATGATGCGCCCCCACTTCTGATCCACCATGTGTGGCAACGCGCGCTGGCTGGCAACAAAAACACTGGTCAGATCAACGCGGAGCATGTCGTCCCACATTTCCTGGGTGATGTCCACGCAAGGAGCCTGCGTCAGCATGCCTGCATTGTTTACTAGGATATCGATGCCACCAAGCGCGTTTACGCAAGCATCGACACCTGCTTGAGCTCCCTCTCTGCTGCCCACATCGGCGATGCATTCGATCACCAAAGCGCCTTGATCGCGGCACTTGTTCGACACAAGAGACAGGCGCTCTGCATCGCGGTCACATAACACGAGCTTCGCGCCGGCGTCTGCATACGCATAAGCAATGGCGGCGCCGATACCACTTCCAGCACCTGTGATAACAGCTCGGCGGTTTTGCAATGGCTTCATTTTTGTTGTCCTCAATGCCGCACCCCAGGACATGCGGCACATTTAATTTTATTCAGGCCAACGCACAGTCAGACCACCGTCGATGATGATGCTTTGCCCGGTGATGTAGCTGGAGTCAGGGCCTGTCAAATAGCACACTAAATCCGCAACTTCGCTTGCACGGCCTACCCGGCCCAGTGGAATGCTTTTACCTGCTTTCGCCAGCCCATCTGCTCCCAGAGAGTTTTTCGCATCAAGCGACTGAGGGGTTTCAATCAAACCAGGAATGACCGCGTTGCAACGAATCCCCTTGGCGGCAAGTTCTACTGCCAGCGAGCGACAAAGCCCAGGTACACCCGCCTTCGCAGCTGCGTAATGCGAGTGGTCTTGCCACCCATATACACCACCGGCAATTGACGAGATTGCGACCAATGCACCGCCTTCACCGATATAGCGGCTCGCGCTACGGAAGGTACGCATCACGCCTGTGAGGTCGACATCGAGCATCTCATTCCATTGTTCATCCGACATCTCTAGTAGTGACGCTTTACGCAGGAGACCCGCGTTTGCCACGGCATAGTCGAGTCGCCCGAAGCGCTCCACAGCGGCGGCGGCGATGGCGTCCAGTGAGGCGCTGTCAGTGACATCCATAGGGATCATCAAGCACTCACTGCCTGCCTCTTCGACGAGTCGCTGAGTATGAAGTGGATCATGAGGAGCACTTGCTAAGTATCCACCTACCACACGTACGCCCTTCTTCGCATACGCAAGGGCAACGGCTTCGCCAATGCCGCTGGCGGCTCCCGTGATCAAAGCTACAGGTTTAGACATGATTCCAGCTCCTTCTTATTTTACGGAATGAGGTTCTACGTGTCGGGCTGCCAGCATCACTAAGCCGGACAAGAAACAGGGCAGCGCGCCGAACCAAAGCGCTGCGCTATGCCACTGACCACCTGTCGTTAACACGCTGGTAATCCCTAGGCCGGCGACGATGGCGCCAATTGGGCCCATGGCATGAACAATTGCTCCGCCTGTTGCGCGGATGCTGGTGGGGAAGCTTTCGCCCATAAAGAACAACATTGCTGAATAGGGGCCAGTGAGGAAGAACAGTCCCAGGCTGTACAACGCAACAACGGTCGTCAGCTCACTAGGTGCCTGGAGCATGGCGTAAAACGCCAGCCCTCCACACATCCACCCAAATGCAACAGTGTTTCGGCGACCAAATCGGTCACCCAGCCAACCGTGAAACAGATAGCCGATGAAACCAACTAGGTTGGACAGAACCAGGATCCACAATGAATTCTGGAACGAAAGCTGGTGGACGCTCACGATTACTGATGTCCCCAAAACGCTGAAGACTTGAATGGCAGACCAGTTGAGAAGAATCGCCAGGCTCAACACCAGCGTTGGACGGAGTGCTGCACCCCGGAAGGCTGCCGCAACTCCGGCTTTGGAGTGCTCGTCATAATCGACATGGTATTCCAGAGCCAAGCTGCGCGCCCCAGATTCATCTCCAGCTTTACGCAGTTGGTGAATGCGCTGATGAACCTGGAACTGTGGGCTTTCTTTCAGCTTGCGAGCGAGGATCGCTACCACGAGTGCGGGTATTGCTGCAAAGATGAAGCAACCTTGCCAACCAATATGCGGAAGCAGCAGAGCGGTCAGGCCCGCAGCAATGAGTGCACCAACCGGCCAGCCACTCTGCACCAGGCTGTACACAAAACCCCGGCGCTTGATTATCTTCGGATCAGTAGACGCGGCATAAACCTCGGTAAGGTACGTCGCGTTGACCCCTTCCTCGGCGTAGCCCAGACCGGCAACTGAACGAACTGCAATCAGCGGCGCTTTGCCCATACCCGCACAGACCGCAGTCAGCGCCGAGCAAATTGCGGTGCCGCCAATGGTCAAGATGATTCCCCCGCGGCGTCCGATTCGGTCTACCAGCGGGCCAACGATAAAAGCGATGACTGCACCGCCTACAGCTACATAAGTGGCGATTTGCGCCTGCTCAGCCTCACTCCATGTGAAATGACCACCCATGACTGGCAGCAGCGTGCCAAACAAGATGAAGTCATAGACAGCAAATACCCACGCGAAGAATGCGATCCATGTGGCGTAAGTAACATCCTTGGATTCAAGCTGTACGGGCTTCCAAGCACCGGACTCATTTACTTGCGTCGTTGATATTGTCTGTGTAGTGGTCATATTGGCATTTCTCTTGTTTTTGTAGAACTCGTGATGGAGGAGTTACCCGCAGCAAAACACTCAGCCGTTTCGAGGCTGACGACGAATAAAGTCATCGGCTATTTCGTCCATCGTGACGAACTTCACGCCTTCATGACTTTTCATGTGCTCAATGAGTCGCTCGAGCATCAGCAACACTTGAGGGCGACCCGAAACGTCCGGGTGAATGGTGATTGGAAACACCGCGTAGTCGTGTTCGCGGTATACCCAGTCAAACTGATCACGCCACATCTCTTCTAAATGGCGTGGATTTACGAAGCCGTGGCTATTAGGCGACTTCTTGATGAACATCATCGGAGGTAGATCGTCGAGGTACCAGTTGGCCGGAATTTCAACCAAATCGGTCTCTTCACCGCGCACCAGCGGCTTCATCCAGGTATCTGGGTGTTGGCTATAGTCAATCTTGTTCCAGCTGTCCTTCACACGAACGTAGTAAGGGTGAAAATCGTTGTGCATCAAACTGTGGTCGTACTTGATACCTTTCTTCAGAAGAAGTTCGTTTGTAACGTTGCTGAATTCCCACCATGGCGCCACGTAGCCAGTGGGTCGCTTGCCAGCCAGCTTGGTGATAATTTCAATCGATTTATCCAGAACTATTTCTTCTTGTTCTGGAGTCATCGCAATAGGGTTCTCATGGCTATATCCGTGCACCCCGATTTCGTGACCGGCCTGAACAACCGCCCTCATCTGCTTGGGAAAGGTTTCTACGGAATGTCCTGGAATGAACCAAGTAGTACGCAGGTCGTACTTTTCGAACAGTTTTAAAAGCCTTGGTGAACCCACTTCACCAGCGAAAAGACCACGGGAAATATCGTCAGGGGAGTCCTCGCCACCATACGAGCCCAGCCACCCTGCGACCGCATCTACGTCAACGCCGATTGATACAAATATTTCCTTCGCCATGATTCATACCTCTTTGTTATTCAATTGAATGCAGGTGTAAGAGCCCCGCATCCCATGCGTATTTATTCAGTGACTCGAATGTATGACTCGACGGTTAAAGCGGCTCGGAGCAGCTCTTCGTCATTTCCGCTGAAGCTCGAAAGAAGCAGGCTGGTAGGCATCCCGGCATCACCGATCCCGCTGGGCAGCGCAACGCCAGGCATGTCCAACATGCTTCCCGGCATCGTTAGCCGTAGCGTCGCCAGGTTGGTGGCAGCAAAGATGCTGGCATCTTCTTCAAGAGGCGTAAGTAGGGGGGCAACATGCGCGACGGTAGGAGTGATCAAGAAGGCGCCGTCCAATTCGCTCGTAATTTGCTTTTTCAGCGCCTCAGCGGCCTGGTACAAGCGCACCTGCTTGCTGGCAGGAAATGTTCGGGCGGTCTCAAGCCTCTTTCGAACCCTTGGATCAAGTTGCTCTGCCGCTGGGCTATCTAGGAGCTCTTGATGGAGTGCGAAGGCCTCAGCACTTCCAAGCCACCCCACCTGCTCTATGAGTTCCAGCGCTTGATGGAACGCGAGAACCGGCGTTTCTTCGATTACTGCTCCTGCCAGAGCCAGCTTCTCAACTGCGGTAAGAAGGTTAGATCTCACTGCTGGCTGAATACGTGTGTCATTGAGCACCTTGATGTCCACACGGAGCCTAAGCCCTGCTACTGGAAGGCCTGTAGTCTCGAAGGACAGCCCTCGTCGATCGCCCAGCAAAAGGTTATCGACCGCAATAGCGTCGCGAACGCTGTGAGTGATAGGCCCCAATGAGTCAAGCGTGCGTGCAAGGGGCATGACCCCAGCAAACGAGTAACGGCGCGAGCTGCTTCGATAGCCAACCAAGCCATTGAAAGCTGCCGGCACTCGTATTGATCCCGCTGTATCGGTGCTCATGGCGATAGGTACGATGCCTCGCGCCACAGCGATAGCAGATCCTGATGAGGATCCACCAGGTACGCGCACTTCATCTTTCGACGCGGCATTGACCGGCGTGCCAAAGTGGGGATTGAGTCCCAGGCCTGAGTATGCCAATTCGCTCAGGTTGGTTTTCCCTATGCTCACAAGACCTGCGCGGCTAAGTGCCACAGCCAGCGCGCAGTCGTGTGAAGCAGGGGGGGTATGTAAAAGTACTTTCGCGCCTGCGGTAGTCACATATCCGGCCAGGTCGTATAGATCTTTCCAAGCTACCGGGACGCCGTCGAATCGAGACAAGGGCTGCCCGGCTTTCCAGCGTGCCTGTGCAGCTGCAGCTTCACGCTGCGCTCGATCCTCACAAAATGTGATGAATGCAGCAGGCGCGTCTGCGCTGAGTTTCAACGCATCTTTAAGGGCCGTGACAGGGTCGGACGTTCCGTCGGCAAATTTCTGAGCCAAGGAAAAGGCATCGGCAAGCATGGTAGACCTCTAAAATGTATATTTTATTAATACATACATTACCAAAAGCATCGACCGTGCCAAGTCGCGTATTTGCTCAACACATAATGCGGCAGATGGCTCAGCGCCGGGAGGTTGGTAGAGGGACACAGCATCCTGTCAGGCCATGGCTTGAAAATTGTATTTTTAATAAAATGATCCATTTTGGGGTTTTTGGTAACACGCTCGCCCTAAAACTGATCAATGAGGTGTTACCGATCGCGATCACATCTCGCTTATCGTGTGAGAAACTCACCCACCCCCCGTTTCTTGAGAACAGTCTTGATGCCTGCAGCACTACCGACCGAAGATCGACCGGCCTCACGCTACGAAACCATCCGCAACGCGCTGCGTGAAGCGATTCTTAGCGGGCAAGCGACTGCTGGACTTGTATTGGTAGAAGCACCTCTAGCCGAACTCTTCGGTACTAGCCGCGTACCGGTGCGCCAGGCACTCAATCTCTTGCATGAGGAGGGCTTGATCCGTCGCTTTGAAGGCCGTGGATTTCTCATTGATCCTGATGGTCGGAGCAAAGCCCCAATACGCGTCCCGCTGACACGTGAGTTGCTCGGACTAGAACCTCAGGAAGATTTGATCGATTATCGACCTCTAGGTGAGCGCATTTACGATCACTTGGCGGAAACGGTTATTCGCTTTATGGTCTTTGGGCACTACCGAATAGATGAGCAAAGCGCATCTGAAGAATTGAACGTCAGCAGAAACGTGGTCAGGGAAGCTCTGATGCGTCTCAGGGATAAAGGCTTGGTAGAAAAGGAGCCTTACTCTCAATGGTTGGCAGGGCCGTTAACTGCAGAGGCAGTCAAACAGGACTATGAGCTGCGCATGCTTCTTGAGCCTGATGCACTTCGCCAAGGTGTAGAGCATGTCCCACGCGGCGACCTTGAAAATATGTTGGGGCGAATAATCAGGGCGCAAGAAGCTGGGCGAGGTGTCCAACGAGTAGACATAGAACAGCTCGAACAGGATCTGCACGTCACTTGCCTAGCAGGGTTGAGTAACGCTCGAATGGCTGCAGTCATTCGCCAGTGTCAGATTCCGTTGAATGTCGGACGTGTTCTGCACGAGTCTCTGAACACAAGCAACGATGAGGCCATGCTGGTAGAGCACAGGCTAGTTTTTGAGGCACTGCTTTACGGAACAGTTGACTCAGCCTGCTCCTGCCTTCGAGACCACATATCCAAAGCCCGCGAGCGAACCTTGCAGCGCCTGAAGGTGCTATCCGTACTTCCGGAGCCTGAAGTGCCTCGCTACTTGGAAAGACTTGCTTGAAGGGCGCCTTTATCATCGGATGCAACTCGCCAATTTTCAGTTAACTGCATTTTTTCAATCCCTGATATGACCGTTTATGAGGTCAAGCCGGTGGATTACTTTTACGTATCTTTCAGCGTCGTGCGGAATGCTGTTGGGGTGCCAAAAATGCATCGTGGAAATAATTTCGAAATGCGTGCATCGCCGGGCTGAATTCACGTTCGCGATGCCACGCCAGTCCGACGCTCATCGGTGTCACCTGTTCGGTGATGGTCAGTGTTTCTATGCGTTTGCCTTCCAGTGACCAGGGACGGTGCACTAGATCAGAGAGGATCGCTACGCCGCTGCCATTGGCGACCATGCTGCGCACCGCCTCGACGGAACTGGTGCGCACCTTGACGTTCGGTTGTTGATGTGCGTGTTCCCAGTAACGCATCGCACTTTGTTCGGCCTCGTCGACTGTCAGCAGGATGTAGGGCTCTTTCACCACGTCAGCGAGGCTTACGGCTGAGCGTTCGCACAGGGGGTGGTGGCTGGGCAGCCACAACCGCCGCTCGGAGCTGAAGAGAGTTTCCGAAACGATGTCCGGGAGCGTGAGGTTTGCGGTCAGCACCACTGCCATGTCGAAGCGACCTTCGAGCAGACCTTCTTCGATGGCCGTCCGTTCTTGTTCGTGGACTTCGATGGTCACATCCGGATGCCAATGCTCCAGCCGCTGCAAATGGTGCGGCAGGAAGTAACCAATCACCGTGTAGCTCGCCGCCAACCGCAACACGCCGCTAGCGCGGATGTCCGGCAACGGGCTGTTCAACGCGTCATCGACGCTGCGCAAAATCACATAGGCCCGATTCAGAAAGTGCCGCCCGGCGTCTGTCAGGCTCATGCCCTGGGCCGAGCGTTGGAACAGCAGCGCGCCAATGATGCCTTCCAGTTCCTTGATCGCCGTAGTCACGGCCGACTGGGAAATATTCAGATGAATCGCAGCTTGAGAGATTTGCCCGACTTCGGCCGTGGCGACGAAATAGCGGATCTGGCGCAGGGTTAGGGACATGAGCACTCCGGGCGATTAGGTATCTGTTTTTCAGAAGATGGCCTATCTGATAATAGATCTTCCCAAGGGGTTCGCGGTAATCTAGCTTGACCTGCATGAAGTCACAAGCGTCGGGAGCAAGCGTCATGCAGGCAGTAGATTTTAACTCGGACATGGGTGAAGGCTTTGGCCCATGGACCATCGGTGATGGCGTTGACAATGAACTGATGAGTTTTATCAGCTCGGCCAATATCGCCACCGGTTTCCATGCCGGCGATCCCGGCACTATGCGTCGCACGGTCGAGCAGGCCAAGCGCCTGGGCGTCGCCATCGGCGCCCATCCGGGATTCCGCGACCTGGTCGGTTTCGGCCGCCGGCACATCAATGCACCGGCGCAGGAGTTGGTGGACGACATGCTTTATCAACTCGGCGCCTTGCGTGAACTCGCCAGGGTCCAGGGCGTGGCCTTGCAACACATCAAACCCCACGGCGCGCTCTATATGCACCTGGCTCGGGACGAAGAAGCGGCGCGCTTGCTGGTGGAAAACCTGCAGCGCCTGGAGCCTGAGCTGCTGCTGTATTGCATGCCTGATTCGGTAATTTGGCGGGTTGCTACGGAACTCGGCCAACCAGTGATCCGCGAGTTCTACGCCGACCGCGAATACGACCTCAGCGGCTCCATCGTCTTTACCCGCAACGTGCGTGCCTACGATCCAGCGCAGGTCGCGGCGCGGGTCCTGCGGGCCTGTCAGGAAGGCGTGGTGCGCACCGTCGAGGGCGAAGACCTGGCGATCGCATTCGATTCCATCTGTTTGCACAGCGACACACCGGGCGCGCTGGCGTTGGTCGAAGCCACCCGCAATGCGCTCGATGGCGCCGGGATCAAGGTTCGCGCGCCGCGCTGATATTAGACGAAAACGCCTGGCACGCAGACGCCAGGTTTGCACACCGATTCATTTTTGCCTGCCTTTCTACAACTATTCCAAGAGGAACAGACATGGCCGAACACACTGTAATCACCCCGTTGCCGGGGACCTTCTACCGCAAAGCCACCCCTGAATCGGCGAACTTCGTCGAGGTCGGCGCGCAGGTCAGCGCCGACACGGTGATTGGCTTGATCGAGGTTATGAAGCAGTTTTCCGAACTGACCGCCGGGACGGCCGGTCGCCTCAGCGCATTCCTGGCGGAAGACGGTGATCCGGTGGAACCGGGTCAAGTCGTCGCAACACTCGACGACGAGTGAGGGCGCGATCATGACGCAAGCCATTCAAAAATTGCTGGTCGCCAACCGTGGCGAGATCGCTGTGCGGATTATCCGTGCTGCCAAAGCACTGGGGATTCCCACGGTTGCCGCGTGCAGCGAAGCGGACGTCGATTCCCGGGCGGCGCGCATGGCCGACGAGGTGCACCTTCTCGGTCCGGCCCGCGCTGACAAGAGTTACCTGAACGTCGAGGCATTGCTCGGCGCCCTGAAAGCCACGGGCGCCAACGCGGTCCATCCGGGTTATGGCTTTCTCTCGGAAAACGCCGACTTCGCCGAGGCGGTGCTGGCGGCCGGGGCCATTTTCGTCGGCCCGAGCCCGGAGACGATCCGGCGCATGGGCGACAAGGCCGAAGCCCGGCGCACCGCGCAGGAAGCGGGCGTGCCCGTGGTGCCCGGTTCGCCCGGTGAACTGTTCGATGTCGAATCGGCGCTCAAGGCCGCCGAAGCCGTTGGCTTTCCACTGTTGATCAAAGCCTCGGCCGGCGGTGGCGGGCGGGGTATTCGCCTGGCGGAAAACGCCGAACAACTGGCTGAAGAGTTCCCCCGATCCCAGCGCGAAGCCCAGGCTGCGTTCGGCAACGGCGCGGTGTACCTGGAGCGCTTCATCAGCCGCGCACGGCACATCGAAGTTCAAGTGTTGGGCGACGGTCAGCACGCGGTGCACTTGTTTGAGCGTGAGTGTTCGTTGCAACGTCGTCGGCAGAAGATTTTCGAGGAAGCGCCATCGCCGGCCCTCAACCCGCAGCAACGCGAGACGCTCTGCACCAGCGCCGTGCGCCTCACCGAGTCCCTGGGCTACAAGGGCGCCGGCACACTGGAATACCTATATGATGACGTGACCGGCGAGTTCTTTTTTATCGAGATGAACACGCGGATTCAGGTCGAGCATCCGGTCAGTGAACTGATAACCGGCATCGACCTAGTTCAGGCGATGTTGCGCATTGCCGGTGGCGAGCCGCTGGGCTTCAAGCAAAGCGACATCCAGCTCAATGGTGCCGCCCTGCAAATGCGCCTGAACGCCGAAGACCCGGAGCGGGATTTCTTCCCCAGCCCCGGTCTGGTCGAATCGTTGATCTGGCCGCAAGGCGAGGGCGTTCGGGTCGACACCCATCTCTATCAAGGCTACCGCGTGCCGCCGTACTATGACTCGCTGCTGGCCAAGCTGATTGTCCATGGTCGTGATCGTGCCGAGGCCTTGACTCGCGCACGGCTGGCAGTGAAGCACACCACGCTCTCCGGCATGGCCACCACCTTGTCGCTGCACGGCGAATTGCTGGAACAACCGTGGTTGCACAGCGCCGACTTCCACACCGGCACCCTGGAAACCTGGTTGGCCGAGCGTGGCCGTGGAGGTCAAGCATGAGCACTCCAATCCGCTACAGCTTCGGCGCCGATGAACATTTGTTTGCCGAAGTCAGCGACAGCATGTCCCTTGAAGCCTTCTTCAAAGGCATGGCGGTTACCCGCGCAGTCGAACGTCTGGCGCTCGATGGTGTGCTCGATGTGTGTTTGGCCAACGCGTCATTTCAGATCCGTTTTGACCCGGATCGCATCGCCCCACACAGCTTGCTCGAAGCGGTAAAAATCGCCGAGGCCGGGGCCGTCGCCGAGCGCACGTTGCAGACGCGGATCATCGAGATTCCGGTGCTCTATAACGACCCCTGGACCCACGAAATCTTGATGCGTTTTCGCGACCGTCATCAAGACCCGAGCGCCACGGACCTGGAATACGCCGCGCGAATTAACGGCCTGGCAGACGTCGATGCGTTCATCGCCGCCCACAGTGGTGCGCCGTGGTTTGTCTCTATGGTCGGCTTCGTCGCGGGTCTGCCGTTCATGTTCCAGATGGTCGAGCGCGAGCGTCAGTTACAGGTGCCCAAATACCTGCGACCGCGCACCGACACGCCGAAGTTGACCCTGGGGCATGGCGGTTGCTTCGGCTGCATCTACTCGGTGCGCGGTGCCGGCGGCTACCAGATGTTCGGCGTCACGCCGGCACCGATCTACGACCCGCAGCAGAACCTGGCGTACCTCAAGGAGCACATGGTGTTTTTCCGTCCGGGCGACATCGTGCAATTCAAACCGATGGACCGTGAGGCCTATGACCAGGCGGTGGCCGACGTGGAAGCCGGGCGCTTCGATCTGCGGATCCGGCCGGTAGAATTTTCCCTGGATGCCTTTCTGGCCGATCCCGTCGGCTATCCCAAGTCGCTACAGGAGGTGTTGGCATGATCAAGATCCTCAAACCCGGCCTCGCGACTTCGGTGCAGGACCTGGGCCGCGAAGGTTATTACCACTTGGGCATTCCACCTTCCGGTGCGCTCGATCAATACGCCTTGAGCGCGGCCAATCAACTGGTTGGTAACCCGGCTGGTTCGGCGGCGCTGGAATGCACGTTGCTTGGACCGGAGCTGGAGTTTCAGCAGGATGCACTGGTGGCGGTCTGCGGCGCGCTCATGACGGCACGGGTCGATGGCGTGGAAATGCACCACGACACCGCGTTCGCGGTGAAGGCCGGGCAAGTGTTGCGCTTTGACTTTCCGAAGGCCGGTGCCCGAGCTTATTTGGCGGTGGCCGGTGGCATTGATGTGCCGATCGTACTTGGCAGTCGCTCGACCTATGCGCTCGGCGCGCTGGGCGGTTTTCAGGGGCGTCGGTTGATCGCGGGCGACGAATTGCCGATCGGTATCGCCAGGGGCAAGAGCCGCGCAGGGGCCAGTTTGCCCATGGCATTGCGCCAGGCGCTGGGTGGCGAAATCACCCTGCGGGTGGTGCCCGGTCTGTACTACCACCGCTTGACCGAATCGGCGGCGAAAAGCTTTTTCGCCGAGCCGTGGACGGTCGGCTCTGAAGCCGACCGTATCGGCTATCGCTTCAAGGGCGGCAGCGCGCTGAATTTTAAGCCGCGAGAGCAACCGTTCGGCGCCGGTTCCGATCCATCGAACATCGTCGACAGTTGCTACCCGATCGGCTCGATTCAGGTCCCGGCCGGGCTCGAACCGATTGTGTTGCACCGCGACGCCGTGTCCGGTGGCGGCTACGCGATGATTGGCACGGTGATCAGCGCCGACCTCGACCTGATCGGCCAGATGCAACCCAACCAGAAGGCCCGCTTTGTCGCGGTGACCCTCGAAGAGGCGCTGGAAGCGCGACGTTCCTATAAGAAAAAACTCAGCTGCCTGAGCAAGCTGTTCCCTTCCTGATTCTGCCCGCCGCATCGCGCGGGTAATGCTAAACGGCAAGCCAACGTCGCACTTCAGTGCGGTGACGGCTGCCCGCGCTTCAACCTTTGACTGGTTTTGGAGTTCACGCATATGGCTGCTTTATCGCAATCGAGTCAAACCGGGCAAGACCCGGCCAATCACCCCGTTCCCGCCGACGCACGCATGGGGCGGCTGTCCCTGACCATGGCCTGGTGGGCGGTCTGCAGTGCAATGTTCTACATCGTGGTCGGCGCATCGCTGGCGTTGTCGTACGGCGCCCGCAATGCCCTGATCGGCATGGTGCTGTCGGTGATCAGCTACGGCCTGGTCAACTCGGTGCTCAGTCGCTTCGCCATCCGCAGCGGTTTGTCGGTGGCGTTGTTTTCACGGTTGCTGTTCGGCAGCACCGGGGCGTGCCTGGCGACTTTGATCTTCTTCTCGACGGCCATCTATTACGCAGTATTCGAAGGCTCGGTGATCGCCGTGGCGCTCAATCACCTGTATCCGCAGTTGGTCTTCCCGCTGGCCGCGTTGCTGGTGGTGCTGTACAGCGTGCCGATGATCCTGGGCAGCGTGCAGCACTGGCTGGACAAGCTCAACGGCGTGTTGCTGCCGGTGTACCTGGGTGGCTTGCTGGTGGCGGTGGGGCTGTCGATCAGTCGTTATGGCTACCAGCCGCAATGGCTGGATTTCGGCCCGGCAACCCCCAGTGCCTTCGGTTGGTGGGATTGCTTTGTTGCGTACATGGGCATCTGGGTGTTGATGCTGTTCACCTTCGACTACGCCCGTTTCGGCAAGCCTAAAGACGCCGAGTATCACGGCCGCTGGAACTTCGGCATGCCGTTCTACGCGGTGACGTTTCTACTTAACGGCGCGGCGGGCATCTACCTGGTCAGCAGCATTCCCCACGAAGGCGCGCTGAACGAAGTCTCGGTGGTGATGGCAATTTTACAGTTGATGGGCTTGTGGGGGTTGCTGTTTGTCTGGGCCACGCAAACCCGGATCAACACGGCCAATTACTATCTGGCGACGATGAACATGCAGGCGTTCTTTGCCCGCTTTGGCATCCGCGGTTCGTACTTGATGTGGGCGCTGACGGTTGGGGTGATCGTGTACGGCCTGATGCTCGCGGACGTGTTTACTTACTTACTTAAAGCGTTGGCCTATCAGGGGATTTTCGTGGTGGCCTGGGTGGGTGTGGCGTTGGCGCAGATTCTTTACGGACGCAGTGAAGTGGCGGCGCTCGAACGGGTGAAAGCGTTCAATTCGGCGGGCTTGAGCGCCTGGTTTGGCGCCACCGCATTGGGACTGGCACTGATGTTCTCCGGCCCTGGCCTGAGCAGCTTTTCCGCACCCTCGACTGTGATCGTTGCATTTGCATTGCAGGCAGGCTTGTCCCATCGAAGCCGGTTACGGTTGAAGTCGGCAGAGTAGGATTTTGCAGTAATACCTTCCAGACCAACCGGCTCCAACAATGGAAGGCGGGCATTGGAAGGCTGATCCGACCTCAAGCCAAATGACTCTATAACCCTTTACTCATGTCGCAGCGTTCGCTGCGGCCCGGGCTGCTGTTCCCAACAATAATCAGAAAATCGGGAGTATCACTGTGCGCACAACCACCCCTCGTGCTATCCGTTCCATTGCTCTAATTCCGCTGCTCGGCGCTTTTGCGGCACCGGCCATGGCGGTTCAGGTGACCGACAACCTTGACCTCGGCGGCGCGGTCCGTGCGCGCTGGGATTATGACCCGGATCGTGACATCCAGAAGTTCAACTTCGACACCGCGTTTCTCAGCGCCAAGTTTAATTCTGACACCTGGATCGGAGCGGCCAAATATCGCTTCTATGGGCGGGCCTATCCTTATCAGTACACAAAGAATGTCGGTGACATCCAGTTCGCCGAATCGGCGTGGATCGGCTACAAGTTCAACCCCGACCAGCAGGTCCAGGTCGGCCTGAATCAGGTGCCGTTCGGTTTGCAGCCATACTTCGGCAGCACCTTCTTCGAGACCCTCGGCAACGTCGTGGGCTTGGAAGACCTGTCAGAAATCGGTGCCAAGTACATTCAGCAAAGTGGCGACTGGAACATCCAGGCCGGCTACTACCTGCGCCCTGCATGGCAGGGTAAAGGCACCAGCAAGGGTGATACTTACTCCAGCGTGGTGTCTGAAGCCGACAGCTACGTCGCCGATGGCAGCAACAACCAGGAGCGCAATACGGTGGTGCTGCGGGTGGCCAAGGCGCTGGACCTGGGGCCGTGGAAATCCGAAGTCGGGATCTCCGGCCTGACCTCGACCCTGGAGAACCAGGACACCAACAACGACGGCCGGCGCAATGCCGTGGCCGTGCACTACATCGGCAAGAACGGTCCATGGGGCGTGCAACTGCAAGCGGCGCGGCAGCAGATGTCCCCGCGCAATCCCGGCACCGATGAACTGGTGACCCTCGGCGGCTTCGACGGCACCTTCAACGTCGCCAGTCGCGGCAACCTTTACGTGGCGGACGTGAGCTACGACGTTGGCGGCAAGTACCTGTTCGATCAGATCAGCGGCGTGAAGCTGTACGCCAACTACAGCGCCTTCGACAAATCCGACGACGACTTCAAGACCTCGCAGCGGATGATTTTCGGCACATCGTTCTCCGTCAGCAAACTGTGGATCGCCACGGAGTGGCTATACGGTAAGAACGATCCGTACATCGGTGGCAGCAGCTACACCCAGAGTCTGGGGGCAGGTGGCAGCAACCAGTGGGAAAACCAGTTGTACATGAACATTGGGTATTACTTCTAAACCCTGAAAAGATCGCAGCCTTCGGCAGCCTCAGGCGTACGCGTTCCAACGTAGGAACAGCCATAGGCTGCGATCGTTTTGTTTTACCTTGCCCCTTATCAATGTGCCCGTAACGTTTATTGAGTCTCATACCATGCCCCCTTTTCCATTCTTGCGTCGTGACCGTTTTGCCCTTCAGCAGTTAATAGCTGCTATCAGGAGCGGGAAGGTACCTCAGGTCAACGGTTGCAAAGAGGCCCCATCAATCCTTGATGCCTGGGAGTTTCTCGAATCATCAAATCGTGAGTCCCAATCGCGCATTAGCCAACTTGAATACGAGCTTGAAGCTGCTCGTGAATTACTTCGCGAGTCAACAGCTTCTGCCTTAGCCCATGAAATCAGATTCGACTTAGTGAATCGGGCTGCTAGTGAGGGCCTTTGGGACATGGATGTTGTTGCTGGCGACCCCGTTAATCCGAAGAACAGCTTTTGGTGGTCGTCGCAATTTCGAAACCTTTTGGGGTTTAGTGACGAACGTGATTTCCCAAATGTCTTGGCCAGTTGGGCGGATCGCATTCATCCACAGGACAAGCAGGGTACACTCGACGCCTTTGCTCGTCATCTCAACGACAAGTCCGGGAACACGCCATATAAGATAAGGTACCGGCTCGCAATGAAGAACGGTTCCTATCGATGGTTCCACGCTCAAGGTGAAACACTTCGTGACGAGCGAGGAACTCCGATCCGAGTAGCTGGCTCGCTAAGGGATATTCATGATCAGTTGGAACGTGATCAGGAACACGACGTCATCATCACCAGGTTTGAACTTGCTAGAGAAATGCTCTCCGATGGATTGTGGGATATGGAAGTGATCGCCGGAGATCCTGTGAATGCACAAAACCCCTTCTGGTGGTCGCCTCAGTTCCGAAGACTGCTCGGCTTTGAAACTGTTGAAGAGTTTCCAGATGTTTTGGATAGCTGGGTTTCTAGGCTGCATCCGGATGATAAAGACCGAAGCCTCAACGCTTTCGTTGCTCACTTGAATGATAAGTCAGGAAAGACTCCATTCGACATCGAGTATCGGTTGAAGATGAAAAGTGGCGATTATCGTTGGTTCAGGGGTCGCGGTCAGACCCGGCGCGATCCGCTTGGCTCTCCACTTCACGTGGTTGGCGCTCTCGTGGACGTCCATCTGCAGCACGAGCAGAAAGAGTTGAGAGACGCAGAGGTTAGGCATCAGCGGACTTTGGAAACCAACATCGCCCAGTTGTCGCAAATTGTAGGTACGATACAGGGCATCGCAAGTCAGACAAATCTCCTGGCCCTAAATGCGGCTATTGAGGCTGCGCGCGCAGGAGAGGCTGGGCGCGGTTTCGCTGTCGTGGCTGACGAGGTTCGTAAACTCGCAACGCGTACTACGGAGGCTACCGAACAAGCCGCTGGGATGGTAGCTCGCTGAGCACCGATGTTTCTCGCCTTTCCGGCCGCTGCGGGCGAGATGCCCAGTGTTTTCGGCCTTGGTGCCTGCTGTTAAATCTGCAGGTGGCATCCCGCGATGCATACACCCGAACAATCAACGTCTAGTGGCCTGAGCGGTTAATTCAGATCTCAAACGTCAAATACAACCTTAAGCATCAAAACTGGTTGGTCGGGATGCAGCGGCTTCACGAAAGTTGATCAGACTCTGCTGCAAACACAGCAGAAAACCGGCCTCAAAAGCTTCCAGAGAGTCCCCTAGACAATGACGTTTTCGGTTCTGCGCCAGTGCCCACCATAGCGGTAGTGATGAATCGTCAAGCCAGCTCTCCGCACAACGAACGCCGTCCTCAATCATCGGACCGAATTCATCACCCCATGGGATTCGGATACCGGGACAGTCTTCAGCGGAAGGGACAGAGAAATATTCGCAGATCTGTTGATGAACGCGTTGAGCCGGGATACGGGTCAGATATCGGAACGCCTTGTCGAACAACACTGCCGCAGCATCCAACAGACGCAAGCAGACACGCGAAAAGTTCCTTGCCAACAGTGATATCGGCCCCTGGGGGGCAGGCTGGAGCCGATATTGTAACCTAACGTTGCGAATCTTCCTGGTTTCTTATCAGGCGAGGCGCTGGTTCATGCCTCATGGTTTTAGCTCGGGCGTGGGCGCCGTGATAATGTTTAGACACTCCGCAATGCGTGAAGCAGCGGAAATCCAGCTGTAGGGCTGGAAAATCGTGAGGCTGAAAGGGAACGTCATGCCGGTCAGTTGATAAATGACGTTAATAGGGCTGTTGGTATCGGTGTTAGCCAGGGCGATGGAGCTGGACAAGCCCTGGGTCCATAACAAGTAGCCCATGTATCCGGAGGCGATGAGGTAGCCAAAATGAACCTTGGGCAGCCGCTTTGCGACCTGTCGTGCGATCAGTGCGCCGGCTACTAGTCCCAAGCCCCAGGGTTGAAGATCTTCTTGGTGACGACATGACTGTGATAGTTCGCCCAGCCTCGTAGAACCGGGTTGAACAAACCTATCAAGTTAGCCTGCCGTATTGTTTTGTTGGTCTTGATCAACTCTCGCAGCTTGGCAAGTAGAGCCCCGATGGTCGTCTCACACCAACTTGCCGTTCCACAAGCCTATATAATTGGGCGCGTGCTCACCAGCAAGGCTGGGGCTGAAGTCATAGACCACGGCTTTGAACGCCGAGAGCGGCATGTTGCAGTAGGCAAAGACACAAGCTCTCAGCGTTTTCTGCTTGCCAGGTGCCAGCATCTGCACCGGCGTTCATCGGCGTGGATGACCTGCTGAGCCAGCACCGCTTCACGGCAGACGCCAAACGATCTACACATCAAAGTTGGATCTGGTTCAACTGGGCTTTGATAAAACGCTGGCCAAAAGCACGGGGCACCCCTCTTATGATCGTGCCGACCAGCTCAAACTCTGCCTCTACGGCTAGTTTCGCCGGATTCGCTCATCGCAGCGTCTCAAAGCCGAGTGCCTGCGCAACATCGAAGTGATGTGATTGATTAACCGGCTTAAGCCCGACGTCAAGAACATCGCCGACTTTCGTAAAAACAATAAACTCGCCTTTGAGGCGACGTGCCGGGCCTTCGTCCGGTTTTACCGCAGTGCAAGTGGTGATAGCTCAAACAGCGCGACAAGGGCGATCGGATCTAACAGGCAGATGCAACGACTGTGCTACCTGCCCACTCAAATCTCAATCACTGGCGCTCAGCGCAGCTACGTCTCACACCATGCCAATGAGGAAGCGTTGAGCGAATGGAGCAATAGTGCTGGCCCAGCCGCATATAATGGCCAACCGAAGATCCAACGTTGAGCACCCCTTCGGCAACCTGAATGGGTGTTTGGCGACTCTCGCTTCCTGTTGCGTCAACTGGAGGGAGCGAGAGCGGAAATCGCCTTGGCAGTGAATGCCTACAACCTAAAACGTGCAATTAGTGTAATCGGGGCCCGCCAATTGATGGCGCTAATAGACTGAAGGGCGTTTTCGTTTGTCGTCCGCACAAAAACAAACGCCCCGCACTAGTAGGGGCGTTTGTTGTGCTGGTCTCAAGTGCGTTTTCACACAGTCTGTTCAAGGGATTTTTTTCATTACATGGCTGCCAGCATGACCAGCTGGCTAAGCTTACGAGCTGGTGCTGATAAATGAGATATATTGGATCAGACAGCTAATCCCATAATTACAATTTGCACTAGTATTTGAAGTTTTTTATGTCAAATCGATCAAAATTGGTCAGATCGACCATAAAATAAAGCGAAGCGCTATATTTGTTAAGTTTGAGACACGTCCTAATCTAGTATTCAAGCGCCAGGTTCCAAAGGGTACAGTGCGGAGGAATCGCTTCTGTCCAGCATCTTCCCTGCATCGTAGTGAGTCTTTGGAACGTTGGGGTAAGCTACTAGCAGCGGGTCGGCTAAGGCGATCGAAGCGGACGAAATGCTCCCTCAAGATAAGCCCAAAATCAGATAGGTTAGCATTCAAAAACAGTAGGTGGAGTTAATAATGCAATACGTAAGTAGCCGCAATTCTGCTACCAAGGCTGACTTTGAAACGGTTGTACTATCTGGAGTCGCTGAGGATGGTGGATTGTATATGCCAAGTGCTCCACCGGAGTTTAGTGCTCAGGAGATAGCGAATTGGTCGATGCTCACCTATGACGAACTGGCTTTTCGAGTTATAAAGCCATTCGTTGGTCAGACGATCCCAGAAGAGGATCTAAAGCAGCTTCTTAAAGATGCTTATAGTGAATTCGATCATCGCACTATTGCGCCCTTACAACAGGTCGATAGGAATGAATGGGTACTTGAGTTGTTTCACGGGCCGACTCGCTCTTCGAAAGATTTTTCAGCCCAGTTGCAAGTCCGTTTTGTGGAGTACTTCCTTGCAAAACGGAAGCGCCGGGCACTGATTGTAGGGGCGACGAATGGAGACACTGGACTTGCCGCCATTGAAGCTTTTAAGAATAGTCAAAGTTCGGTTGTTGTTGCATTTTTTCCAGAATCGGGTTCTCCAGATGAGCAGATTATGCGATTGCATGCGTCAGACCATCCTAACCTTTATCGCTTCGCAGTAAATGGGAGCTTTGATGACTGTCAAATGATTGTCTCGAAACTGTTTAGAAATTGGCAGTCAAATTACACGGCAGTTAGCTTTAATTCGAGTAATTGGGTTAATGTCATGGCGCAGTTGGTTTTCTACTTCTATGCCACACTTCAACTCAGTGGGGGGCAAAGAACTATTGGGTTCAGTGTTCCGGCATCAAGCTTTTCTGAAGTTTATGCAGGGTACATTGCGCAGAAAATGGGGTTGCCGATCACTCAAATGATTGTTGCTACCAATCGTAATGATGCTTTGCATCAATTGTTTTTGAAAAATCATTATTCCAGAATCAAGTCTGATAGGAGTTTATCTCCTGCAATGGATCTTTCGGTTTTTTCAAATCTGGAACGATTACTATGGGAGCTCTATGGTAAGGATTCCGTTGCTGTGAGTAAGCTGATGGAGGAGTTTGAGGAAAACGGAGAAATGGTCATAGACAATAAGCTATGGCTGCAAGCACGAATGATTATTGACTCTTACTCCGTAAGCGATGAAGAAACCTTAGCGGAGATAAAGAGCATGCATCACGATACTGGCTATATAATTGACCCGCACACGGCGACGGGGGTGCTCGCCGCTAGACTCTATAGACGCAGCATGGTGGCTCCGATGGTCACTCTCGGGGAGGTTTCACCAATAAAGTCGGCTATACTACTTGCTAAGCTTGGCATCGTACCTATACCGAAGGTAACGCCTGTACAGAGTAGCTGCTCACTAAGATTGTATCGAATAAACCCAGACGACGTTGGCACTATAAATCAAGTGCTCAGCAGCATCTGAAAAATAACAAAGTAGATAAGCGGGTGAATAAGTGAAACGAGTTCTTGACTCACTCGATGAACGCATAATCGCAGAGCTGACTCTGAATGGCAGGGCTACCCATGCAGAGCTTGCTATAAAAGTTAACCTATCGAGAAATGCTGTACGCCAACGCATTGAAAGGCTGGAGCGCGACGGCGCGATACAAGGATATACCTTACGTAGACCGGAGGGGCAGACACCATCTTCACTCATAAACGCTGTCATGTTTGTCTATCGCTATGACCGCATGCGTGGGACAGAAGTACTGGAAGCATTGAGAAAAATGCCGGAAGTCCTTCAGTGTGAAGTCATGAGTGGTGAGTATGACTTGATGGTACGTGTCGGTGCTTCCAGCCCAGAGCGCGTACACAAAGTTTGGAACGAAATTTCTGCGATGCCAGGCGTGGAAAACACAATAACTTCTTTCGTTCTGCTGAACGTTATCTAAGGATGTGAATACCCTAAAGAGCCGATGGATCTGGCTCTTTGCGGCTGGCCATTTTGGCGACGGAACAGTCAAAACGCTCAAAAAATAATGCTTTTCGGCATATTTTACTGCCGGCACCTCCGTCCTAAGCTAGGGGCCATAGCTAACCTAACGGATCGGAGATAACAAGAAATGACGGAATACAAAATAGCACTGGTAGGTTTTGGTGGTGTTAACCGGGCTTTGGCTCAACTCATTTCAGAGCGCAATACGTCTTGGAAAGAGAGTCTGGGTTTTACCCTGAAAATTGTCGGTGTCACTGACCTTTTCCTCGGCTCTGTAATCAATCGCGACGGGTTGGACGCTGGTGCGCTGGTGAGCTTGCCAGCAACTAAAGGAGCACTAGCGCAAATCCCAGGTGGTACCGTCGAAGCGTTTAACGAAACGGTCATCAAAAATTCGGGTGCAGACATCATTGCGGAAGCGACTTTTACCAACCCTATCGATGGTGAGCCTGCGACCACCTTCTGTCGCTGGGCACTGGAGGGTGGCAAACATGTCGTAACCACTAACAAAGGGCCAATCGCCATTCATGCTGCCACAATCAAAGAGCTATCGCTTAAGAATAATATGGCCTTTGAGTATGAAGGATCAGTAATGAGCGGTACTCCTGTCATTCGGCTCGCTAAGCAGTCGTTGGCTGGAAGTGAAATCGTAGGCTTCGAAGGCATTCTCAACGGCACCTCTAATTACGTTCTGACGCGTATGGAAAGTGGGCTAGCATTTTCTGAAGCTGTAGCTGAAGCCCAAAAACTGGGATATGCCGAAGCGGATCCTACGGCAGATGTTGAAGGCTACGATGTTCGTTTGAAGGTGGTAATTCTCGCGAACGAACTGCTTGGTGCAAAACTAAGTATTAGTGACGTTAGCTGCGTCGGAATCTCCGGTCTGACTGCCAACGATATTGATGACGCACGTCAAAATAATTCGCACTGGAAACTTATTGGCTCTGCTAAACGCAACGCTGATGGCTCGGTTTCTGGCACCGTTGAGCCGAAGCTTTTGAGCAGCGAACATCCACTAGCTGGAATTTCTGGTGCCACTAACGCAATTTCGTTCAATACCGAGCTCTTGGGTGCAGTCACTGTCTCGGGGCCAGGCGCAGGAAGAATCGAAACAGCGTTTGCACTCCTTTCCGATATCATCAATATTCATACAGCTTACAAGAAATAGGAAGGACTAGAGATGGCTAATTCAAACCTTGCTATTGCAAATGTCTGTGACCAAATTGAAGTATTCAATCCTTTTGATGGAAGCATTATAGGTACAGTAAAAGAGGTTCACGCAGCAGACGTAAAAATGCTTCTTGAACAGGCCAGAATCGGCGTGCAGATCTGTGCAGCCCTGCCTCGTTATCGTCGTTCGCAAATACTTGAGCTGGCTGCGCAAAATATTGAGCGAGATGCAAAATCGTTTGCCAAGTTGATTACTCAAGAAGCTGGCAAGACAGTTAAACAGGCAGAAAAAGAAGTCAAAAGATGCGTCAACACTCTCAGGCTCTCTGCTGACGAGGCTAGGCGCAACGCTGGTGAGGTGCTGCCTTTTGACGCATACGAAGGTTCCGAATCCCGTCAAGGCTGGTTTTCCAGGGAACCGTTGGGATTGATTGTCGCAATTACACCCTACAACGATCCGCTGAACCTGGTCGCACATAAGCTGGGCCCCGCAATCGCGGGTGGGAATGCCGTGATTCTAAAACCGTCTGAGCTTGCCCCATTATCTGCGATCAAGTTGGTGGATTACTTGTTTGAGGCCGGGCTGCCACAATCGGTGGTCACAGTAGCAACAGGTGGCGCTGAACTGGGGAAAGCACTGGTTGCCTCCCGTGAGGTTCGGATGATCTCTTTTACTGGCGGTTTCGTAACAGGCGAGCACATTGCGCGTGGTGCCGGTTTGAAGAAACTAGCAATGGATCTGGGCGGTAACGCGCCAGTGATCGTATTGGAGGATTGCGATCTTGAGGCAGCAGTCGAATCATGCGTCTCGGGTGCCTTCTGGGCTGCTGGACAAAACTGCATTGGCGCACAGAGGTTGCTGATCCAGGAGACCATTTATGAAGAGTTTCGCGAACGTTTCGTTGCGTTATCTTCGAAACTGGTAGTTGGCAACCCAGCGTTGGAGAGTACAGATGTTGGCCCAATGATCAGTGCTCAAGCCGCGATGAACGCAGAAAAAGTAGTAGGTGAAGCTTTACAGCAGGGTGCAAAACTGTTGTGTGGACATCTTCGGGAAGGTGCCTGTTACGCTGCTACAGTGCTTGAAAATGTAAGTCACAATTCGCTACTGTGGTGTAACGAAGTTTTTGCTCCGGTAGTAGTTTTGGAGCCTGTTACAGGTTTAGATGAAGCCATCGCATTTGCAAATGAGCCAGACTACAGTTTGCATGCAGGAATTTTCACCAACGACCTGAACAAAGCCTTGTCCGCTGCTCGCCGAATTGAGGCGGGTGGAATCATGATTAACGACTCATCCGACTATCGATTTGATGCAATGCCTTTTGGTGGTTTCAAATATGGGAGCTTAGGGCGAGAGGGTGTCCGCTTCGCATATGAAGATATGACGCAACCAAAGGTGATTTGTATAAATAAGCTTAATTGAGCGGGTAAATATAATCTGGTTAGGTCTTTAGCATTGGATATGGTTTGGTCACCCCGTCCAGTGCTTTTTTATGATCCAAGGAGCAGTTGGTTCTCTTGATGTTGTTATTGCTATAAATATTGAAGCGCCATGGAGTTCACGGATTAGAGTCGTGCTCGGCACTCATGTGTCTGGGCACAAGAAAGCATAAGACTGCCAAGCTGAATTCTAACAAATACAACTATCGTAAGGCGAAGCTATGAAAACTGTAGAAATTGAAGGTGGCGACGAACTTCGACGTGGGCTGAGCAACCGTCATATACAGTTAATATCGATAGGCGGCGCTATCGGGACAGGACTGTTTATGGGTTCCGGAAAGACTATTGGTGTTTCAGGGACTTCGATCATACTGACGTATACGGTTATCGGTTTTTTTCTATTTTTTGTGATGAGAGCTATGGGGGAGTTGCTACTCTCAAATCTAAAATACAACTCGTTCACTGATTTTTGTAGCGACTACATTGGCCCATGGGCAGGTTATTTTATTGGTTGGTCGTATTGGTTGACCTGGGTGGTCGTCGCTATTGCAGACTGCACCGTTATCGGCGGTTACCTTCGCTTTTGGTATCCTGAACTCCCAACCTGGATACCAGCGCTCGGTGTATTAGCCGTCCTACTGTCAATCAATTTGGTTGCAGTTCGACTTTTTGGCGAAATGGAGTTTTGGTTTGCGCTGATTAAAGTTGTCGCAATCGGTGCGTTAATCGTAACCGGCTTTATCATGGTCAGTATATCTTTCGTATCACCCGTCGGTGTTACCGCATCGCTCTCTCACTTGTTAGAAGAAGGTGCTGTATTCCCTCATGGGATAACTGGATTTTTTGCAGGTTTTCAAATTGCAGTATTTTCATTCGCTGGTATTGAGTTGATCGGAACCACTGCTGCAGAAACAAAAAATCCGAAGGTCACCCTGCCTCGTGCGATCAACTCGGTACCCGCGCGAGTCTTGTTCTTCTATGTGCTTTCTCTCACTTGCATTATATCAGTCTCGTCCTGGGGGGAAATTGCCGCAGATAAAAGTCCATTTGTTCAGCTGTTTATACTTGCTGGTCTTCCAGCAGCTGCTGGGATCATAAATCTGGTTGTGATCACGTCAGCTATGTCAGCGGCAAATAGCGGTGTTTTCGCCACAAGCCGTATGCTCTTTAGTCTGTCAGCTAACGGGCGAGGTGCAAAGTTATTCCAGAAGCTTTCCAAGTCTTCAGTGCCTGTCTTCGGTTTGATTTTTTCCTGCCTGTGTATGCTCATCGGTTTAGGCTTATTGTTCATCATCCCTGAAGTGATGACCGCATTCACTATCCTTACTACAATTTCCGCGATCTTGTTTATTTTTGTATGGTCTATGATCGTAGTTGCGTACCTCATCTACCGTAAGCGTAATCCTGAGCTGCACAAAAGCTCTGATTTTAAGATGCCCTGCGGAATTGTCATGAGTTGGTTGTGCCTGTTGTTCTTCGTCTTCATCCTAATCTTATTAGCGCTTGAACCAGATACGGCTCAGGCTCTATCTATAATGCCAATTTGGTTCTTGCTTTTAGCGGGTCTTTACTCTCGAAATCGGCGCAAGTCCGCTAGCTTAAGTGTCGGCTCTGAAGCGATTAATGGGTAAGTTCCTAAGGTTTGCTTGTTTTGAATAGCTTGGTTTGTCGTTTTGATGTATGCGTCCGGCCAAGTCATCTACCCAGCCCCGCAAGGCCAGGACATGGTGTGCACTTAAAATTAAGTGGACACCAGTTCTAGCCTTTTAAGCGGGTATTTCATGCATTCCACAACGCCGTTTCTACTCCAAGTTCTTAAAAGCCCAGGTCATTCAAGAGTGTGTTGAGCCCGGAGCTTCAATTGCCAGCATCGCGCTCAGCCATAGCCTCAACGCAAACTTCGTACACAAATGGATTCGTAGGAAAGTGCAGAAAAGCACGGCGCTGCTACCTGCATTCATTCAGTTACCCATGCAGCTGGCCGTAGCAAATTCGCACGCAGCATCATCAAATATCTGCGTTGAAATCCAGTACCCGCGCGGCGCCGGCAAAGTGAACTGGCCAACCGAAAGTGCTGTTGCCTGCGCGACCTTTCTTCATAAGCGCTCCATGAACCCAACATTTTTTTTTCAGCTTCTTAAGCGGGAACGGATCAAGCGAAAAATCTATAGCACGCGAAAAGATGCTCGTAGCGATATGTTCGTTTACATTGAGATGTTCTACAACGTAAAACGCCGCCATGATTTTAACAATCAGCTTTCACCGATAGAGTTTTAAAAGCTTTACACAATGAGCTTGCAAGGTGTTTAGAGAGTCCGGGGCGATTCATTCTGCATTACTAGGCGAAGATCCGCATGCGTTCGATCATGCGTTTCTTCAATTCGTTAGCTGCAGCGGTAAGAGGACGGCCATGACGCACCATCATGCGCGCCTTTGTAGACTGTAGTAGGTGATTTTCGATAGGTATTGCGATGAGTTCGCCATTAGATATCTCTGTTTGAACGGAAAACTTACCTAATAACGTGAACTCATTACTTTTCTTCACGAACTGTTTAAGTACCGCCAAAGAGTTTGTGGTGAGTCCTGTTTTCAATTTTATATTTTCCGAATATTCCAACATTTGAACCAGTTGCCGAAGGCCGTACGAAGACGGCATTGTAGCCAGTCTGTGATTGACAAGGTCTTTCGCCTTTAGTGGGCGGTTGAGGCTGGCCAATTCATGTGTAGGATGTACAACGACTGATAACGGTCGCGGCGCGGTTGCACAATATTCGATGTCGGGATGAGCCGGAGGATTGTAAGCAAGCCCGATATGAGCGCGTCCATCGATTACATCACTCACAACGCTGTTAACGGGAAGAATATCGACCCACACGTCCAAGCGTGGGTAATCGGTAGAAAAATCACTCACCACATCGCCTATAAGGCTCTCGATGTAACCCTCACTCGCAGCGATTCTCACACCGCCGTGCTCGAGACCCTGCAATGCTTGGATCTTCATCTCGAATTGCTCTTGCTCGCCTTGGCAGGCCTGCCAGTACTCCAGCAAGTGCTGCGCCGCGTCAGTCGGAACGACACCTCGTGCCACGCGTTCGAACAATGCTGCTCCGACCTCACTCTCCAGGAGCTTGATCTGCCGCGTGATGACGGACGCTGCGGTGTTCAAGCTGTCCGCTGCGCCACGAATCGATCCCTGTGTCAGGACTTCATAGAAATAACGCAAACGTCGCTGATTGATCTCACGCATTTTCAACCTCGTGTTGCCTTCTGGGCAACGGTCTCGGCTCGCAGTTGCTCTTGCTGGTAAGGGCATTGGGAAACATGATGGAAGCATCCCGAGCACGATCGGGCACAACAACAATTAGTATTTTCCGGCAGTCGATCATTGCTGGAGAACATACGGGAATAGCTTCATGACAATTCTCTCCGATGCCAAAATAGCGGTAGGCAATATACCCTCTGAACAGCTTTACCGTAAGGTTAGCTGGCGAATCATCCCTCTTTTGATGGCTTGCTACTTCTTTGCATGCCTAGACAGACAAAATATTAGTTTTGCTAAGCTTCAAATGCAAGTTGATCTATCCATCTCGGATGCTGTTTACGGTCTGGGGGCGGGAATATTTTTTATCGGTTACGTACTGTTTGAGATTCCTAGCAATTTACTGTTACCCAGAGTTGGCGCAAGAAAAACAATTGCTCGAATACTCATACTGTGGGGGTTGACCTCTGCGGCAATGATGTTTGTAAACAGCATTGGAATGTTCTACTGCTTGCGTTTTTTGCTTGGCGTCTTCGAAGCAGGCTTTGCTCCTGGCATGATTTTCTATCTCACCTACTGGTATGGTGAGGCTCGTATGGCACGAGCCTTGGCACTTGTTCTCATGGCCGGCCCGATTTCAGGCGTACTCGGAGGGCCTTTGTCTGCTTTGCTGATGACTGCTTGCGATGGAATGATGGGCCTCAGCGGGTGGCAGTGGATGTTCTTCTATGAAGGTATTCCTTGCGTATTCTTGGGCTTCGTAGTTTGGAATGTACTTGCTGATCGCCCCGATACTGCCAAATGGCTTTCCCCAAGCGAGAAAGATTTGCTTGAAACTCATACTCGCCAGCCAGGGGCGAAGCATCACTCATTTAAACACGTACTTGGTGATCCACGAATCTATGTAATGGCAGGCGCCTACTTCTGTCTTATCTGTGGTATCTACACTGTCAACTTCTGGCTGCCAAGTATTTTGAAAGAAAATGGTGTCTCTAATACCATGCACATCGGTCTGCTGACCAGCATTCCTTACTTGGGCGCGATCGCGAGCATGTTCTTGGTCGGTAAAAGCTCCGATAAGCATCAAGAGCGGCGATGGCATAGCGCAGTGCCTGCCGTAGTAGCGGCAATTTGCTTGGGTGTGGCGACCTATTTATCTAGCAGCATCGTCGCGTCAGTACTCTTCATGATTGTTGCGACGATGATGATGTACGCAGCATACACAGTATTCTGGTCTATCCCGTCCAAATACCTAAAAGGGGATGTGGCGGCTGGTGGAATCGCACTGGTTAATACCATCGGTTTGTTGGGCGGCTTTTTCAGCCCGACGATTATAGGGTGGGCAACTTCAGTGACTGGAAGCCTTCATGCTGGGCTTTACGTGATGGTCGGACTGTTAGCTGTTGGAGCACTTTTGCTCTCTCTGATTAAGCTCCCATCCCTAAGCAAGTGATTGCTTAGTGGCAGCGCACCACTCTTGGTGTAAGTAAGGTGGCGCTCAATGCGATCGCTACTTTCACCTTATTGTATATACCGCTCAAAGATTTTATCTGTGGAGGTCACATGACTACTAGTGCAGCTGAGCCTAAGAAAGTTTTAGTGGCCGGGTTTCAACACGAGACGAATACCTTCGCGCCTTCTAAAGCTGCATTTCTGAATTTTGAGCGGGGAGAGGGTCACCCTGCGTTACCGCGCGGTGAAGAGTTTCTTGCGCTTCGTGATGTAAATATTCCTGCAGGAGGTTTCATCAAGTCCGCCGAGGAGCGAGGCTGGACGGTAATACCCGTAGTGTGGGCTGGAGCAAGCCCATCGGCTCATGTCACTGAGGATGCATTCGAGCGCATTGCAAACGAAATCTTAGAGGCTGTATCGCTCGGCGGATTTGATGCTGTGTACCTAGATTTGCATGGCGCAATGGTCACTGAGCATTTCGACGATGGGGAAGGGGAGCTTCTCGCCAGAATCCGCAAGGTAGTGGGCGCTTGTATTCCGGTCGTTGCATCTCTAGACCTCCATGCCAACGTCACCGAACAGATGCTTGAGTCCGCAAATGCGCTTGTTGCATTCAGAACCTATCCACACGTTGATATGGCCGAAACTGGTGAGCGATGCGCTGACCTTTTGGAAAAGCTTTTTTCCAAGGCTGAGTGCGATTTGACCGTGTGCCGCCTTCCTTTCCTGATTCCGATCAATAGTATGTGCACGCTGCTTGATCCGGCGAAATCTATGTACGAGCGGGTGGCACACTATGAGTCAGGACAGGTGCATTCAGTCTCCTTCGCGGCAGGTTTTCCTGCAGCGGACTTCTGTGAATGTGGGCCCGTTATCTGGGGGTATGGTAGGCAAGCATCGAGCGCTGTGGAGGCATTGTATGCCGAGATGCTCATGAATGAAGCTCACTGGCAGGTTCCGTTTATGGAGCCCGAGGAAGCAGTCCTGGAGGCTATGCGTATTCTTGACGTTGGAGGTGGGGACGGGCCTGTGGTCATTGCTGACACTCAGGACAATCCCGGGGCTGGTGCTGATTCAAATACAGCGGGGATGTTGCGTGCGCTGATAAGCGCAGGAGCAAAAAATGCAGCCATCGGTCTGATGTACGAGCCGGATATTGCGATGCAAGCCCACCAAGCAGGGGTGGGGGCCAAGCTGGAGTTGTCATTCGGAGGGAAAAGCGGAGTGCAAGGTGATGATGCCTTGACCGGATTGTTTGAGGTCGTATCACTCTCAGATGGCGCATGCCGCTACGATGGCCCGATGAAGCATGGAATGATCGCTCAATTAGGCCCTGTCGCGGCGCTGCGAATTGGCGAAATCACTGTCGTAGTGAGCTCTACAAAAGCTCAGATGCTGGAGCGAAACCTCTACAGGATTGCGGGTGTGCAGCCAGAATCAATGGATATTTTGGTCAACAAAAGCTCAGTGCATTTCCGGGCTGACTTCCAAGGGATCGCACGAGCGGTATTAGTGGCTAAGGCCCCTGGGCCAATGTTGGCGGATCCCGCTGACTTGCCTTGGAAAAATCTCAAGCCTGGAATGAGGCTGAAGCCATGCGGCCCTGAATTTGTGCCTAGTATCCTAAAAACTCGCCTCACTTGTGCGCTTGAGTGAGAGCCCATGCCAACAACGTGTTCGTGAGTTGGAAGGGCTAGGGGGCATTCGCGGTTATCCTGTTGTTATCGAGTCGTAGAGCTGGCTCAGGCGCTGAACCGTCGGGGCAATCTGGCATCGTTGATGCCTCCGTACCCCAGCACCAGAAGTTCATCATCGACGGTTGCATAAAGCTGGTAAGAGCCTCTCAGGGTTAGGCACAAATTCTGGTGCACGACGAATCATTTCCCGGACGATGCCTTTAGGAATAACGGTGACTGCGATGTGGAGGCCTGCTGTACATCGCCGACGAAGTCCAATCCGGCTTCGGGCGCACTGGCTCCCATCTTCGGGGCTTCCAGCGCAACGGCGTCGATCCCGATATCGTGACCATGGGTAATGGTCAGCCGATCGCCGCCGCGGTCATGCGCTCTGATGTCGTCGAAGAGTTCGGCCGTACCGCTCGCTACCTCAATACCTTCGGTAACAACCCAGTGTCCTGTGCTGCGGCTAATCGCGGGGAATGCGATGGCACAAAGCGTCACCGTTATCTCGTACGGCGGGGCGAGTAAGGATGCTCAGATCACGGCTGTCTACACGCCGTTCGAGAAGGAAGCCAGTACGGAAGTGATCGCCGGTGAGTGGAACGGTGAGATGGCCAAGGTGAAAGCCATGTAACCGAGCTTTTTTGTTCCAGCAGATGAGAAGCTGCCAAGTGACGATCCCGCCTCGGGGGGGGCTGCAATGAGATCAACAGACTGTCCAGCTTCTAGGAGCTGTCTCGCGTGGGGCAGCATGGCTGTCGTGCAGCCGGGAGTGTTAGCATCGCTTCTGGGGGAGGTTGAATCGCAGAAGGTCGACACGATCATTGGCAGCGATACACTTGGATGTTTAGATACCAGCTGGCTTGGGTGAAGCTTTCTTCGATGGAGATGGCGATGTTTGATATTTCGGCTGTCGTAACGGTGTTAACGGTTTCTGCAGTAGGTGTGATGATTCCTGGCCCGAGTTTCGTTGCCGTTGTTCATAAGGCTGTGTCGGGCTGCCGTACTGATGCAATCGCATTCGTAATGGGCATCGTCGCGGTCAACCTGATTTGGGCCACTTGTGCGATTTTCGGCATCGGCATGGTGTTCAAGCTCTTCCCATGGCTCGCAGCGGCAGTAAAGATCGCCGGCGGCGCCTACCTGGTATGGTTTGGATTGAGGCTCATCATTGCTTCGCGTACCGCGGGTGCTAAACCACAGATGAAGCCTAAATCAACCGGCCTTCGTGCTGCCTTTTTTCAAGGTGCCGCCATGAATACCATGAACCCAAAATCTATAGCATTCTTCGCCGCTATATTTTCCTCAGCGGCACCTGCGCATGTATCGACGGCTACTTTTTTGGCGATGCTTGCGGCAGTCGGCGCCACGGCTCTGTGCTGGTACGGACTGGTCGCGCTCGTCCTGTCGCATGCGACCATTGCCAAGGCCTACCAAAACGCCAAGAGAACTGTCGACCGCATTTGTGGTGTGCTTCTTATCGGACTTGGCGTACGCCAGATCACCCGTTGAGCGAAGGGCTCGAGCGCTGTGGTTCAGCGCATCGGTGAGTGCTGTTCCCTTGGCGCCGATTCAACCCGAGTCTGGGGCTTGGTTGGATCTACTGGTTACACCATTCCGTCAGTAGAACTCCCGTCCACGGTAAAGCATTGATGTGGGAAGAGGTCGGGTAGGGGAGCAGAGAACCACCGCAGTATTGGCAATCTCCTGTGATTCAACCAGTCGACCTTATGACTACTTGGCGACGTACTCCTCCCAAACGACCAGCATCCCCAAGCTCTTTCGCCACACGTGCTTGGGGTTGAGAGATTTTACGTTCGGTCTTGGTAGCACCTGGGTGCAGACCGACAACACGCACGTCATGCTCGATCCCTTCTAAACTTGGAGGTGCAAGTCCTCTACTACCACTGCCCTGGGAGAGAGTTTGAGTCGTCCTGCCCAAAAAAGAATTCTTAGATTGCCAGACGCTCATTATAAGTACACAATCAAGTCCATCGTTGATTCGAAAATTTTTAAAAATTTAGAGCGTTCAATGAGTTAGAGGATGAGTCATGATCCCGTCCGCTGCGCCATATTCGGTTACCTGGAACGCTGAACGCCAGGTCGCCACAAGAAGCCCGCTCATTGAGCGGGCTTTTTTTCGTCTGCGATTTATCCTCCTAGTGCCTTGCCATTGTGCACTGCCTATTCGCCCTGAACTGTGCGGGTGCGTCATGACGTGGGGGAATACCCCTATGCACATTGGTTGATTGCGCCCTTGGCCGGTTAAACGTTTATCTATAGCCACGCGAAAGACTTCCAGGCGACTCACTGCAGCAGGATGCTGCGGTGCCCGCTCTCTAACACAAAAAATAGTCTGCAAGGGGAATGGCTCTACATGAAATATCCACTGCGTCCGTTGGTGTTCTGGCCAACTTTCCTGATCCTGCTGGCGGCGGTGATCGCCAGCTACGTCGACCTGAATGCATTCCTTGCGGTCAGCAAACAGCTCAACAACCTGATCCTGAAAAACTTCTCATGGCTGTTCAGCGCCGGCTCGTTTGCCATGGTGGTGCTGACCGCTATCGTCTACTTCTCCGCGCTGGGCAAAGTGCGTATCGGCGGTGAAGACGCCCAGCCTTTGCTGAGCAAATGGCGCTGGTTCATGGTGGCGCTCTGCACCACGCTGGCAGTGGGCGTGCTGTTCTGGACCACCGCCGAACCGCTCTACCACCTGTACGGCCCACCCACCAGCCTGCCGATCGAAGCGGGCAGCTCGGCGGCCAAGAGCTTTGCCATGTCGACGATGTTCCTGCACTGGACCATCACTCCGTACGCCATCTACCTGGTGCCGTCGCTGGTGTTTGCGCTGGTGTTCTATAACCGCCGCAGCAACTTCTCCATCGGCGCCATGCTCGAGCCGCTGCTGGGCGCAGCGCGAGTCAAGCGCTATGCCGGGCTGATCGACACCCTGGCGATGTTCGCGCTGGTGGCCGGCATGGCCTCGTCCCTGGGCACCGGCGCGCTGACCTTGGCCGGTGGCATGGCCCAATACATCGGCGGTGAAACCACCCCATTGCGCCTGGCCATCATCATCACGATCATCGTCATCACCTTTGTCGCCTCGGCCGCCAGCGGCTTGCAGCGCGGTATTGTGATGTTGTCGTCGTTCAACACCTGGATCATGCTCGCCTTGGGGCTGTTCGTGCTGCTGTGCGGGCCGACCCTTTACATGTTCAGCTTGGGCGTCGAGTCCCTCGGCGTGTACCTCGACACCTTCTTCAGCCGCAGCCTGTTCACCGGCGCCGCCAGTGGCGACACCTGGCCGCACAGCTGGACCGTGTTCTATTGGTCGGTGTGGTTTGCCTGGGCCCCGGTGAGTGCGCTGTTCCTCGGCAAGATCGGCCGCGGCTACACCGTGCGCGAATTCATCCACATCAACATGCTCTACCCGGCGTTGTTCACGGCGGTGTGGATCTGCATCTTCTCCGGCACCAGCCTCTACTTCGACGCGCTGGGTGATGGCAGCCTCAACCGTGTGTTGAACGAGCAGGGCGTGGAGCACGTGCTGTACCAGATGTTCCAGCAATTGCCGGCCAGCGGCTTGATGATCGCGTTCCTGCTGTTCGTGGCGTTTATCTCGTTCGTCACCGCGGCAGACTCCAGCACCGATGTGATCGCCAACCTGTGCAGCAAAGGCGTGACCGCCGATTCCGACCTGGACGGCAACCCGCTGCTGAAGATCATCTGGGGCCTGATCATCGGCTCGGTATCGTGGGTGATGGTCGCGTTTGTCGGTGTCGATGGCGTGAAGATGCTTTCCAACCTCGGTGGCTTGCCCGGGATGATCCTGGTGTTGCTGGCCAGTACCTCGCTGATCTTCTGGCTGAAGAACCCGGCGCTGCTCGATGTGAAAAACCTCAGGCCGACCACCGAGCCCGAGCTGCGTGGCGCCAGCCCCGTCGCGGCATTCGCCCGCTAAGCCCGACAACCTGTGTGTCTCCCCCGTACGCTCCCCTCCGGGCGCGGGGGAGCCGTTTGTTTGCAATAAACGCGTTTGGAGTTACCGATGGAAATCGTTACCGAGTTTGCCTACAAGATTCGTGAAATCGAGCACTGCCTGATCCCCTTGAAGGACGGCACGCAATTGGCCGCACGCATCTGGCTGCCGGAAGTCGCCGGCCCGCAAACCTTCCCGGCGATTCTGGAGTACCTGCCGTACCGCAAACGCGATGGCACCGCAGTGCGCGATGCGCTGACCCACCCGTGGATGGCGGGGCAGGGCTATGTGTGCGTGCGCGTCGATATGCGCGGCAATGGCGAGTCCCAAGGGCTGATGGCCGATGAGTACCTGCTGCAGGAGCAGGAGGACGCCCTCGAGGTGATCGATTGGCTGTGCCGCCAGCCTTGGTGCGACGGCAACGTCGGCATGATGGGTATCTCCTGGGGCGGTTTCAACGGCCTGCAAGTCGCGGCGCGCCAGCCCGAGGCGCTGAAGGCAATCATTACCCTCTGCTCCACCGATGACCGCTTCGCCGACGACATCCATTACAAGGGCGGCAACCTGTTGATGGAGAACTTCGGCTGGGCCGCCACCATGCTCAACTTCAGCGCGGCGGTGCCTGATCCTCTGTTGGTTGGCGACGACTGGAAAACCCTCTGGCACCAACGCCTGGAAGCCATGCCGCTGCTCGCCGAAACCTGGCTGCACCACCAGACCCGTGATGACTACTGGCGCCACGGCTCGGTGTGCGAGGACTACTCGCAGATCAAAGCCGCCGTCTACGCGGTGGGCGGTTGGGGGGACGCCTACCGCAATACCGTTTCGCGCCTGATGGAAAACCTGCCAGGGCCGAAGAAAGCCATGATCGGCCCATGGATTCACAAATACCCGCATTTCGCCGTGCCCAATCCGGCCATCGGCTTTCTGCAAGAAGCCAAACGCTGGTGGGATCACTGGTTAAAGGGCATCGATAACGGGGTGATGGATGACGCATCTTGCACCTTTTACCTACAGGATATTCTGCCGCCGAAGGGCAGTTACGCTGAGCGGCCGGGGATCTGGGTGCAGACGTCGGGCTGGCCGGATCCGCAGGTGCAATGGACCGATTTCAGCCTCGGCGAGCACGGCCTGACTGCCGGCGCGCAGCCCTTGGTCACGCCGCGCAGTATCTGCTCGCCGCTGACCACCGGCCTGCATCAGGGCGAATACTGTGCCATCTGGTTTGGCCCCGATGGCCCGACGGACCAGCGCCGCGATGACGCCAACTCGCTGTGCTTCGATTCCCAACCGCTGACCGAGCCCCTGGCGCTGCTTGGCGATGCGCGCCTCACGCTGCGTCTGGCCAGCGACACCGCCTGCGGGCAATTGGTCGCGCGCCTGAATGCGGTGGCGCCGGACGGCCAGGTCACGCAGATCAGCTACGGTGTGCTTAATCTCACGCTTCGCGAGGACCTTTCCCAGGTAACACCGGTCGTGCCGGGTGAAGCGATGGACGTGCACCTGAACCTCGACCACATCGGCATGCGCCTGCCCGCCGGCTACCGTTTGCGCCTGGCGCTGAGCACCGCGAGTTTCCCGCTGCTGTGGCCGAGCCGCGAACTGACCACGCTGACCTTGCTGCCGACCCTGCACAGCCTGCAGTTGCCGGTGTTCACCGGCGACGCGGTGGAGTGCCCGTTCGAAGTGCCACAATCGTCGACCCCGGCGAACCTGGAGGTACTGCGCGCCGCCGCGCCGAAACGCACCTTGATCGAAGACGTCGGCAGTGGCGAAGTCTGCGTGAAGATCGAAGATGACCTGGGCGCGATGCGCTTTACCGACCATGGCCTATGGGTGGATCAACGTTGCACCGAGCAATATCACACCTTGCCCTGGGACCCGCTGTCGACCCGTGCCGATATTGAATGGCACTACCGTGTCGGCCGTGACCAGTGGACGGTGGAAGTGGAAAGCCACTTGAGCGTGCACGCCGATGCCGAGTGGTTCTACCTCGAAGCAGAACAGACAGCCTGGGAAAACGGCCAACTGGAACACCGCCGGCAATGGAGTAAACGTGTGGCCAGGGTCGCGCTCTGAGCGAGCAACTGGCAGGATGCCTGCCAACGTGATCTCTGCGGGCCTGGGCAAACCCAGGCCCGTAATTGCCAATGGAATTGCTCATGTCGCGCCGAAACGTCGATCTTCCCCCGCTCAACTGCCTGCAGACCTTCGAAGCGGCGGCCCGTCATTTGAGCTTCACCCAGGCCGCCCATGAACTGAACCTGACCCAGAGCGCGGTCAGCCGCCAGGTCAAGCGACTCGAGGAGGACCTGGCCCGGCCGCTGTTTTATCGGCTGGCCCAGGGCCTGAGCCTGACCCCTGCCGGGGTGCGTTACTTCCGCACCATCCAGCGCCTGTTGCGCGAACTGGACCGTGAGTCCGCCGAGCTGCGCCGTCGCGGCGCCGATCGTCAGTTGACCCTGGCCAGCACGCCTACCATCAGCTCTATCTGGCTTGCCGGTTTATTGCCGGACTTCCAGCGCGAACACCCGGACCTGGATATCCGCATCCTGTGCAGCGATAACCCCAGCCGCCTGGATGTGAGTGAATATGACCTGGGCTTGTTCTATCACCTGGACGAACTCCCGGCGCCCCACGGCCTGGAACTGTCGCCGGTGTTCGACAGCGAACAGGTCATCACCGTGTGCAGCCCTGGCTACATCGAGCGCCACGGCCCGATTCGCGATGCGCACCATCTGCTGCATGCCCACACCTTGCTGATCGTGGAAGACCACTATCACGACTGGCTGACCTGGACCGACTGGTTCGCTGACATCGGCGCCGACTACTACACCCCGCGCCATGCCTTGCGTACCAACAGCTATCAACTGTTGATGCAATCGGCGGTGATGGGGCACGGCGTCGCGCTGGGCTGGAAGAGCTTGCTGGAAAGTGACCTTGATTCCGGGCGCCTGCAAATGGCCTTGCCCCACACCATGCATAGCCGCGGCCGCCTGCATTTTATGCAACCCCACCACCGCAACCCGCCGTTGGCGGTGCGCAGTTTTCGTCAATGGTTGCTGGCTCAGACCGCTGAGGCGGGGGGCGCGTTGACTGAGGGTCAAGGCTGAGCTGTTTTTTTCTTCTTGGTCTGGCGTGTCGCCAGGTGTTCAAAGCAAAAAGACGCGGTGCCGAACACCGCAATAAGGGTGAGTACGAGCATGCCGAGGGTTGAGTTTTCCACGGTGATTTCCTACGGGTGATGGGTAGGTATTCACGGTAGTGGCGGGGTGAAAACGGCTCAATAGACCCGACGCAATCCTTACGCCGTCGGGCCCATTGTTATGCACTCTTTACGGGGCGTTACGGCTGTGGCGGTAATCGCTGACCGCTTCATACACGGCTTTGCGCAAGCGGTTGATGCCGCCGATGGGGCGGTGGTCCGCAATGCCGAACCAAGGGTTGAACGACTGGTTGTCGCACGCCAGGTTCTGCTCGGGCGTGTCGAAATCCTGCGCCGGGATACGCACCTTGGCCACGGTTTCATACGGCGCATCGCTCTCCTTCCATTCGATGCTGGTGTCTTCGATCGGCATGAATTTCTGCGGGTTCTGCCGCTGGATCTGCAACACGAAACACGCAGGCTTGCGATCGGTGGACAACTGCTGGCTCAACGCGCTACGCAGGAAATTCGGCAGGTCCTGGTTCTGTTTGGGCAGTTGATATTCCGGGCAGCTCTGCGGGTCGGGTGCGACGCGGAACTTGGCGTTGGCGCTGCCGAACTTGTAGGGCGAGACTGAAAAGTAGGTGGTCTGCGTCGGGCTGGCCGGCGCTGGCGCCAGCGTGGCCAGTGCGATAAACAAATGACGCACCTGCCAACTGCGCGGGTCGACCTTGGGGAAAAACGCCAGGACTTTTTTGCCGTCCGCCTGCGCACCGATGTTCTGCGCGTATTCCGCCACATCGCTGACAAAGAAGTTCGGGTGGCTGAACATCACGAAGTCCTGTTCCGTGCGTGTCTGCTGGTCGGCCAGCAGTTGCTTGCCCGGCACGTCCAGCAGCTTGAGCGCCATGCCGCGCGCGTCACGGATGCTGTCGAACTGCGGGTAGGCGTTGCCGTTGGACAGGCGCATCAGCGCCTGCCAGGTCTTGCCCGGCTCGGCGAACACGCCTTGGCGCAGCGTCGGGTCCAGATCGGCCGGCACGCTGACTTCGGCCTTCACGCAGCCATGGGCCTTGGCGTGGGCATCACGCAGGTAGCGCGTGCCTTCGCGATGCTGGTCGACGATGCGCACGGCCGTTTGGATGATGCCTTGGGTCATCGCCGCTTCGCCGGGCGGGATCTGCTCGTTCGGCGACACCGGGCCGCTGTGCTGCCAGGCGTACCAGGCGCTGGCGCCCAGCCAACCGAGCAGGCCGAGGCCAACCAGCCACAGTAAGGTCTTGCCGAGAAACCTGCCGATGCGCAGCCAGAGACGGGCGAGCAGGGAAGGTTGGTCGTATCGGGATCGAATCATCATGGCAGTTGTTGCTCCAACGGGCCGCCCAGCACTTTGAGGTATTCCAGCAGCGCCCAGCGTTCCTGCGGTAGCAGGCCACGGCCGATGACGCCATTGCCACGAGCGCCTGCACGGAATTCGTGGCCGCTGTTGTGGTTGCCGGTGATTTTGGTATCGAACAGAAAGGCGTTCTTGAATGCCGCGGTCTCGAAGCCGAGATGGCGCGGGTCGTAGTTGAAAGTGCCTTTATAGAAGGTGGCGCTGCGCTCGTCCTGAGGCGAGAGCAACTGGTAGATCGTCGGCACCGAGCCGTTATGCAGGAACGGCGGTGTCGCCCACACGCCGGCCAGTGGCCGCGCTTTGTAGGCGCGCAGCTCGCGCACGCCGATGGGCAGGCCGTAACCGTCCAGGCGCGGGCGCTCGTCCGGGGTCACGCCGGCGGCGCGGTAGGCATGCGCTTCGACGAAGGCAGTGACGTAGGCGAGGCCCTTGGCCACGGACATCTTTTTCAGGTCCAGCGGCTCGGTCGGCGTGGGGTGCAGTTCGACGTTGAGTGTGGCCAGTTCCGCCGGGTCCCACTGCAGGGCGCTGAGGTCATAGCGCTGGTCGGCGATGTTGCTGGCGGTGCCGGGGTCGGTGCCGATGTAGTCCACCGGCAGCATTTTCAGCTGTTGCACCGGGCGGCCGTTTTCCTGGGTGACGCTGGGGACGTGGCAGCCGGCGCAGTTTTCGGCGAAGAGTGCACGGCCTTGGGCGGCGAGCGGCTTATCGATGGCGCCGAACAAGTCCTCGGGCCAGGTCGGCGGCTTGAGGCGCTGCAAGGTTTCTTCAATCAGGTTGAGGTCGCGCACGCGTACGCTCGACGGGTAGCGTGCATCGCCCTGGAGCGGCTGGCCGGCAGCGTCGAAAAAGGTCAGGGTCGCGCCCACGCCCAGGGCTTCACCGATATTGCGCGCCATGGGCTGCTGCGCCGAACCGTTCCATTGCACCCAGTCGAAGGTCCAGATATCCCACAATTGCGGGTAGTCCACCGGCGCATTGGCGACGCGATAATTGTCCGGGGAAATGGCATCGCCAAAGCTGGCGTTGGCGATACGGCCAAAGGCGTCCGTGCGGCCGGGGCCTTCTTCGGTGGGGTAGAGGCCGCGGTGGGTGTCGTTCCAGGCCACCTTGAGGAATTTGTTCAGTGACTGCTTGAAGTCCTGGCGCAGTTGCTTGTGCTCTGCGTCGTAGCGGTCGCCCAGCACCTGGCGGGCGAAGCGTTCGAACTTCCACGGGTTGTAATAGGTGGCGACGAGGCTGGCGACCAGGGCCTGGCCGAAACTGCCGCCGCGCAGGGTGGGGACGCTGGAGGGCAGCACATGCTGGGCCGAGCCGCCGTCAATGCGCAGGGCCTGGCCTTTGAAATGCAATTCGCCGGTATGGCAGGCGGCGCAGGTGATATCCAGGTAGTCGACGTTGCTGTCGGCGTTTTTATGCCGGGCGAAACCCACAGGCAGATTGCCGGGGTTTTGCGCGGTGGGCACCTGCTTGGGGTCGACCAGGAAACCGAAGCGTGCCAGATACTCCGGCGTGGCGAAGCGTTGTTCGGAAAACGGCAGTTCCAGGGCGGTGAACCAGTCGTAGTGCAGGCCTTTTACTTGAGTGCCCTGGGGCGTGAAGTAATAGGTCTGGCGGTCGGCGGCACTCCATTGGTCCTGGTAGTGCACCTGCTCCACAGGCACGTAGTCCGGTAGCTTGGGGTTGAGGGTGTAATAGAGCACCACGGCCAGAATCAGGCCGAGTGCGGCGAGTATCAGGAGTAAAACACGGGAAAAAATGCGCAAGATGGCTATCCTTGTCTCGGTCTTGTCGACGGGTCGCGTTGTTATGCCACTACGCCACAAGTGCGGCAAGTGGCCATGAGCCTGGTAGTCGGCGGTCCCACGATCCTTCGCGGGACCCCATCATGAATGAAAATGCTTTTAAACACGTGAACTTATCAGAAGTTTCCTGCTCAGATGCCGGTAGCCATTGGTCGTGGCCGCCTGATAAGCTCGCGACTTTATTCGATTGCCCTTTTGGCGCATGAACAAGGAAATAGCATGAAACAGCATCGGTTGGCGGCGGCGGTGGCCCTGGTTAGCCTGGTACTTGCGGGTTGTGATTCGCAGACCAGCGTAGAGCTGAAAACCCCGGCGCAGAAAGCTTCCTATGGCATCGGCCTGAACATGGGCAAGAGCCTTGCCCAAGAAGGCATGGATGACCTGGATTCCAAAGCAGTAGCCCAAGGCATCGAAGATGCCGTCGGCAAGAAAGAACAGAAGCTCAAAGATGACGAGCTGGTTGAAGCGTTTGCCGCTTTGCAAAAGCGTGCTGAAGAACGCATGACCAAGATGAGCGAAGAGTCGGCAGCCGCCGGCAAGAAATTCCTCGAAGACAACGCCAAGAAAGACGGCGTCGTCACCACTGCTTCCGGTCTGCAGTACAAGATCACCAAGAAAGCCGATGGCCCTCAGCCTAAGCCGACTGACGTGGTGACTGTGCACTACACCGGTAAGCTCACCAACGGCACTACCTTTGACAGCTCCGTAGATCGCGGTAGCCCGATTGACCTGCCGGTCAGCGGCGTGATCCCGGGTTGGGTCGAAGGCCTGCAGCTCATGCACGTCGGCGAGAAGGTCGAGTTGTACATTCCTTCCGACCTGGCCTACGGCGCACAGAGCCCGAGCCCAGCGATTCCAGCCAACTCCGTGCTGGTATTCGACCTGGAACTGCTGGCCATCAAGGACCCAGCCAAGGCTGAAGCTCCTGCAGCACCAGCCGCCAAGAAGTAATCGGCGCCTGAACACACAACGCCCCGTCTCGACGGGGCGTTGTTGTTTGTGGGAGGGGGCTTGCCCCCGATGGCGGTGGATCAGTCACCTTATGCAGTGGCTGATCCCTTGCTATCGGGAGCAAGCCCCCTCCCACATTGAAGCCTCTGCAGATCCGAACGAACGTCTGTAGCGGGCAACAGTCTGATATAAAACCTGAGCATGGCTATCCGCACATCAACGCCAAGTCAATGAAATCTTGGGTTTTTCTTCAGTGCGCAAAAAACGCCCGATCTGACTGAAAGCCATGTAATCCGTGGCTTTCAGCCCGGAAAATGGGCTCTGTTCACAAGGTTATCCACAATTTGTGTGGATAACCTTTCATGTCGCCTGGAACTGGAGTGACAAATGAAACCACCCTTCAATTTCACCCGTTTCCTGCCCATGGCCGCGCGTCTTCTGGGGCGCGGCCGTCTGCCGACGCTGTTGTTCGCGGTCGCCGCCAAAGGCTCGAGCCAGGGGAATCGCCTGGGCAAGCTCAAGGATGACCTCAAGTTGCTTCAGGCGTTGTGCCTGGCGTACTGGCGCGGCGAATACCGGGCGATCAGTCCCAAAGCGCTGATCTCGGTGGTGGCGGGGTTGATGTATTTCCTGAGCCCGATCGATGCGATCCCGGACTTTATCCCCATGTTCGGCATGCTCGACGACATCGCTGTGTTAGCGTGGGTCATGAAGACCCTGGAAGGCGAACTGAGCGCCTTTCGCGCCTGGCGTGACGCCCAGCGTCCGGAAAAGCTCGCCGTGGTTGAGCGCCTGCCTGCGACGCCTGCGCTGCTGTCCAAGGAAAACCCGCAAAAAAACCAATGACACGGGCTATCCCCCTGCGACCTTTGTGGCTGTTAGGATTACACTCCTAAGGAAAGAGCTTACTTAGTAAGTGTTGTTATCCTACGGGGCAGTCATGGATATTCAGATAATTTCACGGAATGGCGAACCCGAATACGCGGTGTTGCCATGGGATCAGTACCAGGCGCTGCTAAAAGCTGCCGGTCAGCAACAACCTACGCTACCTCCTTCTATATCGACTGCCCAAGCCGCCCCCGAACAGGATCTGCGCCCGCTCGCAGACCTGCGCGGCCTGCGCGAAGCAAAGGGCCTGGCTATCGAGACCCTGGCCCGCACCGTGGGCATCAGCCCGTCATATCTTGGATTGATTGAAAGTGGTGAACGCCAGCCGGATGCCGCGATCCGCCGCAGCCTGGCCTGGGAATTGGGCGTTGCAGGTTGGAGGGATGAATCTTGAGCCTACGTATCAGCCGTCAACATTGGGATGGGTTACTCAACGAACTGGACCAGGCGCGTCGCCAGCGCCATCTGCTGACGTACCGCGCCTTGCTGGAACGCCTGCAATTTCCTACGCCGGCCATGCAAACCCTGGCCGCGGCCCTAGAACACCTGGCGGCGCTGGATGCCAAGGCCGAGCAGCCGTTGCGCAGCTCACTGGTGATCAGCCAGGGCGCCAGCCGCTTGCCGCGTACCGGTTTTTTTGAATGTGTGGAGCGGCTTGGCCGTTTCAGCGGACCCTCCGATGGCGTGGCCGCTGCCTCCTGGCATGCCTCGGAAGTGGTGCGGGTATTCGAATACGAATACCCGGAATCCGCCGAGGCCTAAAGCGCCTGGGGCAGGGCGTCCATGCTGTCGATCACATGGATACTGTAACCGGCCACGTCCTTGGCATGGTGCTTGGCTTGCGAGGCCAGTTCCGCCAACTGGCTGGCATCGAGTTGTCCACAGGCCTGTGGATATAAATGCACCACGCCGATGGACAGCGACAGCAGCGCAAACTCCTGGCGCACACCCTGGCGGTTCAACGCCACGAAACAGCCGGCGTCGAGGTGTTCGGCGCGGTAGAAGCGCCGGCATTGGGTGTGAAAGTCATCCAGCAATTGATTGAGCCGTTTGCGCCAATCCTGCGGACCCAGCACCAACAAAAAGTCATCGCCACCGATATGCCCGACAAAGTCACGGGTGGGATCGACGCGGTCATTCAGGCACTGCGCCAGGCACAGCAACACCTCATCCCCACGCCCGTAGCCGTAGATGTCATTGAACGGCTTGAAACTGTCGATATCCACGTAGCAGATCACCGACTCCCGTTGTTGTTGCAGCAGGCGTGTGAGGCACTGCTGGATCGGCACGTTGCCCGGCAGCAGGGTCAGCGGGTTAGCGTAGCGCGCCTGCTGGATCTTCAGCTCGGTGATCAGCTTGAGCACGTCGATCACCCGGCCCAGGCCCAGGTAGTCGCCATTGAGCGTGATGATGAAATCTTCTTCGATACGTTGCCGCGCGCGGCTGGTGAGCAGGCGGCTGACTTGTTGCAGCGACTGGCTCAACTCCACCGCCAGGAAGTCGGTGCTCATCAGGCGGCTGATGGGCTTGCGCGCAAACAGGTCGGTGGCGAACGGCTTGAGCAGCGCATCCGACAATAAGTGCCGATGGACGATACCGATCGGCTGCCCGCGTCCGTCCAGCACGGCCAGGGAGTTGAGGTTGGCCTGTCGACGAAACGCTTCGAGCACTTGGGCGGTGGCGGTGTCCTGGTCCACCGCCGGGTGTTCGCTGAGCAAGGCGCTGAGGTCGCTGCCTTCCTCCGTGAGGGTAATGTTGGCTGTGTCGGGCTTGGGCAGCATCTTGCGTGCTTCTTGTGGTGGGTGTTCCTGCGGGCGGCAGAGCAGGTAGCCCTGGACCAGGTCCACGCCCATCTCCGTCAGCACCGCCAACTCCTCCGGCAACTCGATGCCTTCGGCGATCACCTGGGCACGCGAAGCCTTGGCGATCTGCAGGATGGAGCCGACAAACTCGCGCTTGAGCGCATCCTGATGAATGCCGTCGATGAAGTGCCGGTCGATCTTTACGTAATCCGGGCGTAACTCCGACCACAGCCGCAGGCTGGAATAGCCGGCGCCCAGGTCATCGAGGGCGATGGCAAAGCCCATGTCGCGGTAGTGATGCAGGGCGGTTTGCAGCAGGTCGAAGTCGTCAGTGGGTGTTTGCTCGGTGAGTTCGATCACGACCTGGCTGGGTGGAATGCCATAGTCGCGCAGCAGTTGCAGCGTGCGTCCCGGCTGGTGCGCCGTTTCCATCAAGGATTCCGGCGAGATGTTCAGAAACAGCTTGCCCGGCAGCTTCTGTTCGCTGAAGCGTCGGCAGGCGCTTTCGCGGCAAGCTATTTCCAGTTCGCTGAGACGTCCCGCATGGCTGGCCACCGAGAAGAGGGCGACGGGGGAGTGCAGGGGGCTGTTGGAGGGGCCGCGGCTCAGGGCTTCGTAGCCAAGGATTCGTCGTTCGGAGAGGCAGATGATCGGTTGGAACAGGCTGTGCAAACTGCCTTGAGCCAAGATAGAGCCCAGTGCATTCAGCTGTTCGGTCATGGTCATGGCGATCTCGATCGAAAAAAAAGGACCGCAGGCGAGAAGCCAGCGGTCCTTCATTTCACGACAGAATGATGTCTATATGATGACACTCCGAGGAGCGACCACATTAAATCGCCATCATTTACTGCTTGGCCACCTGCTTGGTGATTTTCAGGTAGTCCAGCAAAATCCGGCCAGTCTCGGCCAAGTAGGCGTCGTCTTCCGGCTTGGTTTTGTCGGCCTCGGTCGGCAGCGCATCTTCATCTTCTTTCTTCAGCTCCTTGAGTGGATCTTCACCCTTGGCCTTGCGGCGGATGTTTTCCAGTGCAAGTTGCTTGTTTTCGATGTCGCTGTGCTGCGCGCGGCGGTCGACTTCGTTGAGGCTGACGGTTTTTTCTTCCATCAGCTTCTTGGCCAGGGCCAGCTTGTCGCGGATAAACACGAACTCGGCGTCCTTGGCGGAGCGGGTGTCGTGATCAGCCTTCAACTGCGCCAGGAACGGCTTGAACGGATCCGACGCCGGCTTGATCGCAGGGCGGATGGTGTCCCACGGCATGGCTTCCGGCAGGGCGCTTTCGCCGATTTCCTTGGTGTCGATGATCGACGGGAAATCGATGTCCGGCAGTACGCCCTGATGCTGGGTGCTCTGCCCGGAAACCCGGTAGAACTTGGCCAGCGTCAGCTTCAGTTCACCATGGTTCAGCGGCTGAATGGTCTGCACGGTGCCTTTACCGAAGGTCTGGCCGCCGATGATCAAGGCGCGGTGGTAGTCCTGCATGGCACCGGCGAAAATCTCCGAAGCCGAGGCCGAGAGGCGGTTGACCAGCAATGCCATCGGGCCTTTGTAGAAGGCGCCCGGGTTCTCGTCTTCCAGCACATCCACGCGGCCGTCAGCGTTGCGTACCAACACCGTCGGGCCTTTGTCGATAAACAGGCTGGTCAGCTCGGTGGCTTCCTGAAGGGAACCACCGCCGTTGTTACGCAGGTCGATGACCACGCCGTCGACTTTTTCCTTCTGCAGCTCGGTGAGGATTTTCTTAACGTCGCGGGTGGTGGACTTGTAGTCCGGATCACCGGCACGGAACGCCTTGAAGTCCAGGTAGAAGGCCGGAATCTCGATCACGCCCAGCTTGTAGTCCTTGCCATCCTGCTTGAGGTTGAGGACTTTCTTCTGCACGGCCTGGTCTTCGAGCTTCACCGCTTCACGGGTGATGGACACGATCTTGCTGGTCTGGTCGTTCGGTGCATTGGTGTGCGGAATCACTTCCAGGCGCACCACGCTGCCTTTCGGCCCACGGATCAGCTTGACCACTTCGTCCAGGCGCCAGCCGACGACATCAACCATCTCTTTGTCGGCTTGGGCCACACCGATGATCTTGTCGGCAGGCGCCACTTGCTTGGTCTTGTCCGCCGGACCCGCCGGCACCAGGCGCACGATCTTGACCTGGTCGTTGTCGCTTTGCAGGACGGCACCGATGCCTTCCAGCGACAGACTCATATTGATATCGAAATTTTCCGCGTTATCTGGCGACAGATAATTGGTGTGCGGATCGTAGGACATCGCAAAGGTGTTGATGTAAGCCTGGAAGATATCTTCGGCACGGGTCTGGTCCAGACGTGCCAGCTGATTCTTATAGCGCTTGGTCAACAGCTCCTGGATAGCCTTGGGGTCTTTGCCGGCGATCTTCAAACGCAGCACTTCGTCCTTGACGCGTTTGCGCCACAGGTCGTCGAGTGCGGCGGTGCTGGTCAGCCAAGGGGCGTCCTTGCGGTCCACCAGAAGGGATTCCTTCTGGGTGAAGTCGAGTTTGTCGACACCCTTGTTCAGCTCGGCCAAGGCGAAGTCCAGACGCGCTTTGACGCGGTCCAGGTAACGCTTGTAAATGGTGAAGCCGGGCTGCAGGTCGCCGCTCTTGAGGAAGTCGTCGAACTGGGTTTTCCACTTGTCGAACTCAGCGATATCGCTGGCCAGGAAGTAGCTGCGCGACGGATCCAGCAGCTTGAGGTAGCTGTCATAGATGATCACCGAGCGAGCGTCGTCCAGCGGCGGCTTGCTGTAGTGATGACGCTTGAGCAGTTCGACGACGTTAAGGCTCGCAATCACCTCATCGCGATCCGGCTGAAGGTTGTCCCAGCTGTTGGCTGCGAACGTATTGGTCGACATCGACGCGAAGCCGAGACCAATGAAAAGAGCGAGGGCGGTGCTGGGGAACAAATGCTTCATGCTGATTCGACGCGGGGGCAATTGATAACGCATATTAGGCCGTCTTTGAGGGAGCCGGTTCCATATGGTCCGGTCGCATAATGCAAAAAGCCCGGCGATACAGCTACGGGCTCAGTCCAGACTCACTATGGAGGCACTGTGAAAGCATTGCAAGGCGTTGACGGTCATGTGGAGTGGTTGGAAGAACCCAGTCCTACCTGCGATGTAGGGCAAGTTCGCATTCGTGTGGCGGCAGCGGGCCTCAATCGCGCCGACTTATTACAGCGTGCGGGGCTCTATCCACCGCCACCGGGCGCCAGTCACGTGTTGGGCCTTGAGTGTTCCGGGGTGATCAGTGAAGTGGGCGCGGGCTCATCCTGGCAAGTCGGCGACCGCGTCTGCGCGTTGCTCGCCGGTGGCGGCATGGCCGAAGAAGTGGTGGTGGATGCGCGCCACGTATTGCCGGTACCGGAAGGCCTGTCGCTGATCGAAGCGGCCGCGTTGCCTGAGGTGTACAGCACGGCGTGGCTCAATCTGTTCCAGCTGGCGGGCCTCAAACCCGGTGAAAAAGTGCTGTTGCACGCTGGCGCCAGCGGCGTGGGTTCCGCGGCGATCCAGTTGTGCAAGGCATTTGGCAGCCCGTGCTGGGTCAGTGTCGGCTCGGCGGAGCGCCTGGCCTATTGTGAGGAACTCGGCGCCCAGGGCGGCGTGGTGCGGACCGACGGGATCGAAGGGCTACGGGATTTCGGGCCGTTCGATGTGATTCTTGACCCGGTGGGCGGCAACTATGCGGCGCTGGACCTCAAGCTGCTGGCCCTGGATGGGCGTTGGGTATTGATCGGCTTGATGGGCGGTCGTGACGCGCAGTTGGACTTGGCCCAGGTGCTGGGCAAGCGCATTCAATTGTTGGGTTCGACCCTGCGCAGTCGTGACGACTCGTTCAAGGCGGACCTGTTCAGTGATTTGAGCCAACACGTGTGGCCGTTGTTTGTTGAGGGCCGCTTGAGCCCGCAATTGGCCAAGACCTTCTCGATCCAGGACGCTGAGGCGGCGTTTGAAGCGCTGGCGACGAATCAGATTTCCGGGAAGCTGGTGTTGGTGATTGACGAAAGCCTGAGCTGAATGGGGATGCGGTGAACAATGTGGGAGGGGGCTTGCCCCGATAGCGGTGTGTCAGTGAAGAATGTTTCATCTGACAGACCGCCATCGGGGGCAAGCCCCCTCCCGCATTTGATTGCATTTCACTTCAAGAGAGTCAGATCCAATGGTGGATTGGCCAGCCTGCCTGTTCGGCGTGGGCGCGTAGCACCGGGTCAGGGTTAACGACTTGCGCAAACTCCACCTTACTCAGCAACGGCAAATCATTGCGCGAGTCCGAATAGAAATACGCGCCCTCCAATGTTTCCCCTTCTTGCTCCAGCCATTCCAGCAACCGCGTGATCTTGCCTTCACGATACGTCAGGACACCCACGGTACGCCCGCTGTACACGCCATGGCTGACGTCCAGTTCAATCCCCAGCACTTCATCGATGCCGATTCGCGCCGCAATCGGCGTGACCAAGTGCGTGCCCGAGGCGGAGATCACCAGAATCCGGTCGCCATTCGCACGGTGGCGGGCGATGGTCTTGGTGGCGTCGCTGTAGATCAACGGCTCGATCACATCCTCGACCCACGGCTCCACCAAGTGCTCGATTTCTGCCGGTGTGCGGCCGATCATCGGCTCCAGGCTGAAGTCCATGAAGTCTTCCATCTTCAGCTCGCCCCGGCTGTAGGCATCCATCAATTCGTGGTTCTTGCGCATGAACGACTCGGGATCGACCCAGCCCAGCCGGCCCATCTGCTCGCTCCACAGGGTGGCGCAGTCGCCGTGGATGAGGGTGTCGTCCAGATCAAAAATTACCAATGCCATCCGTCATGCTCTCTCAAATAAAACGTTGCATCAGGCTACTTCACACAGGGCACTGGGGTCGATGGAAAGTGCCAGGCGTTGTCCGTCCGGGTGCAGGTCGTCGGCCGAGCGGTTGAGCACGTCGACCACCAGTTCCACGCCGCGCGCTTCGATGCGGTAGCGAATGACGTTGCCCAACAGGCTGTGGCTGCGCACCAGGGCGTCGAGTTCGCCATTGCGGCTCAGCTCGATGGCCTCCGGGCGAATGGCGATACGGCTGTTGATCGGGCGTTGCAGCAGTTGGGTGGCCTTGTCGGCGTCCAGCAGGTTGTAGTTGCCGATAAACCCGGCGGCGAATACATCCACCGGTGCGGTGTAGAGGGTCTCGGCATCGCCGCTTTGCACGATCTTGCCTTGGTTCATCAGGAAGATCCGGTCGGACATGGTCAAGGCTTCTTCCTGATCGTGGGTCACGAAGATGGTGGTCAGGCCTAGTTCGCGCTGGATCTGGCGGATCTGTTCGCGCAGGTGCTTGCGGATCCGTGCATCCAGCGCCGACAGCGGCTCATCCAGCAGCAACAGGCGCGGGCGGGTCACCAGGGAGCGCGCGAGGGCCACGCGCTGGCACTGGCCGCCGGACATCTGGTGCGGGTAGCGGCCGGCGAGGTCCTTGAGTTCGACCAATTGCAGCACTTCCTGCACGCGCTTGTGGCTGTCGTCGGCGTTGACCTTTTGCATGCGCAGGCCAAAGGCGACGTTCTGTTCCACGGTCATGTTGGGAAACAGCGCATAACTCTGGAACACCATGCCGATATGGCGTTTCTGCGGGCTCAGCGGGACGATGTCCTGGCCGTCGAGCAGGATTTGCCCGCTGTCGACCGAGGTCAGCCCGGCGATGCAGCGCAGCAGCGTGGACTTGCCGCAACCGGACGGGCCGAGCAAGGTGACGAATTCGCCCTTGGCGATCTCGCAGTTGATATCACTGAACACCGGGGTGCCGGCGTAGCCTTTTTGCAGGTGTTGGACGCTGACGAAGCTCATTGGCTTTTGTCCTTGTTCAAGATATTGGCGGCCCAGGTCAGCACCAGCACAAAGAAGAAATAAGAAATCACGACGGCGCTGGTGAAGTGGCCGCTGCTGTTGCGCATGTTGTTCAGGTACACCTGCAGGGTTTCGTAGCGGGTACCCACCAGGATGTTGGCGAACACGAACTCGCCGAACAGGAACGAGAACGACAGCAACAGCGCCACCATCAGGCCTTTGCGCAGGTTCGGCAGCACCACCAGGATCGCCGCCTGCCAGGTACTGGCACCGAGCAGTTGCGAGGCGTCCATCAGGTCGCGCAGGTTGATCGCCTGCAGGTTGTTAGTGATCGCCCGGTACATGAACGGCAGTGCGACGGTGAAGTAACAGCCGATCAGGATCCACGGCGTGCCGACCATCGCCATCGGCCCGGAGCCATACAGTTGCAGCAAGCCCACCGACGACACCACCGGCGGCACCGCGAAGGGCAGCAGGATGAGGATGTTCATCAGCGCGTCGAGCCGAGGGAAGTGGTAATGCACCACGAACAGCAGCGGCAAAATCAACACTACCGAGAGGATCAGCGCGCCCACGCACACCAGCAATGACTGCCCGAAGGCCATCAGGAAGCGCGGGTCGCTCCACAGCTGCACGTACCATTTCACGGTGAAACCGGCGGGCAGGATCGTCGCCGACCAACTGCTGGCAATGGAATAGACAAAGGTGCCGATCAGCGGCAACACCAGGATCGCAAACAGCAGGTACACCACCACGCGGTGGTAGAGGGAGGCCGGGCCGGCTTCAGCGCGAGACATGGTAGCTCCTCTTGAGCAGCAGTTGATGGACCACGGTGACCACGGTCATCAACGCCACCAGCACCACGGCCAGGGCGCTGGCCAGGTTCGGGTCGAGCGACACATCACCGGACACCAGCCCGGCAATGCGGATCGGCAACACGTTGAAGTTGCCGGTGGTCAAGGCGTAGACGGTGGCATAGGCGCCGAGGGCATTGGCCAGCAGTATCACGAAGGTACCGAGCAGGGCGGGGGTGAGCACCGGCAGGCCGATATGCCGCCAGAACTGCCAGCCGTTGGCACCCAGCAGGGACGCCGACTCACGCCAGTCTTCGCGCAGCGCGTCGAAGGCCGGGTACAGCAGCAGCACGCCCAATGGAATCTGGAAGTAGGTGTAAAGGATGATCAACCCGGTCTTGGAGTAGAGGTTGAAGTCCTGGATGATCCCCGCCTGCTTGAGCATGAGGGTGATGCTGCCGTTGAACCCCAGCAGGATGATGAACGCAAAGGCCAGGGGCACACCGGCAAAGTTGCTGGTCATGTTGGCGAAGGCGGTGACGAAATTGCGCAGCGGCGAATCCACCCGGCGCAGGGAGTAACTGCCCAGGGTGGCGATGATGATGCCGAAGACACTCGAGTAGAAACTGATCTCGAGGCTGAACTGGATCGCTTGCAGGTAGAACTTCGAGCTGAAGATCCGCGTGAAGTTTTCCAGGCCCCAGCCGGCTTCCTCGGTCTGCAGGCTGTTGATCAGTACCCACACCAACGGGGCGATTTCGAACACGATAAAGAACAGTGCGAAAGGCACCAGGCACAGCAGTGCCAGCCATTTACCACGGATCATTTCAACAGCTCCCGGCACACAGGTTTGTCGTGGGGCGCGCCCAGCAGTTCGCAGACGGTGCCGCACAGCTCGGTCTGTTTCGGCGCAGCGTGGGTGTCCAGGCTGAAGGCATCGCCGAGCACAAACAGCGGCACTTCGCGTTCTTCCGGCAGCAGGCCATTGTGGGAGCGGTCGTTGTTCATGCCGTGGTCGGCGGTCACCAGCACTTGGTAACCGGCGTCGAGCCAGGCTTGCAGGTAATCGGCCAGGATGATGTCGGCCGAGCGTGCGCTGTTGCGGTATTGCGCCGTATCGAGGCCGTGCTTGTGGCCGGCGTCGTCGATGTTCATCGGGTGCACCACCAGGAAGTTCGGCGCGTGCTTGAGGCGCAGGCTTTCGGCGTCGGCAAACAGGTGGGAATCCGGGTAGTGGTCATTCCAGTAGAAATGCCCGTGCTGGATCGCCAGCGCCGTGTCGTCGGTGTGACGGTCGCGGGCGGCGAGAAAGGGCGTGCGGTTATACAACTCGCTGACCCAATGGTAGGCCGCCGCTGCCGTGGTAAGGCCGGCGTCGGTGGCGTAATGGAAGATGCTGCGCTGGTTGGACAGGCGCGAGACGTTGTTGTGGACGATGCCGCTCTGGATGGGAGGCACGCCGGTCAGGATGCACTCATACAGCGGGCGGGACAGGGC
>NZ_JAIOKW010000089.1:0-466 GCF_020093335.1 Pseudomonas fluorescens group sp. | reverse complement strand
TCATAATCATCTAAAGGCTGCTGATGCGTAGCAAAATAACCCGGCAAATCCGACTCAATAAAGAAACGAGCAGCTATATAATTTTTGGCATTGTCATCTTTGTTTAAAGTCTTACCATCATAATGATAAAAATGACCATCTACGCCTTCTAAATAAAGTTTGTTTTGTAAAGCTATCAGCTGCTGCGCACTATTGCTTAAAATATCTATTAATGGCTGGTGCTGCTGCCGAAATTCCTTTTCAGAAAGTATTTCTTTTCCCGTTTCTATATCTAAAAGTGACAATTGCCCATATTCACCTTCTCTATGGTGAATAAGTAAGCCATCCATAAAGTTTCCAATAAGCGTTTCTTTATAAGAAGCCGATTTTGTCCATTGCTTTTCACCTGTCTCCAAATTCACAGCTACAATAAGATAATGTGAAATCAAGTGTGTTATGCCATTGGATGTTCCATTATTTTCAGAGC
>NZ_JAIOKW010000088.1:0-637 GCF_020093335.1 Pseudomonas fluorescens group sp. | reverse complement strand
TCTTTTCCAAAGTGACCCGCCGTAAGGGCGGAACCCATACCAGCCGTTACCCAAATAACGGATATGTACCCAGTCTGATCCAACATCCAGGCCAGCTGTCAGGCCGCCAACGGGAGCAAGCTCCCTCGCCACAGGTCCAGCGCCATATCCAGAATTGTGTAGATACCAAGGCCCCGATGGCGCTGAATCAGTCACCTGATGAATCGACTGACACACCGCCATCGGGGGCAAGCCCCCTCCCACAGTTTGATCTTCATATATCAGGCAGATATCAGCCTGCTTTTGATCTGCTTTTGCCCTGCTTTTGATCTTGATCTTAGGCGCCCCATCAAACACGCTGGCCGAACGCAGGCTTGAATCCGTGGGTAACCCGGCAGGACGCCGGGTTAGCCGTCCTGGGCCAAGGATGGCCCATGACGGCGGCCCACGGATTCAAGCCGGAGTGAGGGCACACCGAGCCTAGGCGAGGTGCCGAGTGTTGGGGCAAGAGCCTTTTGGTTACTTTGGGGCTCTTTTCCAAAGTGACCCGCCGTAAGGGCGGAACCCATACCAGCCGTTACCCAAATAACGGATATGTACCCAGTCTGATCCAACATCCAGGCCAGCTGTCAGGCCGCCAACGGGAGCAAGCTCCCTC
>NZ_JAIOKW010000087.1:0-774 GCF_020093335.1 Pseudomonas fluorescens group sp. | reverse complement strand
GCCCCCGATGGCGGTGTGTCAGTACTCGATTTATTGGCTGATCCACCGCTATCGGGGGCAAGCCCCCTCCCACATTTTTAGCCCCGTGTTGAGTTTTTTATTCGAGTACAACCAAGCGATTAGGCAGTTCGTTACGGGTTTGGGTCACCGGCACATGCACCTTGAGCAACTCGCCACAGGCTTCAATGCAGCTGATAAACCCCGCCAACGTCTGTCCCTGTTTCACCTGCTGGGTGAACGCCTTGACGATCGCATCCCAACTGCTGTCATCCAGGCACTTGGAAATGCCGTCATCCACCAGGATCTCCACATACCGCTCGGCCTCGCTGACAAAAATCAGCACCCCGGTACTGCCCACCGTGTGGTGCAGGTTCTGCTCCAGAAACTGCCGACGCGCCAGGTTCGAAGCACGCCAGTGACGGACCGAACGGGGGATGAGGCGCGTGGTGACCTTAGGCAGGCGAAACACCAGGCACAACACGATGAACGTCGTCCATTGCGCCAGCAGCAGGGTGTACATGGTCAGGTAGCCCGACAAGTAATGCACCACACCGGGCACCACCAAGGCGATCAGGCTGGCCCACAGCAGCGGGATATAGGCGTAGTCGTCCGCGCGAGCGGCCAGTACGGTCACCAGTTCCGCGTCAGTGGTTTTTTCCACCCGGGCGATCGCCTCGGCGACTTGGCGCTGCTCGTGTTCAGTCAGTAATGCCATGGTTGTCGTTGCTCTCTCATTATTATCATCACCAGCCGCCTGAAGCCCCGCCGCCGCCG
>NZ_JAIOKW010000086.1:0-874 GCF_020093335.1 Pseudomonas fluorescens group sp. | reverse complement strand
ATACACATCTCCCGGACGTTTCATACCAAGCGCTTCATGAGGGCGTACGTAATTGAACTCATGTTTGAAATGCTCCAGCAAAAGCTGCTGCTCAACCAAATTGCTCCCTAGCGGTAGCTCAAGTTTCAGGCTGCGGTGCATTCGTTCGTGGCGACCATTCTGGGCGGGCCTTCCTGGCATGGTTCGCTCGGGATAAATACCTAAACGGATCCACCAAACGGCCAGCGTGGACATTCTGGCCAGACCAGGAGAAGCGAAGGGGACGCCGTTGTCAGAGCGAATGACTTCCGGCATGCCGTACTCCTGAAAAAGCCGCTCAAAGGTCTGCTTTACAGGTTGGGTCTTGATTTTAGGGTGAGCCCTGCAAGCCAGAATCAAACGGGATGCATGGTCTGTCACGGTCAGCGGGAAGCACATCTGCGCGTTGAGCATCTTGAATTGCCCTTTGTAGTCAGCGCACCAGGTTTTGTTGGGGTCATTGGCTTCTCGCATTTCAATATGAGAAGTGCCGTGCCGACGCTTGAATCGCCGCTTATTGACCAGCCCAAGCCGGTCAAGCCATTGGCCGGCTGTACTGGGAGACGGCCAATCGATAGAGGGATCTTCAATTCGCAATAGCTCGATGAGCTTCTTTGGCCCCCATTTATCGTGAGCCTCCTTCATGGCCACTACGCGAGCCAAGATCTCATCGTCGGTCTTGTTTGGGCTGTTATGAGGTCGCCGAGAAACCTCGGCTAACGACTTCAAATCGCCGTTATGCCGAGAAATCCATTTGTCTACGGTCGGTCGACTGACACCGAAGCGGCGGGCCAGCTGGCTTTTCGTGAAATTACCCGAAAGCCAGTCAGCAACCAGCTTGATTCGTTGGTTCATG
>NZ_JAIOKW010000085.1:0-1089 GCF_020093335.1 Pseudomonas fluorescens group sp. | reverse complement strand
CACGTTGTCGTAGCGGTAGTTGACCTGGCTGCCATCGGCGTTGAGGCGACGGCTGATCAGGTGCAAGCCGTCGGCGTATTCGTAGCGGGTAACATTCCCCAGCTCATCGCGTTCGGAAGTGATTTTTCCGTAGGGGTTGTAGCTGTATTCCCTGAGCGCACCGCCCGATAGCACAACGCCAATCAACCGCCCAACACTGTCCCATTGATACTGGGTCAGCGCCCCATGCTCATCCTCACGCGCCACCTGCCGGCCAAGATCGTCATAGCGATAACGCTTGATCCCACCATTCGGCAACTGCTCTTCAAGCAACTGCCCACGTTCATTCCAAACCAACTTCTGACAGCTGTGATCCGGATACCAAACCCCAACCAGTTGCCCATATTTGTTGTAGCTGTAGTCAGTAGCGTGACCATCAGGATCGGTCCTACGCGTCACATCGCCCTGATCATTGCGCTCATACTTCCAAACCGCTTCACCACGCCTTACGACCCGTACGAACCCATTGTCATGCTCGTAGGTCGTCGGCTCATCCTCCCCCGGAAACAACGCCACCAAGCGTCCAGCGTCGTCGTACTGATACGCCGTCACCGCCCCCAGCGGGTCCTGCTTAACCGTCAGCCGGCCTTTTTCATCGTAAGATTTAAAGTGCTCGGCACCGTCCGGATCCACCCGCTGCACCAGCCGCGCCCGCTGGTCATGCACGTAGACTTCCTGACTGCCGTCGGCGTTAAACACCGTGACCTGCCCGTTGTCATCCCAGGCATACCGCGTGTCCATCTGCGAAAAACTGGCCCAGTGCCGGACACACCTCGCCGCCTTGCCTGACCTTTCCCACTCCCAGTAAAAACTCGCCCCACCGGCCAAACCACGCTCAAGAATGACGTGCTGTTCGTCGTACCGATAAACCTCGCGTTCACCGACAGCATTGGTCGCAGAAACCAGTCGCCCAGCACCGTCATACGCGTAGGAAACAACGTTCTGTTCCGTCACCCAGACAAAAGGCTCAAGACCCGTGGCCCGATGGATCTGATAATCCACCGCCACGATCCGCCCCGACGCATAACGCAAAAACAACGAACGCCCGAC
>NZ_JAIOKW010000084.1:0-1136 GCF_020093335.1 Pseudomonas fluorescens group sp. | reverse complement strand
ATGGTTCTTGATGATAACTGCTCAGTTCCTGACGTCTGTGCATCGATGGACGTTGGTCCTACGGCTCTGCGCCGCTGGGTTGATCAGGTTCGTAAAGAGCGTCAGAAAGGGCAGCCAGTGGCAGGTACCAAGGCAATCAGCGACGAACAGCGAGAGCTTCAACAGCTGCGAGCCAAGGTCAAGCGCCTGGAGACCGAGGCTGAAATCTTAAAAAAGGCTACGGCTCTCTTGATGTCGGATCCCGATCGTTTTTCCTGATCGAGGAGCTGAGGGAGTCGAGCTCATATCCGACCCGTCTACTTTGTAGTGCGCTGGGCGTTTCCCGCAGCGCGTTTTATGACTGGCTTAAGCGTCACTCAGCGCCGAATGCCAAGCGTGACGCGCTCAGAGCAAAAGTCGTGCAACTGCATGTCGAAAGCAGGGGAAGTGCAGGCGCGCGGATGATCTCTCAGCACTTGAAGGCCCAGCAGATCAAGGTGGGACGGCATCTGGCCGGAAGACTCATGGTGGAGGCAAATCTGGCCAGCAGACAGCGCCGCCGCCATCAGTATCGCTCTAGAGGCGTCGAAGCATTTGTGGCCAAGAACCTGCTCGAGCGTAACTTCGAGCCAACCGCAATCAATCAGGTCTGGTGCGGCGACGTTACCAGCCTGATGGTTGGGAAACGCTGGTATCACTTAGCAGCGGTCATTGATCTGTTCGCCCGCCGAATCGTTGGCTGGGCGTTTTCTCTGATCAATGACGCCAACCTGGTTAGCAGAGCGCTGAGAATGGCGGCGGAGGTTCGAGGCAAACATGCAGGCTTGATGTTTCATTCGGATCAAGGCTGCCAATACACCAGCCAGCTCTTTCAGTCCGCACTGCTGGAGCATGGGATAACGCAAAGCATGAGCCGTAGGGGGCAGTGCTGGGACAACGCGCCAACAGAGCGTTTCTTCGGGACACTCAAATCAGAGTGGGTGCCCACCAAGGGCTACACGACAGTTGAAGAAGCCAGGCAGGATATGACCAGCTTCTTCATGCGATACAACCGAATCAGGCTCCACAGCTACAACAACTACCTGTCGCCAATAGCAATGGAGCAGCAGGCCGCTTAATTACCGTAGTCGGTGTCCGGAAAAACTTGACCAGAACAA
>NZ_JAIOKW010000083.1:0-1260 GCF_020093335.1 Pseudomonas fluorescens group sp. | reverse complement strand
GCCCGCTTGTGTCTTGAACCAGACTTAAACTGAAGGTGAGAGCGGTGAGTGACAAGCTGAATGCCCGAAGTGCTTAAAGCACGTGTGGGAGCCCATGCTGTCACTCACCTCTCCACTCTGGTCATTGAGCCCGAACAGTTGAACGAGCCCACCTCGAACAGTTACAAGCGTGGGCCAAGCCAGAGCGCTCTCACCTTGAGTGTAAGAGGATTTGGCTATGTTTTCCTATCCAGCAGGTATTGATGTCTCCAGCGGTAGCCTCGAGATTCGGGTTGATCAACTGGATGTAGCGATGAGTTGTTCTAATTCGCAGAGTGATTTTCCTGGGTTAATTGGATGGCTAACCCTGCATCGCGTGGGTCGAGTGCTGCTGGAGGCCACTGGCGGTTACGAGCGCAAAGTCATGAAAGCGCTTCAAGCCGCGGGCTTTGAAGTCATTCGGATCAACCCTTGCCGAGCCAAAAGCTTTGCCCGGGCTATGGGGCAACAAGCCAAAACCGATCCGATAGATGCACGCCTTCTTGCGCAGTTCGCAGCGGTCATCAAATCGCCCGATAGCCGGGTTACCAGCGCCGAGCAGGATGATTTGCGCGCCCTGGTCCAACAGCGAGAGCACTTTGTTCAGCAAAGAGATGACGACAAACGGCGGCTTAAAACGACCTCCTCTGACGTGGTCAAGCCTGCGCTGCAGAGTCATATCGACTATTTGCAAAAAGTGCTGAAGGAGCTGGAAAGCCTGATCCGCCAAAGTGCAGAACGTCTGGATCGTAAAAAAGTAGCCCTTCTGTGCTCAGTCAAAGGCATAGGACTTGTTACAGCGGCCAGCTTGATGTCCTATCTTCCGGAGCTAGGCGAGGTGGGTAGACATCAGATTGCAGCATTGAGCGGCACTGCGCCCTACAACGACGATAGCGGCAAGCACAAAGGCAAGCGTCATATCAGCGGCGGCAGGTTCGCCGCGAGGCGCTCACTGTATATGGCCTGTTGGTCAGTGATCCGGTTTCAACCTGAGTTTGCCGCGCGATATAAGGCGCTGCGCGAGAAAGGAAAATGCGCCAAAGTGGCACTCATCGCGTGTATGCGTGTTTTGCTGGTACGCCTAAACGCAATGATCCGTGATGGATCTGAATGGAAAGAGCACGCCGCCTAAAATCCTGCGGTAGCTATTACCTAAAGCAGTTACACGGAGTACAGCCGTGGGAGCGTTGCCGCCTCTGGAAAAAATGGCTTGATGAAAACCATCAAGACAGTTGCTCCCAC
>NZ_JAIOKW010000082.1:0-2360 GCF_020093335.1 Pseudomonas fluorescens group sp. | reverse complement strand
TACAGGTAAAGCTTTGCTGGTTTCAGCCGAAACATTCCGAACGGAGAAAAAACTGGCTACGGCAGGCTACTACTGAACCATCCTGGGCTCTATCAGACGTCGACTTCATAGAACGTTCGCCTTGGATAGCTTTAAACAACATCTTCAAGCCCTGAGGCCTGCCATGCTTAGAAATGCTCCTTTGAGTACAAAGCTACTGCTTATTTTGATGTTTCCCCTGTTGGGCTTTCTGGTCTTCGCCGGGATTTTTGTAGCTGACAAACGAGAGACACTGAGCGAGATGAACCGAGCGGTCACCGCTACCGGCACCGCGCAGAAACTCAGTGACGTAGTAACCACTATCCAGCGTGAGCGCGGCGCAAGCGGCGTGTTTCTGGGCAGCGGTGGTAAGACGATGCAGGACAAGTTGAAAGTCTTACGCCAAGAAACCGACCGTGCGGTGAGCGCGATGCATGCGCAATCGACCGAGGGTCTTATCGCGCCTGACAAGATGCTGCGCGCAATTGATGGTTTGGCCGGACTGCGTCAGCAGGTGGACACGCTCGCAATCAATAACGGCGAGTCCGGCACCCGATTCACCGATCTTATCAAAAATTTGATCGGCTTCTCTTACTCACTGGAAACCAGCATTGAGGATCCGGAAATCCTGCGTGGGCTGAGTTCACTCAATCAGTTCGTAGACATGAAAGAGCGCTCTGGTCGAGAGCGTGTACTGCTTGGCCTGGCATTCAACCAAAACCGTTTTGATGCGCCGCTGTTGTCACGTTTCAGCCGCAACATGGGCGAGTTCTCCGGCTATTTCGAGGCCTTTCAACGCTGGGCTCCTGCCGTGTTCAAAAATAAGCTGGATGCGGTTCTACAACAGCCCGCATCCGTCGATGTAGCTCGCCTGCAAAAACTCGGATTTGATACGCCTCTAGGCGATCCGCTTAATATCAAACCCGAAGACTGGTTCAACCTTTCCACCAGCCGTATCGACATGATGGCTCAGGTCGAGGCTGAACTGGGCCAGACGGTCGTGAGCCTAGCCAATGTCGCGCGTACCGATGCCCAGCGCAGTCTGTATGTCGCAATAGCCACCGTCATTCTGATGTTGATTGCGGTGCTGTGGCTCGCTTCGGTGATTATTCGCAATATCAAAATCGCTGTGGTCGACGTGAACCGCACCCTTATTTCGCTATCCACGCGTGACCTAACTGCCAGAACCCGTTACGCCGGCAGAGACGAGTTTGGCGAGATCTCGCGTAACCTGGATAACATGGCCATACAGATCGGTGAAGTGATCCGTGAGATCGGGAGTGCCACGGCGCAGGTCGCGACCGCCGCCGAGCAGTCTTCGGCTGTGGCCCTGCAAACTAGCAATAACGTCGTCCAGCAGCGTCAAGGCACCGATCAGGTGGTCACTGCCATCAGCGAGATGAGCGCCACGGTCAAAGACGTGGCGCGCAGCACTACCGACGCCGCAGAGATGTCGCAGCGCGTTAATGCCAGCACTATGCAGGGCAAGGCTGAAATCGAGAACACCATCAGCTTGATCAAAGGGCTTGAGGTTCAGGCCGAACAAACATCCCGAATCATTGAGGAGCTCAAGGGTGAAAGCTATTCCATCTCCTCGGTTTTGGATGTGATTCGTGGTGTAGCAGAGCAAACCAATCTGCTAGCTTTGAACGCTGCCATTGAGGCTGCCCGTGCCGGTGAGCAGGGTCGTGGATTTGCCGTGGTCGCCGATGAGGTGCGGAATCTGGCCAAAAAGACTCAGGATTCCACCGTCAGTATCCAGAAGATGATCGCCAATCTGCAATCCGGCTCCGACCGTGCCGCCACTTCCATGCAGGAAACTCTAGGGAAGGCTCAAGAAGGCGCGAGCAACGTAGTGCGCGCAGGGGAGTTGCTAGAAGAAATAGCCGAGGGCATCGCGACCATCAGCGACAGCAACATACAGGTCGCCTCGGCGGCAGAACAACAGAGTCAGGTTGCCGAGGAGATCCACCGCAACGTAAACGACATCAACACTCTGGTTATCCAGGTCAGCGCCGGTGCTGAACAAACCGCCGTCACCAGCCGCGAGTTAGCCCGCTTGGCCGAGCAACAGCAGGGGCTGGTGGAACGGTTCAAGGTGAACTGAGTTACAAGTTTTTTTACCGGATGCTCAAATGCCCGAGAGAATGACTTTCGGGTATTTGAGGATTGGTAGGTGAGAGGGTGACGCGCCTATAAGGGCTACTTTGCTCAACGCGATAAACGAGGCTTTTCATGACGCCGGATGAGGTCAGGCCATGGATTATCAGCCGTCCTACGGCTTTCTGAAGGACTGCTTATACCGTTCTGAGTCATACAAGGTGACTTTGGCAGACGCTTAC
>NZ_JAIOKW010000081.1:0-2430 GCF_020093335.1 Pseudomonas fluorescens group sp. | reverse complement strand
GGTTGTTGGTGGTGGCGTGGGGGTGAGGGGGATTAATGCGGGATACGTAAAAAGCTAGAAGAAGAAAAAGAGGCCTGTTCGGTTTTTGATCGCAAGGGTGTTTAGATCGATTAATTTTTTTATAGTAGATGAGTTTTCGGGCGTCAGATGGTTATTGAGGATCGCTAAGGTTTTGTTGAGCTCCTCAAGGTTGTAGATGACTTCGTCTTCGTAGTCGTCAATTATTTTTCCCAGCGTGGTGTTTATTGCTTCTAGCGCGCCTGACTGTAGAAGTTGTTCGTACTCTTCGTGGGTGAGCGTAACGCTTTCGAGTAAAGAGTCCGGGCAGTCGTCTACGTCTAATAAACTCATGGCCTCTAAGGTAAGTGGGGTACAGATTACTTTCATTTTTTGTGTACCTTTTTATTAAAGTGGGTGGCTTCATTGTATTCGCTTTGCGTTCTACCGATTTGCTTTCCTGAAGGGGATGTCTTGTTGTTAGGGACCACGCCTTCAAGACTCAAGTAGCGCCTTTTTCCCGGCTGTGATGGGTCATGGATTCTGAAGTAGTCCCCATTGAGGTCCTCTACAATTTCAACGCCATTTGCAGGGTTCTTGTAGATTTTCTTGCCTTTGTCTGTCGTCGTCACGATTGGGTCAGTGCCGGCAAACTTGACGATGTTTTCATCTAAGCTTGCTACCTTCCAGTTTGAGGAATACTTAGCTGCTCGCTCAGCTCCCCCAGTTTTAGGTAGTTCAGCTTCTCCTGGATCCACTTTTGTCGACTTGGCCGGATCCTTAGCACTCACCTCCGCCCCACACCCGTCTTCTCCAGGGCAGTTATTCAACCCCAACGGGTCTATCCATCCTGTAGGGTTGGGCACGTACTGGTACGCATTGATCCCACCCGCCAGCTTCACTGGATCCGGTGTCAGGTACCGACCAATATCCGGATGGTAGTAGCGATGGCGGTTGTAGTGCAGCCCGCTTTCTGGATCGAAGTATTGGCCCTGGAAGCGCAGCGGGTTGTCGATTTTTCCGATGTCGAGCCGGGTGATTTCGCCGTATGCGCGGTAGTGCGCGGACCAGACAATTTCTCCTTCGGTGTCGGTGAGTTCTTGTGGGGTGCCGAGGTGGTCAAGTTGGTAGTGGTAGACCTTGGTTTCTTTTGGGCCGAATCCTTCCAGTAGAGCCAGTGGACGAAAGCTGTCCGGTTCATAGAGGTAGCTGCGGTGACGGTCCGCATGGTGTTCGGCGATGAGTGTGTCGCCTTGCCAGAAGAACTCGGTGGTTACGTCGTCGACGGTTTTGCTGATACGCCGCCCAAACGGGTCGTAGCGGTAGCTGGCGGTCTGGCCGTTAGGTTGGGTGATGCCGATCAGCCGATGCTGGCAGTCGTAGCGGTATTCGGTGACAAGTGCGTGGCCTTTGCCGCGGCGTTCGCGGATGAGGTTGCCGAAGGCGTCGTAGTCGTAGTGGTGGTCGCCTTGGATCATCAGGCGGTTGCCGGCGACGATGTCGGGGCCGGGACGGTCTTGCATGAGCAGGTTGCCGGCGGGGTCGTGGCCGAAGCGTTCTGGCTCGTCTTGGGAGTGGTTGGCGCGGGTGAGGCGGCTTAGTGGGTCATAGTGGTAGTGCTGTTCACCTTTGCGGGTGTCGAGCAGGCGGGTGAGGTTGCCGGATTTGTCGTAGTCGTAATGGCGTTGGTAGAGGGTGTATTCCGGTTGGGTGACGGCGTGGGCGTGCAAGCGTTGCTGGTCGTCATAGTGGTAGTGGCTGATCAGTTGGCCTTGTTGGCGTTGGTGTTCCTGGCCGGCTTTGTAGAGATGCGAAGTGAGGATCTCGCCGTTCAGTTCGACGGTGGCCAGGTGGCCGCCTTTGTCGTGGTTGAAGGTGAGGCGGTTGTTGTCGGGCAGGCGCAGGTTTGTTAGTTGGCCGCAGTTGTCGTAGCCGTAGCGCAGGGTGCCCCAGCCTTGGTGTTCGGCGGTGAGGCGGTTTTGGGCGTCGTATTCGTAAGCCAGGGCCCAATGGCCATCTTCGACGCTGAGGAGGTTGCCCTGGCGGTCGTAGGCGTAATCAACGTTGTTGCCATCAGGCAGGGTTTTTCTTACGAGCCGACCGGCATGGTCGCGCTCGTAGCGGGTAACCAACTGACTGCCGTCATCGCCGTGTTCGGTCTTTTCCTGAAGATTGCCGTTGAGGTCGTAAACGTAAGCGGTGCGCTGACCGTCAAAGCCGATCTCCTGTTGGATCAGGCCGTTGGCGTGGTAATCAAGCTTGTAGGTTTCGCCAACCTCGTTTTCGATCTCGGTCAGCAACAAACGCACGTTGTCGTAGCGGTAGTTGACCTGGCTGCCATCGGCGTTGAGGCGACGGCTGATCAGGTGCAAGCCGTCGGCGTATTCGTAGCGGGTAACATTCCCCAGCTCATCGCGTTCGGAAGTGATTTTT
>NZ_JAIOKW010000080.1:0-3303 GCF_020093335.1 Pseudomonas fluorescens group sp. | reverse complement strand
GTCAGAGGGGTGATTGCTGGCAGAAGGGTGGGGGGATGGTGGCATAGAGTGGTTTTGAGGTGGGTTTATTGCGCTCACGGGCGGTCACCTTTCTGTCAGATTATGTGATCTTTGTCGCCAGCATTTACCGCGCAGGCGCACCTATCCTTCTGTCGAGCGAGCACAGCTAAATGTTCCTATTCCAATTGAGGCCAGTTGCTACAAAAGCAGCCGCGATCAGTCAGGACGTGGCTGTACGTGGGCAGCCCAGTTCGCCGGCGCGGGCGCTGCGGTCTTCCTTGCCGCAGAAAAAGCCGAGGTTGGCGCCCGGGGTCCAGTCGCCGATGGGCTGACAAACGCCATCGGGTTCATCCTGCGTATTGTTTGCGCAGTGGCCTACCCATTTCTTCGTTCAAGGCGTTTTCGGTGAAGGCCTTGGGGTTGCTCGCGGTCGGTGGGGTGGCCGGGTCATTGTCGAAATCAAACGGTTGCGCGGTATTGGGCAGCCCCACTGCTTGGCGTTCACTGTTGTGGATGTCGTGGGGCTGGCCTTCAACGTCTTCCGGCGTGGTGCCTGTGAAGGTTGTGCCATTGCCGGCGTTATAGGCGTGGACCATTTCGTGGTAGAGCCCGACGATGGGCAGCTGAGTCACGCCTGCCAATACGTTCAAGTGTGACCGGTTGTAGTGAATCTGAGCGCGGTCCGCACGAGACCCCGGCACACCGTTGATCATGAATCCCCATTTTGGATCCTCGTCGGACACGGGCGCGCGTTCGTCCTGCAGCAACGCCTTGAGTTCCTGGCTGCCATAGACGTAGCTGGACTCCGTGTCGCTCGGGTCTTCCACGATTGTCACCGGGGCGCCATTGCGCAGCGCAACGGCCTCCATCTCGGCGAGCATCTGCTGGCCTTGGGGGGAGGTGCGAAGTAACGCCAAGTCGTCTTCGACGCGTTGGATGAAGTCGGCAGACCCGTTGATCACAACACCCAGGATCGGGCCGTCATGGGCAGATACAGCGGTCAACACCGATCCATTGAGGTGCTTGATCGTGTCGCTGGCTTTAGCGTAGATCGCGTCGCCTGGGCGATTGGCGATGACGGTATCGGCGCCGATGCCGGTGTAGAAGGTCGTCTGGTCGTGGCCGATCAACCGATCATTTCCGGTGCCACCCTGCAAGACGGTATGGCCGTTGCCGGCGTAGAGCTGGTCGTTGCCATTGCCACCGTCCATATAGCTCTTTTTGTGGCGGGGGCCCGCACCGGCATAGAGGCGGTCATTGCCATTATTGCCATAGACCACGTTATCGCCGGGGCCGCCCATGATGATGTCGTCACCGTCGTTGCCTTCGGCGTATCCCATGCCGCTGCCCAGGCGCACGACATCGTTACCGTTGCCGCCGAACACGCGGGTATAGCCGCCACCGGCCCTGACCCAGTCATCGCCGTCACCGGTTTCAATCGTGATGGGCTGCATGACGTTGGCGTCAATGCTCACGTTGTCATTGCCGCCGTGGGTTTTCAGGTGGAACTTCAACGCTTGGCCTTCTTTATCGTGGCTGGCGAAGTGGTACAACTGGTCGTTGACCCGAATATTCAATTGACCGTAGTGAGTTTGGCTGATGTGGACCTGGTCCGCCTGATCGCCGGTTTCAAGCACCAGGCGTTGGTTGAGGGGGGAGGGATAACCTTGTTCCCATAAGGATTGCCCACTGGCTTTCACATTGCCGTCATTCAGAAACACATGTTGATGGGCCTGGATCGGCGGGACCGTGTGAAATTTTAGATGGGGTGGTTTGGCGAGCCCGTAGTGACGGTCGTCAAAGGTCGCTACGGGGGCTTGCGATACGCGCACGTTGCCGTGCGCAAGGGGCGAGGGAGAGCGGGTAAGGCCGTTCGAAACGTCCATGGGTGATCCTACGTTGAGAGACCGGTGTTATTCATGCCCATGGACAGTGGCCGCCCGCGCCAAAACGTTCCCTCCAAGCTGTCAGTCGGCTTTACAACAGACTGACCGGGTAACTGACGATCAACCGGTTCTCATCGAACTCGTTGTTGCTGTAGTCGCGACGCATGCTGGAATTGCGCCAGCGCACGGTCAGGTTTTTCAGGCTGCCGCTTTGCACGGTATAGCCCAGTTCGCTTTCGCGGCCCCATTCCTTACCGTCGGTGATTGAACCTGTGTGCACGTTGCTGCCGCTGATATAGCGGTTCATCAGGGTCAGGCCAGGCACGCCGAGGGCGACGAAGTTGTAGTCGTGGCGCACTTGCCAGGATTTCTCCTGGGCGTTGTCGTAGCTGGCGTTGTAGCTGTCGTTGGCCAGGGTGCCGCCGCTGGTGCCGTTGACGCGCATCCAGGCACTGCTGCCGGTGAGTTTTTGCAGGCCGACGTAGAAGGTGTTGCCGCCGTATTTGGCCGAGAACAGGCCGGACCAGGTCTTGTTGTCCAGGTCGCCGGCGCGGGCGCTGCCGTCTTCCTTGCCGTAGAAAAAGCCGAGGTTGGCGCCCAGGGTCCAGTCGCCGATGGGCTGGCTGTGGATCAAGTTGACGAACTGTTGGCTGTAGATGTCCTTGAGTTGCGCGTTCCATAGGCCGATCTGGGTGCGCTTGTCGTTGAACGCGTATTCGCCGCCCTGGAAGTTGAAACGGTCGGAGGTGAAGGCGGTTTTACCGACCATCGACATGTCCGTCATGCTGCTGTCGTCACGCGGGCTGTTGGCGCGGAACTGGCCGCCGTAGAGGGTCAGGCCGTCTATTTCCTTGGACGTTATCTGGCCGCCGCGCAGGGTTTGCGGCAGGGAGCGGCCGTCGTCCGAACGCAGGATCGGCAGCACCGGCATCCATTCGCCAACCTTCACTTCGGTCTTGGAAATACGCGCCTTGAACGCTACGCCCAGACGCCCGAACTCATCGGCGGGGCGGCCGTCACGGTCCAGCGGCAACAGTTGGGTCCCCCCGGTGCCGCGCCCGCCATCCAGCTTCAACGCGTACAGACCGAGCACATCCACACCGAAACCCAGGGTGCCTTGGGTAAAGCCGGACTTGGCATCGAGGATAAAACTCTGCGTCCACTCCTGCGCGCCGCCCTGGGTTTTGGTGGGGTTGGTGAAGTTGCGGTTGAAGAAGAAGTTACGCAGGTTGAGGTTGGCGCTGGCGTCTTCGAGAAAGCCGTGTTCTTCGGCGACGACGGGCAGGGCAAGACTGGCGACAGCGGTGGCCAGCAGCAGCCGGCGCGGGTGGAAAGTACTCATGGCGTAAGGACCTGTTGTTATTGGGTTTATGCAGGTGGCGGCCATGGTGCGGGGCGGTGCGGGGGCGATGAAAGT
>NZ_JAIOKW010000007.1:0-238672 GCF_020093335.1 Pseudomonas fluorescens group sp. | reverse complement strand
CGCGATAAACGAGGCTTTTCATGACGCCGGATGAGGTCAGGCCATGGATTATCAGCCGTCCTACGGCTTTCTGAAGGACTGCTTATACCGTTCTGAGTCATACAAGGTGACTTTGGCAGACGCTTACCATTCCTAGACAGAAATCTCTTGTCAGCAGTCTACAAACCAATTGTAAAACCGATATCCCGCAGCCACCGACACGGCGCAGGTTCCAAGGGCCAATAGAGGCCACTAGAGAATCCGGGGCGATTCAACCTTTGGGAATAGTCAGGGGCGCGAACTTGTTTTTTTGCACTTGCAGTGGCACCAGTTTGCACCAGTAGATCGAGTACGCATTCGGGCTCGTTTGCTTGATTGAAACGGCAGCCACGACAGATTTAACCTCGGTCTTTTTGTATATCTTCATGGACGCATCCATATAGCTTGCGGCCAGGCATCTCGCGTCCGTAAGCAGCTGCTCGTACTGCTGATCCAGCAGGGTGACTATAGTTTTTGCTTCTTTGCTCATGACCAAGGCTCTCTGCTTTGTAAGAGCCAAATGGTGACCGATCGCTGAGCACCCCAAATTCGATTTCAGACGATTTTATCGTCGGAAATCTAACAAAATTTGAGTTGGCCGGCTGACACTATCGATCTGCCGTGCACTAGATAGACGACAGATGACGATAGGGCAGACGCAGGAAAATATCACGTACAAAGGATGCACAATAGATACCCCCGTTATTTCATGCTTACTCCTAAAAAATGTATTCCCATTCGCTCAATGGCTACATGCTCTATCGGCTTTATGAGGTTTATAGGAAAATCTTACGGCATCTGATTGTAAAGCTTAGCTATCTGTGCAAGTCGCGTTGGACGTCCTTTGGCTCTTCCCATAGGATGCCTGGCTAAAACTTCGTCAACCTTATTTTTCAATAACCCAGCCAAGAGCAAGTCTGAACTATCCCTCTCTAATATATCCACATTTTGTTCCTCGGCAAATCTGAGAAGGCGATCAAACTCTGTCTGGACAGTTTCCTTAAGATTTTCTCCGCCGGGGCAGATCGCATTATGAATCCCTCCAGGCGAATTAATTCCTAACGCCTCTAGTTCTTCAAATAGCTGTCCAGCATTGGCGGAAAACCCGGTTCCGACTTCTAGCTCCTTTCTCATACGCGCTACAAAATCATGGACGTCATCAAATGCGCCAGTTCGATGAGTAAGACGCTCATCCGTATCGGTCAGAAGTCTTTTGATCGTTAGGTCACCCGCCTTCGTCAGCAGCCCTAACTGGTCTATGAACTCCCTCTCCGCGTCAGACAGCTCACCGCTTAGCGGTTTATATTGAAGATCATGCTCAATTTCATTGAAAACATGTGCGAGCAAGCTACAGACTTGAATCTCACATGTAGTACCGTCTAGGTTAGAGTTTGTACCTGCGAAGTCTTCTTCAATTAAATATACTTGGCAGTGAGTTGCTCGGTAATGCCTCCCTACTTCTGCGCGATCTTTTACATCAATATCTGGCTCACCGCCGTCTCTTCCGACAAAGGCCTGCCTTATTTCCTGAACAACATTTTGACGATCTGATTCTAAATAGGTTGCGATTCGCACCCCGGCTAAATCACTGATCCTCTCAAAAACCTCATCAACACTGTTATATCTATTCCGAAGCTCTGCCTTTCGCAATTTGTCGAAAAAGCTCTTTGGATTCTTCGCGCGCCGCTGAACGGTTGCACGCACAGTTAATTTTTTCTGTACGATTTCTATACATTTTTGATATACCAAATCTGCCATCTTTGAGTACCTGTCATATTCCCGCAGATATCTCTGGTGACATTCCTGAATTTGCTCATCGCTTAATGGCATTCTCATTCCTTGAAAGCTTGGATTTGGTATCGCGTCCCGAAATGGCGGAAATCCCCATGGTGGACCGATTATTTAAGCGGGACCTCATAGCAAATAGATTCGCCGATATCATAATGCCATGCGACTAATCGCAATGCCATCCGAGGTACGTCTTTGCGATCAGCTTTGCTTGGTAGACGCCTCTAGGTCAGATTCGGGTCTATTTCGGCCGGTAGCGAAGGGTGAGCAGCCATCTCTGAAGGGCGGCTCCTGGCCGATTTTCGCCACCCCTACAGGCTGCAATGGGAAGGAAGTATCGTCCACAAACGCCTACCGCAGCGTCTGTTTTTGGTTCTTGTGCTCTAACTCGGTAAAGTGTGCTATGTGCAAAATTTGACGACTAGCCGATAGCGCGCAGCCGCGCACGGGACAGATATGGAATCAGGCTACATGAAGAAGAATCAGACTGAACCGGTCTACAAAGAGTACCTACGCTTCAGGTTTCCTGGGTTTGGTTCGGAGGGTACGTGCTTCCTACGGGTCTGGGTACGACCAAGCGGGTTGGTTGTCCTCTGCAGTCAGCTTCTCGAATATTACGGTACGTCGGTGACCAACGCGGTGGAGCAAATCCTTGTGGCGGCCATCGAGCGGTTGCAAGAAGATGTCGGATTGGATCACCTTGTTGCTCCTAGGCGTTGGTGGCGATTTCGAGCTGATCACGAAGATTTCATTAGCCAGGTCGTGCGGCGTACGGTGTGGATTGAGCACTACCCACCTGGAGCCGGACTGCATCCTGCTGGTTCGTTTGCATTGGTGGCGTTCGACAGCGATCTGCATCCAGTCTGGAACTACGTATCCAAGAAGACGGCTGCAGGAGAATGTGGCGTGGACGCAGCACTCCTCGAAGTTGATACGCAGTTACTAAAATATGAATCCTAGACGCCTCATCCATCATGGGCCGCGGCTGATCAACATCCTGCACAACCAGCTCCCGCACCACGTTATATCTGAAAACGGCCTTGTGGGCGGCTCGAAGGACGCGCATCAGGCAGAAGCTTCAGTACAGCAATTGATCGTCAAACTGCTCACACCTCACCTACCCTCCCCTGACTTGGTAAGGAATAACAAGCAGGCTCTCGAGCATCCAACACTTGGCCGCTGCATTCCCGATGTGATCATTGATCGAATTGGCGGTTCTCCTTGGGGATATTTTGAGTTGAAGACCTTGCTTGCCGAAGATCAGTTGACTGAGGACGCAGTCGAGCATGATTTGAGAAAGTTATGTGCCTATAAGGACGCTCGTCCTGAAGCAGCGGCCGTCTTCGTCCTCGTAGGTACACGCAAGAGGCTATCGGATAAATACGCGAAAGCACGCTGGGAAAAAGCCGGAATTAGCGCTGAAGAGTCGGCATTCAGCACGGGGCAGTTGCGGCCTCAGAAATTGTTTGATGCTAATTACATTGCGATTCCTTGCGGATGGTCTGGAAAGGCTAACGAGGTGATGACCCTGACGTGGGAGGTTCAACCCACTAGCAAGCTTCGTATTCAGTCAGACACATACCGATTTCTGGCATGCATGGCTGGCCCTTGATATTCAAAACTAGGTTCTTAAGGTGCTGTTGGGTGAAAGCTCAAATAGGTCAAACAATTGATCGCTTCGGCTAGGGGCATACCGACGCACATGAATGTCTCTTTATGGCCGTCTGTTGCCTACCACGCAGGATAAAATACTGCTTATCAGCAAGCCACGAACCAGTTATAAAAACGATATCCCGCGCCAACCGACACGGCGCAGATTCCGAGGGTCAGTAAAGGCAACTGCCCTTCGACGCCTAGCCACCACTGCACTTTGAACAGAAACGCTCCTACCAAAACGCAGGCCAGAACACCAAGAGCCAGGCCAACCAAAGCGAACAGTCGAGCCCCTAACCCAGGATTTCCGCCGTGCCAGTTCTCACTCAGGCAAAAGGGGCAATGATTGGAAGAAAGCGAATACCCCCAGAAACCACGGCTATATGACGCTCTCGGAACCATCGCCTTGCCACAGTTGTGACAGGTAACCATCGAGTGTCTCATATCGCACCTCAGCTCAAATCATCCTAGATGAGCCGATGGTGCGCTACCGCTGAAAAAACCCAACTACGTGACCTGACATCTACCCAGCGCCCGGTGTGAGCTGGGCTCAAACCCTCGTAGCCAGATAACCGAGGTTATGGCTGTACACGACCAACTCCATTGAATGCTCGCCGGTGGCTGACTGACCTCGCCCGGTCGCAGAGCGATAATTCAGGACGCCAGTTCAACTCCTCAAATAGCCGCTCATCGGAAATGCGTGTACGGGGGCACTTATGGGGGCACTTAAAAATAAACCGCTCAGTAAAGTTATTTAAAACAATAGGTTATGTATAGATTTTCAATCCCCCCGGCTCCACCACTTCAACGAAAAAAGACGTCCTTGGACGTCTTTTTTTTGTGCCTGAAATCCAGTAAATGCAGGGCTTCAGCGCTTATTGGGCTTCGCAAGGTTTGTGAGTTCCAAGCGCGCGGGCATTCCAGGTGATGACAGCGGCAGCCATCGGCTACAGGTCATTGACGGCGAGTGCGTGCGGCGGCGAGGTGTTTCGAGCGACTGATAACCAGACACCCGCCGAGGGAATGGCCGATCAGGTTGGCCGTATCAATGCCCAGGTGGTGATCACGCAGGGACCCACTTAGCTGATCAAGCAGCGAGCGGCCCATATCCTCGGCTCGTGGACGGATTTGTCAAAAATGCGAGCCACGGTCGACTGCGGCGTCCGATTGAAATAGGCGAAATACGCTCGACGGCCATGGCTTGGCGATGATGATCAAGTGCGCACATAGCGCGACGCCGACCAACACCGCCAGTACGTCGACGTCCGTGCAAAAAAACCCGCACATCTGGGGACAAAAAGCCCAGCAGCAAGCCGATGTCCGCTACAGCACGAGGGGCGCGCTGAGTGTCCGCAGCGGCCCGCTGCACAGCCGCCGCTTAACAAAGTTAAATGACGCGTCCTGTACTGAACGGACAACACACGCAGTATGAAACTGCCGTTCTAAATCGTTCTCAACAATAGCACCAATAAGTTAGCCAACTAACTATTTCAAACACTCATCCGAATAGACAATCAATTAATCTCATATCGCTTTAACGATAAACCTAAGATTTATTTATTTTCACATATCTTTTACATAGCCCTACATAGGATAGTGTCATTACGGTATCAACGCTACCAGCCGAGTTAAAGGAGTGTGTATGACAGGTGTAATGGCATCCGTTAACAGTCGCACACAACTGGTCGGTCAGAACCGGCTTGAACTGCTACTCTTCAGGTTCAACAACCTCCAGCTGTACGGGATCAACGTTTTTAAAGTTCGAGAAGTTATACGTTGCCCAAAGTTATCTCTACTACCAAAGTCTAATAACAATATCTGTGGCGTTGCCAATATTCGAGGCGCCTGCATTCCTATTCTAGACCTCGCCATGGCCACTGGACTGCCAGGCGTACAAGACCAGGAAAATGCTTTTATTATACTTACGGAGTACAACAACCGCGTTCAAGGTTTCCTCGTCTATGCGGTTGAGCACATCGTCAATTTGAACTGGGAAGACATTCATCCACCGCCCAAGGGCAGTGGTGAACACAATTACCTGACGGCCGTGACCCGCGCGGATGATCGTTTGGTCGAGATTATTGACGTTGAAAAAGTACTGACTGAAATATCGCCCTCGTCCGAGGAAATATCCAGCGGCGTGGTGGATCACGACGTCACCCTGCGGGCCAGGCACTTGCGTGTCCTGACCGTGGATGACTCCCTCGTCGCGCGTAAACAGGTGACACGCTGCTTGGAAACCGTGGGTGTCGAGGTGGTTGCCTTAAATGACGGTCGACAAGCGCTTGATTACCTGCAATCCATGCTCGACGAGGGGCGCAAGCCGGAGGAGGAGTTTCTAATGATGATCTCCGACATCGAAATGCCAGAGATGGACGGCTATACCCTGACCGCCGAAATCCGTAACGACCCGCGCATGGCCAAGCTGCACATTGTGCTGCACACCTCGCTCTCCGGCGGGTTCAACCAAGCCATGGTCAAGAAAGTGGGCGCCGATGACTTCCTGGCCAAGTTTCGCCCCGACGACCTTGCCGGGCGCGTTGTTACGCGCATCAAGGCTGCACATCCGAACTGAAGCGTTAGCCCGACAACACCCAAGCCAAGGAGGCTCGCAAGAAACGTATAAGAACAAATCAACAGAGGTAATATCATGTTGAAATGTAATGAGTTCTACCATCTGGCGCCAGACAGCGAGGCAAGACCTTTCTGGCGGGACCGCGCGCGTAACGCGCAGTCGGCTATCCAATGCGCCCTGGGCTGCGGCGTACAGCCTACCCACTCGGTCCCCTTGCCTGATACGACCCCACCGCAGGACGTCACCGCCCCCCCGACAACCTCGACCTCCATGCAAGAGGAGCTGGTCACTGCACAGGCCATCTGCGCCCGAGCCAAGACCGCCGTGGTCGAGATGTTCAGCCACGCTCGCATGGGCCGAGCCCTGGAGCTTGAACACATCAGTACACTGGTCGACGATATTTCAAGTTCGATCGCACGCCATCCCAATGCGTTTATCAGCCTGGCACGCCTGAAAAGCCTCGACGACTACACCTACATGCATTCGGTCGCCGTGTGCGCACTGATGATTGCACTGGCCAATCAACTTGCCCTACCCGCCGCAATGGTGCGCAGGGTCGGGCTGGCCGGCCTGCTGCACGACATCGGCAAGATGGCCATACCCGGTGCCGTGCTGAACAAGCCAGGTCGGCTGAGCGATGACGAATTGCAACTGATGCGTACCCATCCGCTGGAAGGTGAGAAAACCCTGCTGGGCACATCGCAGGTGTGCGAAATGGTCGTGGATGTATGCCTGCATCACCACGAGCGGTTCGACGGCACTGGTTACCCGGATCGGTTGGCAGGCGAACAGATCAGCCTTTTCGCTCGGATGGCCGCTGTGTGTGATGTCTATGACGCCGTCACGTCGGACCGTTCTTACAATCAAGGCTGGGATCCCGCCGTTGCCATCCAGCAAATGTCGACGTGGGAAGGGCATTTTGATGATGAGGTGTTTCGGGCGTTTTTAAAGGCTGTGGGTATTTACCCTGTCGGGTCCATCGTTCAACTAAAAAGCGGCACAATTGGTGTCGTCATTGAGCAACATGCCCACTCCCTGTTGACGCCCAAGATCAAATTATTCTTCTTGCCGGTTCTAAACATCTACATCACACCCAAAACAATCGATTTGAGCGACCCCACCCAGACCGATAAAATTATTGCGCGCGTGCCGTCACAGCGTTATGGCTTTAAAAATACCGAGCGTTTATGGCGCGATGAAGATACGCATACACAGAGTTAAGCACTCTACAGCTGTACAGCATTCCGATGCCTAAGCAGCACATGATCAAGCACTAAGCCTTGCGTGAAAAATATATTGGAATGTCGACATCCGATTATGTCGACAACTATTAGCGTGGGCGGGAAATACCATGAAATTCAACTCATTGCAGACTCGAATTTGCTTCACCGCCGGACTCTGCCTGTTTATCTCATGTGCGAGTCTGGTGTTGTATGGGCTGTACTCTTCAAATGCCAATCAAGCCTATGTGGGCACCGAAGTTTCAACATTGATTGAAAGCGCCACCATCCGCGAAATGCAAAACCTGGCGGAGTCCCGCGCCAACGCCATACAGGCCAAACTGCAGACGGCCCTGGATTCGGCTCGTACCTTGGCCAACACACTGGGCGCCAGCAAAAATGCACACAGTTCGCTGACATTAGGCCGTGATCATATCAATGCGATGTTGCTCAGCGTGCTCAAAGACAACCCGGACTTCAACGGCACGTATTCATGCTGGGAGCCGGATGCACTGGACGGCCAGGATCAAGCCTTTCGTAACAATGAAGGCGGCAACAACCCATTGACCGGCCGCTTCACCCCCTATTGGACGCGCAGCGCAGATGGCCACATCGCGGTACAACCGCTGGTCGAGTATGACTCCGACACACGCCACCCCAACGGTGTATTGAAGGGCGGCTGGTACTCCGGCCCTCGGGATACCCAGAAGGAAAGCGTGCTGGACCCCATTCCCTACGTGGTGCAAGGCAAAAACGTGTGGCTCACCACGCTGTCGGTTCCAATCACTGCCAATGGCACTTTCTACGGCGTCGTCGGCGCTGATTTCGACATTTCGTTTATACAGAAGCTCAGCGAGCAAATGTCTGCCGACCTGTACGGCGGTAAAGGCTCCGTGTCGATTGTGAGCCATCAAGGGCTGGTGGTGGCCGACAGCAAACGGCCGGAACTGATCGGCCAGCCACTGAAGGGGTTGCTGCCCAACACCTGGGATAAGGTGCTGGCCAATGTGCAGAAAGGCCAGGGCGATAGCCGACTCAATCAAGAGTCCCAGGAAATCGAGGTGCAGATGCCCATCCCCTTGGGCCGCACCGACAAACCCTGGGCCATACTGATCCACTTGCCCAAGGCCGTGGTCATGAGCCAGGCCCTTGCCCTGGAGAAGGAATTGCAATCTCGCGGCTTCAAGAGCAGCGTATGGCAGGTTTCGGTCGGCGTACTCATCTCGGTAGCGGCATTGCTTGCTCTTTGGTTTGCCACCGCAAAAATCGTCGGCCCGATACGTGAAGCCGCCGCCTTGGCCGCCAACATCAGCCTGGGCGATTTCTCTCATCGCCTGGTGCAAAAATCCGAAGATGAAGTCGGCCAATTGTCCTTCGCCTTGAACGATATGTCGGAAAGCCTGCAGCGCCAGGTCCGTGTAGCCGAGCGCATTTCCGAGGGAGACCTGGACCTGGAAGTACGCCTATCCTCCCCCAACGACACGTTGGGGAAATCGCTGGAAAAAATGGTCGGCAACTTGAACGCGTTGATTTCCCAAGTGCAGGCCAGTGCAACGCAGATCACCGGCAGCTCCGCACAGGTCACCGAATTGAGCCAGTCGTTGTCCGACGGCGCATCCAACTCGGCATCGTCCATCACCGAAATCAGTGCTGTCATGACCCAAATGGCGGCGCAAACCACCGACAACGCTGCCAACGCCAAAAAAGCCGACGAGCAATCCCAAGCCTCGCGAGCCGACGCAGGTGAAAGTGACAAGCTGATGAGTGAATTGATAGCCGCCATGGCGGAGATCGACAACTCGGGTAAAGACATTACCGCCATCATCACTACCATCGACAACATCGCCGCCCAAACCAACCTGCTGGCCTTGAACGCTGCAATCGAGGCTGCACGCGCCGGGGAGTTGGGCCGAGGTTTTGCAGTGGTAGCCGATGAGGTCAGGAGCCTCGCCGCCCGTAGCGCCGAAGCAGCCCAGCAAACAGCGGCGCTGATTGCGGACTCTTCGACCAAAACGCAGCGTGGCATGGTTATCGCCGGGCGCACGGCCGATTCATTGAGAAACATCGTGACCGGCACCAGCACGGTTTCCAGTCTGGTCTCATTGATCTACCAAGCCTCCAGTGAACAGGCCTCCGGCTTGCAACAGGCCAGTATCGGGCTGGAGCAAATTGATGAAGTCACTCAGCAAAATCAGACCAACTCCCAGCAATGCGCAGTGGCCGCGCGGAACCTGTCGGAACGGGCCAACGCCATGCAGCAAGGGCTGAGCCGCTTTAAAGTCAAAGCCTCTTAGCGCCTCCAGCGAAGCCAGGGGGTGATCCCCCTGGCCCAGCGCCTTCAATCTGTTGTTTGTTCATCAAATATTAAGAATCGCCTCCCTATACTCACTGATTGCGGGCCGTTCCCCCGAGCGCCCCCCTGCTTCGGTAGCCACACCCCATGACGCGTACCGCTCCCCTCCTGCTCCTGTTGGCTGGTCTGTTGTTCTTCTTTGCCCTCGGTAACCATGAGCTGCAAGGCTCCACCGAAGCCCGCGTGGCCGGCATCGCCATGGCCATGCACCTGGACAATAACTGGGTTGTTCCTCAGTTATTCCGTGAGCCCTTCCTGGAAAAACCGCCCCTGAGCCTGTGGATCGATGCCGGGGCGATTCGCCTGTTCGGCGGCACCACCTGGGCCGTGCGCCTGGCGTCGGCATTTGCCGGGTTGTTCAGCGTGATGCTGCTGTATGGCATGCTGCGCAGGTTCGGTCGACCGCAGACGCTGGCGTTCAGTGCGGCCTTGATCCTGGCGACTATGGCCAGCTACTGGGGCAATGTGCGCGGCGTGGGTGAAGACTCGCTGCTTACCCTCGGCGTGACCACCGCGTTGCTGGCGTTCTACCAGGCCGTGCGGCCCGATCGTGAAGGCTCCAGCGCGGGCGCATGGGCACTGTTTACTGCAGGGATGGTGATCGCCACGCTCAGCAAAGGCGTGCTGGGCCTGGCGATGCCGGGCATTGTGATTTTTGTGTACCTGGCCATCACCAGCCTGATGGACAAGCGCCTGCGCATTGGCGATTGGCTCAAGCCTGCGCTGTTTACCTTATTGGCGTTGGTGCCGCTGGTGATTTGGTTGGGTTTCCTGTTCCAACGCGGCGGGCTGCAGGCCGTGGCCGAAGTGGTGTTGACCAACAGCGTCGGCCGGTTCAGCGGCTCGTTTGTCGAGGCCGGACATTACGAGCCGTTCTACTACTACATCGCCAAGCTGCCCGAAGCGTTCCTGCCCTGGAACATCCTGGTCTACCTGGGCCTGTGGCATTTCCGTAAAAGCCTGATGCGCAACCGCTACCACCTGTTCTTCAGTGTCTGGCTGGTGGCGCAGTTCACCCTGCTGACCCTGGCATCGAGCAAGCGCACCGTGTACCTGATGGCACTCACTCCGGCCGCCGCCGTACTGGCTGCGGAATACGCACGGGTATTGCTGGACTGGCTGAAAACTCACAAACCCGCACTGCACACCCATCACAGAACCCTGGTGGGCGGCGTGTTCACCCTGGCCGTCGGTTGCTACCTGATTGCGGCCTTCTGGTTCGCGCCCAAAGCCGACGCGCACCACTCGTTTATACCGGTGATCAGCCAGGTGCAGGCATTGAAAGACGAAGGCAGGGAGGTGGTGTTGTTCCGGCCTAACGAGCGCATCGCCGGGGCCAGCGTGTTTTACCTGCAGGCCTATTTGCCGATCCTGCAAACCGAGGCGCAGTTGCACAACTACCTCAGTGCCAAGCCCGGCAACGTTGCATTGCTGGACCATACCGATGACCTGACCACCCCGGTCAAGGTGATCAAGCAGATGTCGATCAATCGCCAGCCTTACTACTTCGTGGAGGAGTAAGGCCGGCGCAGGGCATCAGTGCTTGGTGACTTTGTCCAGGTAACCCATGGCAAACGCCGAGACCACGAAGGTCATGTGAATAATCACGTACCACATCAAGTGCTGCGGATCGACGTTCTTGGCGTCCATGAAGATGCGCAGCAAGTGGATGGACGAAATCGCCACGATGGACGCCGCCACTTTCATCTTCAGCGACGAAGAGTCCATGGTGCCCAGCCAGTTGAGTTTCTCTTTGTTGTCATCGATATCCAACTGCGAGACGAAGTTCTCGTAGCCGGAGATCATCACCATCACCAGCAAGCCACCGACCAGGGCCATGTCGATCAACGACAGCAGCACCAGGATCAACTCGGACTCGGCCATCGAGAACACGCTCGGCAGCAGGTGAATCACTTCCTGGAAGAATTTCAGCGCCAGCGCCAACAACCCCAGGGACAAGCCGAAATAGATCGGCGCCAGTAGCCAGCGCGAGGCGTACATAGCATTTTCGATAAAGCGTTCCATTGGATCTCACACAGCTTGGCTAGAAATGGCGGCGAGTATACCAGCCGCCACAAGACACCTGTCACCACGAGAAAACTGACGTGGGCGGCATCTGTAAGGGAATTTTTCTGCTAGTGTCGAGCCCAATAAATCGGCTCGATGACGTCGGACAGGAAAAACTCAGATGATGGATGTGCGATCCCCTTTGGCCAGTATCGGCCTGTGCGCGGCATTGCTGCTGGCCGGCGGCTGCTCCCCCAGCGACGAGCAGAAGCAGGCGACCCTCGAAGAGAAAACCGCCAAGTTCGAACAGTCCCTCGACAGCATCCAGGACCCCAAGCTGCGCGACGCCATCGCCGATCTGGGCGGTTCCTTGCTGTTACTGGAACGGGCTCAGGCCAAGCTCGCCACCAAGCCCATCGAAGCCGAATACGGCGAAGACAGCTTGGCGCTGCTCAAGCACTACCCCACGCCCCAGGCGCTGGTGGACACCTACATCAATGGCCTGTTCGTGCTGCGCAAGACCTCCCATTCCGACTATTTGACGGACTTGCAACCGGTCTTCCCGTTCACGTTCAATACGTCTGACCAGTTCCCCTTCCCCCATGGCCTGGAATGGCAGTCGGTCACCTTGAGCAACAACAAGGTCATCCCCTTCCAGCCGGAATGGTCGGAAACCGATCCCGGCATCCAACTGAGCCCCAGCAGCTCCAACTTGACCAACCCGGATGACCTGACGGTGACCTACCCGTTCATCGACGGCATCGAGACGGAAAACAAGAGCCAGCCCCAACCCGTCAACCTAAAGGGCACGGTCGAAGTGATCGCGCCGGGCAAGGTGTTGACGTTTGACCTGTCGAAAAAGGACGTGGGCCACACGCGTACCGAAGGCAATATCACCCTCAAGCTGCTGCTCCTGGAGAAAAATTACGCCGAGATCGAGCTGACCAACAGCCAAGCGTTGGCGCCGGAAGTCGGCGATGAATCGCCCAACCCGCTGCTGGTACAGGCACGGGACAGCACCGGGCAATTCCTCACGCGCTCGGGCTCGATCAATGAAAGCAGCGCGCAGGTGGCGTTCTACGAGAAACAACTGGCCGAGATGCAAAAGCAGAAGGCCTGGTCGGAGGCATTCGAAAAACAGCTTACCGATGAACAAAAAGCCTTCGAACACAAGCAGAGCAGCCATTACGCCAAGGTGTATTTCAATGGTGTGATCGACAACCTGCAGGTCAACGTACTGGATTTCTCCACCGCTACCCGCACCCGCAAGGACCTCGACCTGCCGGTGCTGCGTTTCGACAAGAACAGCCTGCAACAAACCGTACAGGCCTTGCCGATGCCGGTCACCGTGTATGACGACGGCGCCGCCAGTTGGCTCAAAGACGCGAGCATGACCGAAGAGCAGCTGAAAAACAGCGTCACCATCAGCCAGTCGGCCGAAGACGCCAGCGCGGCGCACATCGTGTTTGACCACCCGTTCACCTTCAATGACGACCTGGTGGGCAGCGAGCGCAACAGCAGCGAATCACCGGTGACCTTCTTCACCGCCGACGAAAAAGGCGAACGCGGCGAGCCGATCGAATTACCGACCGAGGCCTTCGAACTGAACCCGGCGCGCGGCACCCTCACCTACGATCTCAACCTGTTTCCAGAAAACCCGGCGTATGTGGTGGGTTCGATTCCGCTGTTCCTGGCGACCATCGAGAAAGCCGAGATAGACGTGGCCAAGTTGCCTAAAGGACTGTCGCTCAAGGACAACGCGCTGGTCGTCGACCAAAAGGAATTCCCTGCCGACAGCTGGCGCTTCTACGCCAAGGACGCCAGCGGCAACTACCTCAAGGAAATCCTCGGTGTGAGCCACCGCGCCGAGGAGTACGGTACGGCGATGTTTGACGTGCATTACTTCTACGGCCAGCCGACGACCCTGGAAAGTTACCAGCGCACCGACCTGAGCACCGTGCAATACGGCTTCGAAGTCAAACTGGACAAGCCCGAGAGCAAGTAACCGGCGCCTACAGGGCCAGTTGGTCATGCCCACCGTTGAGTTGGCGCAGATGGGCCTGCATGTGCAGGCACCAGATCTGCGGATCGCCCGCCAGCTCATAGCCGTGCAGGGTCAGGCTGTCCACGATGGATTCGAGAATATTTTCCGCCACGAAAGGCCCTGGAAACGGGCCTTGGGACTTGATGGTGGACGGCTGTTCACCGGTCATTCCGGCGGCAAACAACAAGGTCCACATCCCGTTATCCCCCGCAAGAGGGCGAATGGAACATTCAATACGGGTGACCAGGCCAAAGCACTGGCGGGTGAGGCAGAGGTTGCGCGACATGGCGGCGGCCCTCGGTAGATCGGTGTTCAACCTGCGCCTGGGGCGAGGCTGTTTCTATCCAGCGACTCCTGTGGATATCCCTTGAGCTCAGAATAGAAGAAAACCACGACAAACCAAGGTTGTAGAGACCAACGGGCGTTAGCTCTACAGACCCCAGTCAATTTTTTGGCTAAGACACCCTCCGTAGTGAGCGGGCTTGCCCCGCGCTGGGCTGCGCAGCAGCCCCGAACCCAAACCACGCAACCTGTCGGACACTGAGCAGCGGTCCTATTAGGGCTGCTTTGCAGCCCAGCGCGGGGCAAGCCCGCTCACTACACAGGTCAAGTCGGCTTGGCTTCCGCCAGCGCCTGTTGTGCCAACTCTTTCTCCGCTTCTTTCAAGTCCTCTTCGCTGATCATCTCGGCAATTGCCCGCAGACGCTCTACCACGCGCGCATTGACCGTGCCTTCCGGGAACTGACCTTCTGCATCCGGCTCACCGGCATCCTCGCCCACCAGCAGGCTCAATGCCTCATCCGCCTGGCGCACCGCATAGATATGGAACTGCCCGGCACGCACGGCCTGCAGCACCTTCTCATCGAGCATCAGCGTGGCGACGTTGGCCTGGGGAATGATCGCGCCCTGCTCCCCGGTCAAACCGCGCGCTTCACACAGGCGGAAGAAGCCTTCGATCTTCTCGTTGACCCCGCCCACCGCCTGCACTTCACCAAACTGATTGATGGAACCGGTGATGGCAAAGCACTGCTTGAGCGGGGTTTTCGACAAGGCCGAAATCAAGGTGCACGCCTCGCCGAGGGACGCACTGTCGCCGTCCACGTAGCCGTAGGACTGCTCCAGCGCGATGCTCGCGGAGATCGCCAGCGGGAATTCCTGCGCATAACGGCTGCCCAGATAGCCGGTGAGGATCATCACGCCCTTGGAGTGAATCGGCTGGCCGAGGTTGACCTCACGCTCGATGTCGACAATACCGCTGCCGCCGGGGTACACCGTGGCGGAAATCCGCGCCGGCACGCCAAAGGCCGAGTCACCGACTTCCAGCACCGTCAGCCCGTTGCACTTGCCCACCGCCGCACCGGCGGTGTCGATCAGGATGACCCCGGCGAGCATGTCGTCGAGAATCCGCGCCGAGACTCGCCCAGTGCGCGTGGCCTTGGCCTTGAGTGCGCGCTCGATATGGCCGGCGTCGGTCATCTCGTCACCCGCCAGGTGGCGAATGAAATCCGCCTCGCTGACCAGCTGGAACAAGTCCCCAATGCGCGCCGACAAGCGCCCCTGGTGTTCCGCCAAGCGTGCGCTGTAAGTGGCCAGCCGTGCCACCGCATCCGAGGTCAGCGGCGCCATGCCTTCTTCCGAGGTGCGGGTTTTGAGCAACTGGGCGAACTGCTCCAGGCTTTCGTCGACCATCGGGATGTCTTCGTCGAAGTCCACCAGCACCCGGAACATCTCCTGGAAGTCTGGGTCGGCGTCCTGCAACGCGTAGTACAGCTGGCGGGAGCCGATGATGATGACCTTGACCTGCAACGGGATCATCTGCGGGTTGAGGGTCACGGTGGCCAGGCGGCCCAGCTCGCCCAATGGCGATTCCATCTTCAGCTTGCGCGACTGCAGGGAGCGCTTGAGGGCGTCCCAGACAAACGGCTCACTGAGCATTTTTTCGGCTTCAAGAATCAGGAAACCGCCGTTGGCACGGTGCAGCGCACCTGGGCGCAACTGACGATAAGTGGTGTAGAGCGCGCCCTGGTCGGTGCTGTACTCGATACGGCCGAACAGGTTGTCGTAGGTCGGGTGCGGTTCAAACACCACCGGTGCGCCACCGTTGACCGGATGGCCGACCACCAGGCTCGGGCAGTACTGTTCTTCAAGCAGCTTGCGCGCCTGGGCGTCGGTCTTGGCGTCGTCAACCAGTTGCTCGACCACGGTCTTGAGCAGGTACACCTGCATGGCTTGCAGGTAACCGCAGACAGCCGCATTTTCCGCGTACTTTTCCGACAGCGGTGCGAGCAATGGCTGCAGGGCCAGGGTGATGGTTTCTTCGTTGAACTGGCGCAGTTGGTTGTTGGACTCACGCTTCCACTGCGGCAGGCTGGCCAGTTCTTCGTTGAGGCGCTCTTCCAGCTCGGAAATATCCGTGTGGAAACGCTCACGGTCGGCTTCCGGCAACTGCGAGAACTCGGCCTCGTCCAGCGCCTTGCCGTCGAGCATCGGCGTGAACGCGATGTTGGTGCTGTCACGGTACAGCGCCACGTCCTTTTCCAGGGCCAGGCGTTCGATCACGTCCAGCGCCTTGTCGTAGCGCTGGTTGAACGCACGGTCGATGGCGCTTTTGCGTTGTTGATACGTCGGGTGCTCGAAGACCGCCGGGAAAGTGGCCACCAGGTTGTCGACCAGGCCGTTGATATCGCTGATGAACGCCGCTGCGCCGCCGCCCGGTAATTCCAGGGCACGCGGTTCGCGAGGCTCATCGAAATTGTTCACATAGACCCAGTCCGCCGGGGTCTGCAGGCGCTTGCCTTCGGCCTTCAGGTAGCGTTTGACGAACGAAAAGCGGCCGGTACCCGGCTCGCCCATGACAAACACGTTGTAACCAGGGCGTGGCATGGCCACACCGAACTGCAAGGCTTCAACCGCACGTTCCTGGCCAAGCACACCGCGAAAGGGCTCCAAATCATTGGTGGTCGAGAAGCTGAACTGTTCAGCGGAGAAAGGGCGAGTCAGCGCTTCGGGCGCTAGACGCAAGCTGGCAGCAACAGGATCAGGCATCGGGCTTCCTTACATCAGGCGGGGCAGATGACGGCATTCTGGCTCCCGCTTACGCGCTCTGGCAAGGCGCGCTTGAGGGAAAGCCGTAGACGCGGGATGCGTCCTGCAAAAAAAACACGACATCGCGAATTGTTTTATAAAAACACACGGAACCCTTGGAACGTGCCTAAACTCCAAACTGCGCGGGTTGGACTAATAACCGATCCCTAGGGCGCTATGAAGTGCCTGAACCCTTGTCCATTGGTTTGCACACAATAGAGAACAAAGCTATGAAACGGATCCTTCTCGGTACTCTCTTCACCGTCGTCTCCCTCAATGCAATGGCAGAAGCACCAGGTGGCCCGAACTGCGGTTGGGGCAACATGTTGTTCGAAGGCCAGCGCGGTACTCCAGCTCACTTCCTGGCTTCCACCACCAACGGTACTTCGGGTAACGCCACCTTCGGCATGACCTCGGGCACCAACGGTTGCAGCACCAACAGCGCCCTGACTTACGGCGGCAAATCGTGGATTGCCATGAATGGCATGATGAACGAGCTGTCCGAAGACATGGCCAAGGGTAACGGCGAAGCGCTGACCACCTACGCTGTGGTACTGGGCGTTGCGCCTGAAGATCGCGAGCACTTTGCTGCCGTGACCCACGAGCACTTCCAGCAGATCTTCAGCAAGGCTGACGTGACCGCTGACGACGTGCACAACAACACCATTGCTGTACTGAAAAGCGATGCCCGTCTGGCGAAATACGCTACCCAGGCTTAAGCTCGATCCGCCCGCGTCTTTCGAGGCGCGGGTTTTATTTTTTCGACCTGTCCCCCTTGGGTCTTTTTTTTATTCCGACTTAAGTAGCCCCCATGCTCAAACGCCTCGCTTGCCTGGCTCTCTTCGCCTGCGCCCCGCTGCATGCGGCCCCGCACCTCGATGATCAACGTTTGCAGCAACTGGCCAACGACCCTTTCTGGTTGTCTTTGGGCCACTACGAAGCCGGAAAAATCAGTGGCTGGCGCAGCTATGTCAGCGACAAAAAGTTTTTCCTCGCCGCTGACGGCGCCCACCACCCGGACGCCGAACTCAAGGCCACGGTCGACGCCCTCTACGCCCCGGCCAGCCTGGGTGAAAAACACGCCCAATGCGTTTACCCCGCGCGCACCCGCTGGCTCAAGGACCAGTTGCACCTGGCCGACCTGCCCGCTGTCGACTGCAAAGAATTCAAGCAGTGGTTCAAGGACGTTGCGCCCCACAGCGCGGTGATGATCTTCCCGGCGGCCTACCTCAACAGCCCGTCGTCGATGTTCGGCCATACCCTGCTGCGCATCGACCAGGCCGACGTGCAAAGCAACAACACCGCCTTGCTCAGCTACGCGATCAACTTCGGCGCCTACATCGAAGGCTCCGACAACAGCATCCTCTACGCCTGGAAAGGCCTGATGGGCGGTTATCCCGGCCTGTTCGCGCTGGTGCCTTATCAGGAGAAGTTGTCGGAATACCGCAGCCTCGAAAACCGCGACCTGTGGGAATACCGCCTCAACCTCACCCAGGTCGAGACCGAACGCATGGTCGAACACGTGTGGGAACTCAAGCAGATCCAGTTCGACTACTTCTTCTTCGACGAAAACTGCTCCTATCGCCTGCTGGAACTGCTGCAAGTGGCCCGCCCCGGCCTGCGCCTGACCGAACAATTCCCGCTGACCGCCATCCCCACCGACACGGTAAAAGCCGTGAAGGACGCCGGCCTGGTCGAGAAAATCGACTATCGCCCCTCCCGTGAACGCGAGTTGCTGGAACGCGCCAAGCCGTTGGACAGCGACGAGCAACAATGGGTATTGAAGGTCAGCGACGACCAGAAGCAACTGCAGGAGCCGGCGTTCAAAGCCCTGCCCCGCGAACGCCAGGCCCTGATCATCGACGCCGCCTACCGCCTCGGCCGCTACCGCGCGAATGGCTTGGAACGCGACACCGAACGCTCCCAACGCAGCTTCGAACTGCTGCGCGCCATCAACCAGAACCCCGCGCCTGACCTGAAGATCACGCCCCCAGGCCTGCCGGAAAACGGTCACGAATCGCGCACCTGGCAAGCCGGCATCGGCACCCGTGGCGACAAAGCCTTTGGCGAATACGGCCTGCGCATGGCCTACCATGACCTCAACGACAACGCCGAAGGCTTCCCGCTGGGCGCGCAGATCGAAATCCTGCAAATGGAACTGCGCCAGTACGAAGGCAACCACTGGCAACTGCAGCAACTGGACCTGGCCACCATCCGCTCCCTGACCCCGCGCAACGCCCTGTTGCAGCCGTGGTCATGGCAAGTCACCGGCGGCCTGGAGCGAGTACCGGGCAAGCACGACGACGAAACCCTGGTCGCCCACGTCAACGGCGGCGCCGGCGGCACCTGGCAACTGCGCGACGACATGCTCGGCTTCGCCCTTGGCACCGTACGCGTGGAACACAACAACGACTTCAACGAAGCCATCTCCCCGGCGGCCGGGTTCAACACCGGTGTGCTGTGGAAGAATCCGCTGGGCAACCTGAGCCTGGAAGCCAAAGGGGACTTCTTCACCAACGGCGAAGTGCGGCGCAGCATCAGCCTGAACCAGCAGTGGGAATTGTCCCGCAACCTGGGCCTGCGCCTGAGTGCACAGCGCGAGTACAGCCATTTATCAACGCCGGTGAATGAAGTGATGCTTGAAGTGAAGTGGTATCACTACTGATCGGTAAGACCCGGCGAAGATCCAATGTGGGAGGGGGCTTGCTCCCGATGGCGGTGTGTCAGTTAAGTATCCAGTGACTGACATACCGCTATCGGGAGCAAGCCCCCTCCCACATTTGGTTTGGTGTTGAGCTGAAAGCACTGTGCGGCACGCTCACAACACCTTTCTCACGCGCCTTTCACACCTCCTCGACAAATCCCCTTCTAGACTCTCCCTATCAGCCGTGAAACGGCCAGGGAGTACGCCATGTGGCGGTCTGCGGTATTGCTGTGTGTGTGGGTGGGGCTGTCGGGTTGCCAATCGACCCATCAGGATTTACTGGCCAAAGGTTACCCACCGGCCTTTGCTGATGGTTTTGACGATGGCTGCAGCAGTGGTCGCCAGGCGGCTGGCGTCATCAGCGGGGAGTTTCGCAAGAACGTGCCGCGTTATCTCAAAAACCGCGAATACGCCGAAGGCTGGGAAGATGGTTTTCGCCAGTGCAAAGCCATGCGTGAGAATGAAGAGCTGCGTGACTACAAAGACAATCACTGGGACGACCGCGACCGCGCCTGGCAGCACGAGAAAGACCGCGACGCAGCCCGGGCCTATCGCTCGCAATAGGTCGTTTTCAGACATCCATCGAAACTAAAGCGCGGCGACCATGGCCCAAGCTCCATAGAGGGAGAACGTCATGAGCCGAGCTTTTGTAAACGAAGACAACGCCGCCGCCCAGGCCGACCAGCCGGTGGAGCGCCAGGTCAGTGAGCAGCCCAACCGCCTCACCGCGCAAGGGCTGGCGCAGTTGCAGGCCAAGGTTGCGCAGTTGCAGCACGCATACAGCATCGAATCCGCCAAGGGCGATAAACAGCGCCAGGCTGACCTTGAACGGGATTTGCGTTACTTCAACCAGCGGCTGCAAAGCGCCCAGGTCGTGGCACCGGCCACCTCCACCGACAAGGTGCAGATCGGCAGTTGGGTGACCTTCGCCAACGAACAGGACGAGCAGCAGCGCATCCAGTTGGTTGGCGAAGACCAGGCCGATGCCAACGCCGGCTTGATCAACTGGGGCTCACCCCTGGGCCGCGCATTGCTGGGCGCTCAGGTGGGCGACGAGGTGCTGTGGAAGCGCCCCGTCGGCGATCAGTTGATCGAAGTGCTGCGCATCGAGCCCGAGGTTTAGACGATGCCTTGGGCCAACATCGCGTCGGCGACTTTCACAAAGCCCGCGATGTTCGCGCCTTTGACGTAGTTGACCCGGCCGTTTTCCTCACCGTAGTGCACGCAGGCATGGTGGATCGATTGCATGATGTTGTGCAGCTTGCTGTCCACTTCACCCGCGGTCCATAGCAGGCGCATGGCGTTCTGCGACATTTCCAGGCCACTCACGGCCACGCCGCCGGCGTTGGATGCTTTGCCGGGCGCGAACAGAATGCCCGCGTCGATAAAGATATCCACAGCCTCCAACGTAGTCGGCATGTTGGCGCCTTCGGCCACGCAGACGCAACCGTTGCGCAGCAGGGTGCGGGCGGCTTCGGCGTCGAGTTCGTTCTGGGTGGCGCAAGGCAGCGCGATATCACAGGCCAATTCCCACGGGGTTTTACCGGCGCGGAATTCCAGGCCATAACGCGCGGCCAATTCGCTGATGCGACCACGCTGGACGTTTTTCAACGCCAGCAGGGCTGACCATTGCTCCTCGGTCAAACCGCTTTCGGCGTACAGGGTGCCTTCGGAGTCGGAGAGGGAGATCACTTTGCCACCCAGGTCCATGACCTTACGCGCCGCGTACTGCGCGACGTTGCCGGAGCCGGATACCGCCACGCGCTTGCCTTCCACCCGCTGGCCATTGCGCTTGAGCATTTCTTCGGCGAAGTACACGCAGCCGAAACCCGTGGCTTCGGGCCGAATCAGGCTGCCGCCGTAGGTCATGCCCTTGCCGGTCAGTACGGAGGTGAACTGGTTGCTCAAGCGTTTGTACTGGCCGAACAAAAAGCCGATCTCGCGCGCGCCCACACCGATATCGCCGGCCGGTACGTCCACATCTGCGCCGATATGCCGGTACAGCTCGCTCATGAACGCCTGGCAAAAGCGCATGACTTCGGCGTCGCTCTTGCCCTTGGGGTCGAAGTCGGAGCCGCCTTTGCCGCCGCCCATCGGCAGTGAGGTCAGGGAATTCTTGAAGGTTTGCTCGAAGGCGAGGAACTTCAACACGCCCAGGTTCACCGATGGGTGGAAGCGCAGGCCGCCTTTGTACGGACCAATGGCGCTGTTCATCTGGATACGGAAACCGCGATTGACCTGGACCTTGCCGTGATCATCCACCCAAGACACCCGAAAGGTGATCGCGCGTTCCGGCTCGCAGAGGCGCTCCAGGATGCCCGAGGTCAGGTAGTGGGGGTTGGCTTCAAGAAAAGGCCACAGACTACGTAGGACTTCTTCTACGGCCTGGTGGAATTCTGGCTGGTCAGGGTCGCGTTTCTTGAGGCGGGCAAGGAAAGATTCCACGGATTCGATCATGAAAAGTCTCGGCAGATTGATTGTTTTTAAATGAGATTGAGCCGGACCTTAGCAACTCGAATCGCACCTGAAAAGCGCAAAATGTCGCCTTTGTGAATTTAAATGGTGCATTGGATATAAATAAACGCGCTTACTCGCACCAAAAAAGGGATTTCATCTCAGGATGCGTACCAATAGTTAAACCACCTCGGTCTTCCAGAAAAGACGCAAAAAAAAGCGGAGCCCGAAGGCTCCGCTCTTTCACACCACCCACCCAGATCAGGCGAGTTTTTTGTGGCGTACACGGTGCGGCTGGGCAGCGGCTTCGCCCAAACGCTTTTTACGGTCCGCTTCGTACTCGGTGTAGTTACCTTCGAAGAACACCGCTTGGGAGTCGTCTTCGTACGCCAGGATGTGGGTCGCGACGCGGTCAAGGAACCACCGATCGTGAGAGATCACAATGGCAGCGCCCGGGAAGTCCAGCAGGGCTTCTTCCAGGGAACGCAGGGTTTCAACGTCGAGGTCGTTGGACGGTTCGTCGAGCAGCAGCACGTTGCCGCCCTCTTTCAGGGTCAGGGCCAGGTGCAAGCGACCTCGCTCACCACCGGACAGGTCCTTGACGAACTTCTGCTGGTCGCCGCCCTTGAAGTTGAAACGGCCGACATAGGTACGCGACGGGATTTCATAGTTGCCGATACGGATCTGGTCGGAACCTTCGGAAATCTGCTGGAACACTGTCTTGCTGCCGTCCAGGTCTTCACGGCTCTGGTCCACACAGGCGAGCTGCACGGTTTCGCCGACTTCGATAGTGCCTGAATCCGGCGTTTCCTTACCCATCAGCATGCGGAACAGGGTGGATTTACCCGCACCGTTACCACCAATAACGCCGACGATCGCGCCTTTTGGCATGGAGAACGACAGATTGTCGATCAACACGCGGTCGCCATAGCCTTTGGAAACGTTCTTGAATTCGATGACCTTGTCACCCAGGCGCGGGCCGGCCGGGATGTAGATCTCGTTGGTCTCGCTGCGCTTTTGGAATTCCTGCGATTGCATTTCTTCGAAGCGTTGCAGACGGGCCTTGGATTTGGACTGGCGGGCCTTGGCGCCTTTGCGCACCCACTCCAGTTCTTCCTTCATGGCTTTTTCATGCGCCGATTGTTGCTTGGATTCGGCAGCCAGACGGTCGGACTTGGCTTCCAGCCAACCGGAGTAGTTGCCCTCGTAAGGGATACCGGCGCCGCGGTCGAGCTCGAGGATCCAACCGGCAACGTTGTCCAGGAAGTACCGGTCGTGCGTGATCGCAACCACGGTGCCCGGGAAGTCGTGAAGGAAATGTTCCAGCCAGGCGACGGAATCGGCGTCCAAGTGGTTGGTAGGCTCATCGAGCAGCAGCATGTCGGGAGCCGACAGCAGCAGGCGGCACAGGGCCACACGACGTTTTTCACCCCCCGACAGGAATTCGACCTTGGCGTCCCAGGCCGGCAGGCGCAGCGCGTCGGCGGCGACTTCCAGCTGGCGCTCCAGGTTGTGACCGTCGCCGGCCTGCAGGATGGCTTCAAGCTTGGCCTGTTCCGCTGCCAGCTTGTCGAAGTCGGCATCCGGTTCGGCGTAGGCGGCATAGACTTCATCCAGGCGCGCCTGGGCGTCCTTGATGACGCTGACGGCCTCTTCGACCACTTCACGTACGGTCTTGGTCGGATCCAGGATGGGTTCCTGTGGCAGGTAGCCGATGTTCAGGTCGGGCATCGGGCGGGCTTCGCCTTCGAACTCAGTGTCGACGCCGGCCATGATTTTCAGCAGCGTGGACTTACCCGAACCGTTGAGGCCGAGCACGCCGATCTTGGCGCCTGGGAAAAAGGACAACGAAATATTTTTCAGGATTTCCCGCTTCGGAGGGACAACTTTACCCAGCCGATGCATGGTGAAGACGTATTGAGCCAAAATGTGGACCTCATGAAAAAGTGAGAACAGGCCTACGTAGCGTCATGGCGCGGTACATAGCATTGCGAATCCTCAAGGTTAACCTAAGTGACCGAGCGTATCGAAATCTATCTGTTAGATTAGCCGGCCATCCCCCCCTCAGCGGTTTCAGGAAACAACCTTCATGCTCAGCGTCATGTCTGCACTCGCGTTGCTGCTGTTAATGCCGGGGCCCACCAACACATTGCTATTGCGCTCGGGATTACTCACCGGGTTCAGGCGCGCCTGGCCACTGAGCCTGCTGGAATGCCTGGCGTACCTGGTGCAAATATCCTTTTGGGGCTACCTGCTCAGCCATCTGGGCGACAGCGCGCCATGGGGGCTCAAGCTCGTGCAGTTCGCTTCGGTCTGTTATTTGATCAGGACTTCCTACCTGCTGTGGTGCAATCCCGACGAAACACTCAACTCCGCGCCTGCAGCACGCGTATCCAAACTGCATTTCTTTTTGCTGACGCTGATTAACCCCAAGGGCTTGCTGATCGTCTCGTTCATCGTCCCGATGCAGACGTTTGCCGACGTGAACCTGTATGTGCAGTTCGTCGCACAATTCACGCTGGTGGTGATACCGGTGGGCTGCACCTGGGTACTGTTCGGTGCCCGCATCAAACGAGGCGGATACGCCTGGTTGACGCCCCACACCATCAACCGCGCAGCCTCTGTGGTGATCAGCCTCTTCACGCTGGCGATCCTGACCCGGCTGGCAGACAGCCTGATCCATACCGGCAGCGCGCTTTAGTCCCCGCCAAGCGGGGCTGGCACTTTGCCACAAGTCAAGGCATGCTAGCCGCCCTCCGGGCGTCCGGCTTATAGTGCACGTCGCGCGCCAGTCCAGCCAAACCGCAGGATCACAGCTTGTCCAAAGTCACGCCGCCAACTCCCCTGCGCGCCGCTCATATTGCGCCGGGAGCGCCCCTGCACGGCACCCTCAAAGGCGCATTGGCGACGCTCGTCCTCATGCTGCTCGCTTTATTGTTCTGGCAACTGCTGGACCAGCTGCAGCAAAACCAGAAGAACCAGCAGCAATACACCATCGACTACAGCGCCGACCTGGCGGAACAGATCAGCCTGAACATGGCCCTGAGCGCAAAAATCGCCCTGAACCTGCTGCCGATGATCGAACCACCGCGCGACAGCGAACAGCAACAGGCGTTGATGCGCACCCTGCAGCGCTCGCTGCCGGAGCTGCGCAGCCTCGCCCTGCTCGCCCCCAGCGGCGCGGTGATCAGTGACAGCGCCAGTGACAGCCAGGACAGCGCCTTGCTCGAGGAGTTGGTGCAGCGCAGCCACGGCCAGTCCTACTACCTGAGCAACAGCAACGACGGCACCCTCATCTATTTATTGCTGCACCAGCCCAGCGGTGGCTCGAGGGTTTACTGGGCGCTGCGCCTGTCGCCCAATTACCTGGCAAACCTCACACGCCAGGACGGTCAGGGCCTGCGCCCCATGTGGGCCATCGAGAATCGCCTCAACCACCGCGTCATCAGCCGCGACAGTGGTATGCCGGCGCAGTGGACGTCCGCCCTCACCCCGGACGAATTGAATAAAAGCGTACTGGTCACGCCCCTGAGCAAAAGCGACTGGCAGCTGCGCGGGTTGTTCGACCGCACCGCCGTGCTGGAACAACTGCTGCCGGCGTTCATCGGCAAATGCCTGCTGGGCCTGGCCTTCTCGCTGATCCCGGTAATCGTGCTGCTGAACATGCGCCGTCGCCAGCGCCAGGTGCATGAAGGGCGGCGACGCTACCAGGATATTTTCGAAGGCACCGGCGTGGCCCTTTGCGTGCTTGACCTGTCAGGCCTGAACGCCTTCTTCCAAAGGACCCCACTGGAGACTCGCGAGCAACTGCACACCTGGCTGCAGGACAACCCCGATGAGCGTCAGCAACTGCTCAAGGAACTGCGCATCACCGAGGTCAACCAAGTGGCGGTGCGCTTGCTCAACGTAGGCTCTTGCGAGGAGGCCTGGGAGCGCCTGATCGATGACTGCCCGCGCAACGCCACCTCCATCGGCTACCAGATCCTCGAAGCCGTGCTGACCCAACAGCACCAGTTGGAGCTGGAAATCCAGCTCAAGGACATTGCCGGTAACGAGCAGTACCTGTGGCTGGTGATGCGCCTGCCGGAGCAGCAGGACGACTCCAAGGCCGTGATCCTCAGCATCAGTGATATCACCAGCCGCAAGCTGATCGAATTGTCGTTGGTGGAGCGCGAAAGCTTCTGGTCGGACGTGGTGCGCACCGTCCCCGATCACCTGTACGTGCAGGACGTGATCAGCCAGCGCATGATTTTCAGCAACCACCATTTGGGCCACACCCTCGGCTATAACAAAGCCGAACTGCAGCAAATGGGCGAATACTTCTGGGAAATCCTGCTGCACCCCGAGGACGCCGAGCACTACCACGACTTGCGCCAGCAACAACGCCAGGTCGGCTACACCACCCAATTGCAATGCCAGTTGCGCTTTCGCCATCGCAACAACCAATGGCGGCGTTTTGACATACGCGAACAGGCCCTGGCCCGCGACAAGTCTGCGCAGATCACCCGCATCATCGGCGTGGCCAAGGACATCACCGATCAGATCGAAGCCAGCGAATCCCTGCGCGACAGCGAACAGCGCTACCGCATGCTCGCCGAAAGCATCAGCGACGTGATCTGCTCCACCGACAGCCAGTTGGCCCTCAATTACATCAGCCCTTCGGTCAACGCCGTGCTGGGCTATGACGTGGATTGGGTGTTCAAGAACGGCTGGCAGTCGATCATCGCCAACCCGCAGCAACTGACCGGCATTTATAGCCTGGTGGAACAGGTCAGCCGCGCCTTGGGCGATATCGAAGCACTGAATAAGCTGCGCGATGAGATTCAAACCCAACTGTTCCTGTTCGACTGCCTACGCGCTGACGGTCGCAAAGTGCCGATCGAGTTACGCCTGGTGCTGGTGTGGGACGAACACGGCGCCTTCGAAGGCATCCTTGGCGTGGGCCGCGATATCAGCCAGCAACGCCGTGCCGAGAAAGACCTGCGCATGGCGGCCACGGTCTTCGAACACTCCACCTCGGCGATCCTGATCACCGACCCCGCCGGTTACATCGTGCAAGCCAACGAGGCGTTCAGCCGGGTCAGCGGCTATGAGGTCAGCGATGTACTCGACCAGTTGCCGAACATGCTCACCGTCGACGAACAGCAGGAAGCCCACCTGCGCTACGTGCTCAAACAGTTGCACCAGCACAGCACCTGGGAAGGCGAAGTGTGGCTCAAGCGCCGCAACGGCGAGCATTACCCGGCCTGGGTCGGCATTACCGCCGTGTTCGACGACGAAGGCGACCTGGCCAGCTATGTGTGCTTCTTCAGTGATATCAGCGAGCGCAAGGCCAGCGAGCAGCGCATCCACCGCCTGGCCTACTACGACGCCCTGACCCACCTGCCTAACCGCACGCTGTTCCAGGACCGCCTGCACACTGCGTTGCAGTCGGCCGAACGGCAGAAGTCGTGGGTGGTGTTGATGTTCCTCGACCTCGACCGCTTCAAGCCGATCAACGACTCCCTGGGCCACGCCGCCGGCGACCGCATGCTCAAGGAAATGGCCACGCGCCTGCTGGGCTGCGTGGCCGAAGACGATACCGTGGCGCGCATGGGTGGCGACGAGTTCACCTTGCTCCTGCAACCGCGCATCAGCCGCGAAATGGCGCTCAACCGTGCGATCCATGTGGCCGAGCAGATCCTCGCCAGCCTGGTGAAACCGTTCGTACTGGAAGGCCGCGAGTTCTTTGTGACGGCCAGTATCGGCATCGCCCTCAGCCCGCAGGACGGCAACGAGCTGAGCCAGTTGATGAAAAACGCCGACACCGCGATGTATCACGCCAAGGAACGCGGCAAGAACAATTTCCAGTTTTACCAGGCCGACATGAACGCCAGCGCCCTGGAGCGCCTGGAGCTGGAAAGCGACCTGCGCCACGCCCTGGACCAGAACGAATTCGTGCTCTATTACCAACCGCAGTTCAGCGGCGACGGCAAACGCCTGACCGGCGCCGAAGCCTTGCTGCGCTGGCGTCATCCGCGACGTGGCCTGGTGCCGCCGGGGGATTTCATCCCGGTGCTGGAAGAATTGGGCCTGGTGGTGGACGTGGGCGACTGGGTGATCAGCGAAGCCTGTCGCCAGCTCAAGACCTGGCACCAGAACAAGGTCCGCGTGCCGAAAGTCTCGGTGAACATCTCCGCCCGACAGTTCTCCGACGGGCAGTTAGGCACGCGCATCGCCACCATTCTCAAGGACACCGGCCTGCCGCCGGCGTGCCTGGAGCTGGAGCTGACCGAAAGTATCCTGATGCGCGAAGTCAACGAAGCCCTGCATATCCTCGACAGCCTGAAAAACCTGGGCCTGAGCATTGCGGTCGACGACTTCGGCACGGGTTATTCGTCGCTCAACTACCTCAAGCAATTCCCCATCGATGTGTTGAAGATCGACCGCACCTTCGTCGACGGCCTACCGTCCGGCGAACAGGACGCGCAGATCGCCCGCGCGATTATCGCCATGGCGCACAGCCTGAACCTGGCCGTGATCGCCGAGGGCGTGGAAACCCATGAGCAGCTGGACTTCCTGCGTGAGCATGGGTGTGACGAGGTGCAGGGCTACTTGTTCGGGCGGCCGATGCCGGCGAATCGGTTCGAGGCGCAGTTCAGCAATGATGCGCTGTTCATGTTCGACTGAAATTCTGCGGTGAGGCTACTGGCCTAATCGGGGGCAAGCCCCCTCCCACATTCTGATCTGTGAACACATTCAACTGTGGGAGGGGGCTTGCCCCCGATTAGGCACTCACAGCCACCGCCTATCCCAGATGAGCCCCGCTTGTCCGCGACATGATGTCCTTTCATATGCCATCTAAAACCCATTGGGTTAGAATGCCCTCCTTTTCTGCCCCCGATCCTTGAGGACCGCCATGTTCAGCCGTGATTTGACTATTGCCAAGTACGACGCCGATCTCTTCGCCGCCATGGAGCAAGAAGCCGTGCGCCAGGAAGAGCACATTGAGCTGATCGCTTCGGAAAACTACACCAGCCCTGCGGTGATGGAGGCTCAAGGTTCGGTTCTGACCAACAAGTACGCCGAAGGCTACCCAGGCAAGCGCTACTACGGTGGTTGCGAGTACGTCGACGTGGTTGAGCAGTTGGCCATCGACCGTGCAAAAGAACTGTTCGGCGCCGATTACGCCAACGTCCAGCCGCACGCCGGTTCCCAAGCCAACAGCGCCGTGTACCTGGCCCTGCTGCAAGGCGGCGACACCATCCTGGGCATGAGCCTGGCCCACGGCGGTCACCTGACCCACGGCGCCAGCGTTTCGTCCTCCGGCAAGCTGTACAACGCCGTTCAATACGGTATCGATGCCAACGGCCTGATCGACTACGACGAAGTCGAGCGCCTGGCGGTCGAGCACAAGCCAAAAATGATCGTGGCCGGTTTCTCTGCCTACTCGCAGATCCTGGATTTCCCACGCTTCCGCGCCATCGCCGACAAGGTGGGCGCGTACCTGTTCGTTGACATGGCTCACGTAGCCGGTCTGGTCGCCGCTGGCGTCTACCCGAACCCGGTGCCTTACGCTGACGTAGTGACCACGACTACCCACAAGACCCTGCGCGGTCCACGTGGCGGCCTGATCCTGGCACGCGCCAACGCCGAGATCGAGAAGAAGCTGAACTCCGCCGTATTCCCTGGCGCCCAAGGTGGCCCGCTGGAGCACGTCATCGCCGCCAAAGCGATCTGCTTCAAGGAAGCGCTGCAGCCTGAGTTCAAGACTTACCAGCAACAAGTGGTGAAAAACGCCCAGACCATGGCCAGCGTGTTTATCGAGCGCGGCTTTGACGTGGTGTCCGGCGGTACTGAGAACCACCTGTTCCTGCTGTCGCTGATCAAGCAGGACATTTCCGGTAAAGATGCTGACGCTGCCCTGGGCAAAGCCTTCATCACCGTGAACAAGAACTCTGTGCCGAACGACCCACGTTCGCCGTTCGTGACTTCGGGCCTGCGCTTCGGCACCCCGGCGGTGACCACTCGCGGCTTCAAGGAAGCGGAGTGCAAGGAACTGGCTGGCTGGATCTGCGACATCCTGGCTGACCTGAACAACGAAGCCGTGATCGACGCGGTGCGTGAGAAGGTCAAGGCCATCTGCAAGAAGCTGCCGGTGTACGGCGCTTGATTGCAGTTGCTTGACTAAAAAGCCCGGCGCTTGAGCCGGGCTTTTTTATGCTTGAAAACACTGCATTCTCAACCTGTGCAAGACCCCTCCCCCATTTTTGACTGTGTTTCAGGTCAAGTCAGGGTTGATAGACCTTTGCAAACCCTTCGCGAATCTTGTCTTCCGGCAATTCGTCGGCAATAAACACAATCACACTCTCCCGTGCCTCGCCTTCGGCCCACTCGGTATCCCAATCGAAACCGTAGAGCTTAAGCACACCCTGGAACACCATGCGCCGGTCTTCCCCGGCGATGTTCAACACGCCCTTGTAACGCAGCAATTGCTTGCCATGGTCTTCCAGCAGTTCGTTCATGAACTCACTGAGCCGGTCGATATCCAGCGGTTCCTCGGTACGCAGCACCAGGCTGGAAATACGGTCGACGGACGGCGCGGCGCTCACCGGGCGCAGGCTCATGCCGGCGTTGAGGTTGAAACCGCGCACATCGAGCAGTTCAGCCAGGTCAATGATGCCATGGTCCACCACGCGTATCGGCGCACGGCGGTTGATGCGCGTGAGGCGTTCGCTGAGCGCATCGAAGGTGGCGTCATCCACCAGGTCGCGTTTGCTCACCAGCAGGCGGTCGGCAAAACCGATCTGGGCCTGGGCAATGGTCTGGGTCAGGTGATGTTCAGCGTGGGCGGCGTCCACCAAGGTGATGATGCCATCGAGGATGTAGCGCTCGCGCAGTTCCTCGTCGATGAAAAAGGTCTGGGCCACGGGGGCGGGGTCGGCGAGGCCGGTGCACTCGATCACCAGGCGGTCGAAGGCGATCTCGCCGCTGTCCAGGCGCTCGAGCAGCAGGTACAGGGCTTTGGTCAGGTCGGTGTGGATGGTGCAGCACACGCAGCCGTTGGACAGGGTCATGACTTGCACCGGTTCGGCGCCCAAGAGCTGGGTGTCGATACCGGCGTCACTGAATTCATTTTCGATCACGGCGATTTTAAGGCCATGCTCGGCCTTGAGCAGGTGGCGCAGCAAGGTGGTCTTGCCGGCCCCGAGGAAGCCGCTGAGGATGGTTACTGGAATGGGAGAGGACAAAATATTCTCCTTGGGGGAATACAAAAACAAATGTGGGAGGGGGCTTGCCCCCGATAGCAGTGTGTCAGGCACTGGTATGTCACTGACACATCGCTATCGGGGGCAAGCCCCCTCCCACAACAAACCACTGCTAGCGCGGGTTACCGAGTCAGCAGCACTTGGGCCCACCCTTGCCGCCGTAACGGGCCTCTTGGCGTTCCCGGAAGAACGCCTTGTAGTCCATCATCGGTTTGTCCGGGTGCTTGGTTTGCATATGCTCGACGTAGGTGTCGTAATCGGGCATGCCGACCATCAGGCGCGCGGCCTGACCGAGGTATTTACCGAGGCGACTGATGTCATTGAACATGGTTGCAATCCTCAATCACGCGTCCGGAACAGCCTGGAACGGGGCTTCTTTATCCGTACGTTCTTTGTTGCCCCAGGCGGCGACGCCGACCTTGAGCGCATAGAACAGGATGCTGAATACCACGAACAGGAACAGCGCCGTCAGCGTTGCGTTGGTGTAGGCGTTCCAGATCACGTGCTGCATCTGGTCGATGTTCTTGGCCGGGGCCAGGATCTGACCATTGGCCAACGCATCGCTGTACTTCTTGGCCAGCGACAGGAAGCCGATCGCCGGGTTGGCGTCGAACAGCTTGATAAAGCCCGCGGTGGTGGTGCAGATCAGCAGCCAGACGGCCGGCAGCATGGTCACCCAGATGTAGCGTTGGCGTTTCATTTTGATCAGCACAACGGTCGCCAGCATCAGCGCGATACCCGCCAGCATCTGGTTGGAGATACCGAACAGCGGCCACAAGGTGTTGATGCCGCCCAGTGGGTCGATCACGCCTTGGTACAGCAGGTAACCCCACATGGCCACGCAACCGGCGGTCGCGATCAGGTTGGCGGTCCATGACTCGGTGCGTTTCAGCGCGGGCACGAAGGAGCCCAGCAAGTCCTGCAGCATGAAGCGACCGGCACGGGTACCGGCGTCGACGGCGGTCAGGATGAACAGCGCTTCGAACAGGATCGCAAAGTGGTACCAGAACGCCATGGTGTTTTCACCCGGCAGTACGCTGTGCAGGATCTGCGCGATACCTACCGCCAGGGTCGGTGCACCGCCGGCACGCGCCAGGATGGTGGTTTCACCGATGTCATGGGCCACGGCCGACAGGGCTTCAGGGGTAATTGCAAAACCCCAGCTGCTGACGGTTTGCGCCACGGTCACCACGTCGGTACCGACAATAGCGGCCGGGCTGTTCATGGCGAAGTAAACGCCAGGCTCGATCACCGAAGCGGCAACCATCGCCATGATGGCCACGAACGATTCCATCAACATGCCGCCATAACCGATGTAGCGGGCATGGCTTTCGCTGGCCAACAACTTGGGCGTAGTGCCCGAAGAAATCAGCGCGTGGAAACCCGAGACCGCGCCGCAGGCGATGGTGATGAACAGGAACGGGAACAAGCCGCCCTTCCACACCGGGCCGGTGCCGTCGATGAACTGGGTCAGTGCCGGCATTTTCAGGTCGGGCATGGTCACCAGGATGCCGATGGCCAGGGCGATGATGGTGCCGATTTTCAGGAAGGTGGAAAGGTAGTCACGCGGTGCAAGGATCAGCCACACCGGCAGTACCGCTGCAACGAAACCGTAGCCGATCAGCATCCAGGTGATCTGGATCCCGGTGAAGGTGAAGGCCTTGGCCCACACCGGATCAGCAGCAATCTGCCCACCCAGCCAGATCGAACCCAGCAGCAACAGCACGCCAATGATCGAGATTTCACCGATGCGGCCCGGGCGGATGTAGCGCATGTAGATGCCCATGAACATCGCGATCGGGATGGTCGCCATCACGGTGAAGATGCCCCACGGGCTCTCGGCCAGGGCCTTGACCACGATCAGCGCCAGCACCGCGAGGATGATGATCATGATCAGGAAGCAGCCAAACAGCGCGATGGTGCCGGGGATGCGCCCCATCTCTTCGCGAACCATATCCCCCAGGGAACGGCCGTTACGACGCGTGGACAGGAACAGGATCATGAAGTCCTGCACGGCACCGGCCAGGACCACGCCGGCAATCAGCCAGAGCGTGCCGGGCAGATAGCCCATTTGCGCCGCCAGCACCGGGCCGACCAGCGGGCCTGCACCGGCAATCGCGGCAAAGTGGTGACCGAATAGGATGTGTTTGTTGGTCGGCACATAGTCCAGACCGTCGTTGTTGAGCACTGCGGGGGTGGCCCGCCGTGGGTCGAGTTGCATCACATTGTTAGCGATGAACAGACTGTAGTAACGGTACGCAACCAGGTAGATGGCCACAGCCGCGACCACAATCCACAAGGCGTTGATCGCCTCGCCGCGGCGCAAGGCCACTACGCCTAGGGCGCACGCTCCTACAATTGCCAGCACCAGCCAGGGTAGGTGGCGTAGCAGGCTATTATTATTTTTCATTTTTATATTCCAGCCAGGGTGGACAGAAAGGACAGCCATCCGGAGTTTAGCGCTACTGGCCTTAAAGGCCACCCCCCTACGTTGGTCTAGAGCCTTCTAGGGGCAAAAAAAGCAGAAATAACGGCCCGAAGATGGCGCAGGGCTACAATCCTTCTAACCACAGAGGGTTTCACCATGACCGAGCAGCCGTCTGACCGCCGTCGTTTTCGCCGGATCGCCTTTGATGCCAAGACCGAACTTCGGCAAAACGGGCACGAATGGCCAGTGCAATTAGTAGATTTGTCGCTGAAGGGCCTGTTGGTGCAACGGCCCGAAGACTGGAAGGGCAATAAGGCGCTGCCGTTCGATGTCGACATACGCCTGGATCCCAAGGCGCATATAAAGATGCAAGTGCGACTGACCCATGAGGATCATGGGCAACTGGGTTTTGTGTGCAAAGACATCGATCTGGAGTCGATCAGCCACTTGCGGCGGCTGATCGAGTTGAATCTGGGCGACCAGGAAGAGTTGGAGCGAGAGCTGGGTGCTTTGCTGGAGGTATGAACCGCCATTATGGTTGAGCATGAATGGCTGACAGGCGCTGGGTTGGTGCTGCTGGGTGTTATAACGGGTTTTATCGGAACCAATACGGGAGGCAGCGTATTTCTAACCGTTCCAGTGATGATCTGGCTTGGCATACCTCCTCAGTCTTCGATAGCGACCGCTCGACTGGCTTCGGTAGGCACTATGTTCGCCGGCTTGAGGCACTTTCATAACAGTGGAAAAGTGGATTACAGGCTAGCGGCCCCCGCGGCGGCACTTGGGTTGGCGGGCGCCTTGATCGGTGCAAGTCTGCTCGTGCAAATAGACCCCGCGCTGCTGCATAAAATCATTGGCGGCCTGACGCTACTCTTGGTGGCACTTTCACTCATCAGGAAGCCTCATTCGCCGAAGGCTACACCCTCATCGCTCAGGCGCTTTTGCGGCTATGTACTGTTTGTTCCCGTGGGCATGATTGGCGGTTTATTTGGCGGACAAGCCAAGTTATCAACTTATTTGTATATTATTTTTTTTAAAAAAACGATCAGTGAGTCAATGGGTACTCGGAAAGTCGGAGGTCTCATCCTCTCAGTGGGATCGTTAATAATATTCGGTATCAGCGGCATCATTAATTGGCAGTACGGATGTTGCCTGATCATAGGCACGCTGGTGGGCGCCAATGCGGGCGCCAAGTTTGCTCTACAGAAAGGCGATAAGTGGATGGAGAGCGCTTTCAATGTCGTCGTCGTTGCCTTGGCGTTGAAAATGCTCTTCTGGTAGCGGTTCTCTCACGGGAAAAACGACCGTTCAGGGAAATGCCGTACGCGTGGGGAAGTCGCTTTCCGTGTCCCAGTAACCCGCTTTCTGGCTCACCGCGACCTGCCACTGCCCATCCACAAAACGATAGGTTTGGTAGCGGGTGGCAAAATCATCCTCGCCATCACCGTCCATAAATGAAGAAACTTGCAGCAGCTCATCCGCGCCACCTTTGACCGCCGATGCAACCCGCCACGCGGCCTTGCCGGTCTGGGCCAAGGTCAGCGTTTTGACCTTGCCGTCAGCGTCCTTGTAACTCATAGGCTCAAGTTTTTGCTTGGCCGGCAGCAGCAGTTGAGTCGCCGGGCCACTGTAACTCCCCATTGGCGCGGTCTGATCAATGATCAGAAAATACACCGCGTCCGGCAGGCCTTTGAGCGGGGCTTTCTTGACCTCGGCCAAAGGATAACCGAGGTCGTCGTGCGCGACTAAATCCCCCGACGCCGACAGCAATCGCACCTGGGCTCCGAGCAGCGGGTTTTCTACCAGGTCACCGGGTTCGTCGAACGAATCCTCATCCAGGCCACTGCCCCAACTGTCCTTGTGCATCTGGGCGCTGATGCGTTGATCTTCGAGTACCTGCAAGACGCTGCCGTCTTGCGTCACCAGTTTTTGGGCCAGGCGGTAACCGGCCGGCAGCTTGGCCCCGTCGGCCCATGCCATCGCAGGCAACCCGGCCAAGGCGATAAACAAGGCGATTACGCCCCACCTACTCGATCGTTGCATTGCATCCATCCTTGATCTACTCGAAAAGTGCATCCAACGCCTGCTCCAAGCGCGTCACCCCAATAATCTGTATCCCCGGCGGCGACTCCTTCGGCGCATTACCCTTGGGCACGATGGCGCGCTTGAAGCCGTGCTTGGCTGCTTCCTTGAGGCGCTCCTGGCCGCTTGGCACCGGGCGAACTTCGCCCGACAGCCCGACTTCGCCAAACACCAGCAGGTCGTGAGGCAAAGGCCGATTGCGCAAGCTCGACATCACAGCCGCCATCAACGCCAGGTCGGAGGCGGTTTCCAATACCTTGACCCCGCCCACCACGTTAAGGAACACATCCTGGTCGTGGGTCGGAATACCACCGTGACGGTGCAGCACCGCCAGCAGCATCGCCAACCGGTTCTGATCCAGGCCCAGCGTCACGCGGCGCGGGTTGGCCAGATGGCTGTCATCCACCAACGCCTGCACTTCCACCAGCATCGGGCGAGTACCTTCCCACGTCGCCATCACCACACTGCCTGGGACTTCTTCCTGGGCGCGGGTCAGAAAAATCGCCGACGGGTTGGAGACTTCTTTCAATCCGCGGTCAGTCATGGCGAACACGCCCAACTCATTCACTGCGCCGAACCGGTTCTTTACCGCTCGCAGCAAACGCAGGCGGCCATCGGATTCGCCTTCGAAATACAGCACGGTGTCGACCATATGCTCCAGCACGCGTGGCCCGGCCAATGCGCCCTCTTTGGTCACATGGCCGACCAGGAAGATCGCCGTGCCGCTCTGCTTGGCATACCGCACCAACAGCGCGGCGCTCTCACGCACCTGGGATACACCGCCCGGCGCCGATTGCAGTTGCTCGGTGAAAATCGTCTGGATCGAGTCGATCACCATGACCTTGGGTTTTTCGATCCGGGCCGTGGCGATGATGCTTTCGATGCAGGTTTCGGTCATCACCCGCAGTTGGTCCTGGGGCAAGCCCAGGCGGCGGGCGCGCATAGCGACTTGTTGCTGGGATTCTTCGCCCGTGACATACAGCGCCGGCATGCGGCTGGCGATGCTGCACAGCGTCTGCAACAGGATGGTCGACTTGCCGATACCAGGGTCACCGCCGATCAGCACCACCGAGCCGTCCACCAGGCCGCCGCCCAACACGCGGTCGAGCTCACCGGAGGCTGTGGAGAAGCGCGGGATTTCTTCGACGCTGACTTCGGCCAGGGTCTTGATCTGCGCCTGCTGGCCGGTCCAGCCGGCACGGCCGGTGGGAGCCGCCGCGCCGCCGCTTTCGATCATGGTTTCAGTCAGGGTGTTCCACGCGCCGCATTCGGTGCACTGGCCGGCCCACTTGGGAAAGGTCGCGCCGCACTCCGTGCAGCCGTACATGCGCTTGGCCTTTGCCATTTGAGAACCTCCAACTGAAAAACCGCGATGATAGCTCAGCGCGGCGCCGGGGTCCGGATTTCACCGCTGGCCAATCGTGAAGCACTGTTGCCGATCGGGTCTTCAGCATTGAGGTCCGCGCCCTTGGCTTTGAGTTCGTCCAGCAACTCGACACGCTTGAACAGCCCGGCGTACATGGCCGCAGTCTGCCCGGCGCCGTTGCGCTGGTCGGGGTTGCAGTCGGTGGCGAGCAGGCGCTGGGCAATCTTCAGTTCGCCTTTGAAAATCGCCCCCATCAGTGCGGTGTTACCACGTTTATCCTGCACGCAGGCGTCGGCGCCGGCGCTGAGCAGGCGTTCCACGAACGGGCCCTGCCCGTGGTAGGCGGCGAGGATCAGCGCGGTGTAGCCCTTGTCGTCCTGAGTGTTGAGGCTGTAGCCGGAGTCGATAAAGGTATTGAGCATGTCGATATCGCCCCGCCGGGCAGCGTCGAAATAGTAGTCTTGCAACTGGGCCTTGAGCGCCACCGGGTCAGGGGACTCGGCCTGGGCGACAAAGGCCAGCATGGCCATCAGCAAACCGATAGAGATACGCATGAGGTGTTCTCCTGCAAGGGTCGACGCCCAGGCATGGGCGTCGACCGCAACCAACGGATCAGTCAGTCAGTTTTTCAGCCAGCGCTTTCACGCGCGCCAGGTCACCTTTGGCGACTTTGGTCACGCCAGTGCCGTATTCCGGGTCGGCCTTATAGAGGAACGACAGGATGATGTGCTTGCTTTCGTCATCCGTGGTGGCCAGGGAGCCGCCGAAGTTATCGATCAGGTCCTGACGCTCTTTGGGGCTGTAAGAGCGATACAGGTCACCGGCCTGCTTGAAGTTCTGCTCGCGCTGGATCTTCGCTTGCTGGGTGCTGCCCGACAGCGCCGACTGGCTGTAACGCGCGGTCTGTGGCTCTTCGCGAGGTTCCAGGCGGCTTGGCTGGTAGTTCACGCCGCTGGTGGTCTTGCCAGTATTGAGTGCACCGTCCTGGTTACCGTTGTTGACGGTCACCCGTGGCGCGTTGATCGGCAGTTGCAGGGCGTTGGCGCCCAGGCGGTACATCTGGGTGTCGGCGTAGGAGAACACGCGGCCTTGCAGCAGGCGGTCTTCCGACGGCTCGATGCCCGGCACCAGGTTGGCCGGGGCCATGGCCACCTGCTCGGTTTCCTGGAAGACGTTGGCCGGGTTACGGTTCAACACCATCTGTCCAACTTTGCGCTCGTGCACATTCGGCCAGATCTTGGTGGCGTCCAGCGGGTCGAAGTCGAACTTGGCCAGGTCTTCAGGCTTGAGCACCTGCACGTACAGGTCCCACTTGGGGAAGTCGCCCTTGTTGATATGGGTGACCAGGTCGTTGGTCATGTGGCTGTAGTCACGCCCCTGCACTTCGGTGACTTGCTTGGGATCAAGATTCTTGATGCCTTGCAGGCTCTTCCAGTGGAACTTGACGTAGTGCACCTCGCCCTTGGCGTTGATCAGCTTGTAGGCGTGCACGCCGTTGCCGTCCATCTCCCGGTAGCTGGCCGGGGTGCCGGAGTCGGAGTACAGCTCGGTGAGCGTACGGGTGGACTCAGGTACGTGGGAGAAGAAATCGAAGCGACGGGAATCGTCATCCAGGTTGGTGCGCGGGTCCGGCTTGAAGGCGTGGACCATGTCCGGGAACTTGATGGCATCACGGATAAAGAACGTCGGGAAGTTGTTGCCGACCAGGTCCCAGTTGCCGTCGGCGGTGTAGAACTTGGTGGCGAAACCGCGTGGGTCACGCAGGGTTTCCGGGGAGTGGTTGCCGTGGACTACGGCGGAGAAGCGCACAAACACCGGGGTGGCTTCGCCGGCTGCGAATACCTTGGCCTTGGTCAGGTCGCTGAGGCTGTCAGTGACGGTGAAGGTGCCGTGGGCGCCGGTGCCACGGGCGTGTACCACGCGCTCGGGGATGCGCTCGCGGTCAAAGCGTTGCAGCTTTTGAATAAGCTGCACGTCTTGCAGCAGCACCGGGCCATTAGCGCCGGCGGTCTGCGAGTTCTGGTTGTCGCCGACAGCGGCACCATTATCGCGGGTCAGGTTAGCGGCTTGCACTGAGAGGGAAAGCAGGCTGGCGGTCACCAGTACCAGCGCGGTTCGCGCTGCAACAGGCCCGCGGGTCATTGGGGTTTTCATCAGGGTTTCCTCTGGTTTTTTTAGTGCACATTCAGTTGTGCTTGCCAGAGGCTAGTGACCCGAGCGCCAGAAGATAAATAGAAAAGCCATACCAACCCGATTAATAAAATAATCTGGTAAGCCACTGATGCCACGCGTATTTCGCGCGCGATTGGTGGCACTTTGCAAACTATTTGCGATTTAATGTGTCGATTAAAGCTAACAGTGTTAGCGGTTGTGTCAGGCAAGCCCGCTACGACTGACTTACACTAAGTGCCACCCTTCTCATCTGTAACAAGGAATAACCTATGGGCGTGATCAGTGAGTTCAAGGCCTTCGCGGTCAAAGGTAATGTGGTCGACATGGCCGTCGGTATCATCATCGGCGCAGCCTTCGGCAAAATTGTTTCTTCGTTTGTAGGCGACGTGGTGATGCCGCCCATTGGTCTGTTGATCGGTGGCGTGGACTTCGGCGACCTGGCGATCACGCTCAAGGCGGCGCAGGGCGATGTGCCTGCGGTGGTGCTGGCATACGGCAAGTTCATCCAGAGCGTGATCGACTTTGTGATCGTCGCGTTTGCGATCTTCATGGGGGTCAAGGCGATCAACCGTCTGAAGCGTGAAGAGGCGGTAGCGCCTAGCCTGCCACCAACGCCGACCAAGGAAGAAGTATTGCTGGGTGAGATCCGCGATCTGCTCAAGGCGCAGAATGACAAGCCGCTTCCGTAAGTACAGGCTTGGAAAAAAGGCGCCTGCTTGAGGCTAATGCCAGTCAGTTAAGAAGCAGCAAGAGCGAACAGTAACCTGTGGCGAGGGAGCTTGCTCCCGCTGGACTGCGCAGCAGTCCCAGTCTTTTGAAACAAAGAGCTGGGGCCGCTTCGCGACCCAGCGGGAGCAAGCTCCCTCGCCACAGGTACGGTGCTCACCCTTAACTGACTGGCATTACCTGCTTGAGGCGCCTTTTTTATTACCAGTAGTTTTCCACGGCCACCTGGCCAGGGCGGCGGCTCAAGCTCAGATTCATGTCGCGCTGTTTGAGCAACTGGCGCGTGTCATCGACCATCTGCGGGTTACCGCAAATCAGCACGCGGGAATGTTCCGGGGTCAGTTCGACGCCGGCCGCGCGCTCCAGCTCGCCATTTTCGATCAACGTGGTAATACGCCCATTCAGCGCGCCCGGATGTTGCTCACGGGTGACGATAGGGATGTAGGTGAGCTTATGCGCATGCTCAGCCAGGTACTCGCGCTCGCCCAGTGCCTTGATCAGCGACTGATAAGCCAACTCCCTGGCTTCGCGCGCGCTGTAGACGAGGATGATGCGCTCGAATTTCTCCCAGACTTCGAAGTCCTGCAGGATCGACAGGAACGGCGCCACGCCAGTACCGGTGCCCAACAGCCATAAGTCGCGACCATCGACGAAGCGATTCAAGGTCAGGAACCCCGTGGCCTGGCGCTCCACCATCAAGGTATCGCCCACTCTCAGGCGGCTCAGTTCACTGGTGAACTCACCCTCCGGGACGACGATCGAGAAGAAATCCAGGTGCTCATCAAACGGCGAAGACACCAAGGAATAGGCGCGCCATACGGTGCTGCCATCCGTCTTGGTCACCCCCAGGCGCACGAACTGGCCGGCGGTAAAACGAAAGCCTGGGTCGCGGGTGGTGCGCAGCGTAAACAGGCTGGGGGTCAGCGATTGCACATCGAGCAAGGTCTGGCGGGTAAATTTCTCAGCACTGGCCGTCATGGGGGGCTCCGTTCTACAGGTGCCCTAGTGTCCCTCAAAGTCGCCTGTGGAAACACCTATGGTTGGTAGTGGCATCGTAAACCCACAGAACAGTGGCAATTTAATACCAATCCCAAAACATTTCGCTATTAGCGTGTATCACAACGTCACAAACATACTGTTAGTTGAGCATTACAGCGTGCCCAACCCACTAAAAAACCGTAAGAAACTAAATGACGCCTTTTTGAGGCGTACTAAACATCCAGTGAAAAAACCTTAAACCCTGCCGCGTAAGAACAAAAATTTCCTTTCGCAATGTAGGCCCTGTCCTACACTCACTGGCGTACAGCGTTGGGGGTCCAGGACGTACCCCAAGTCAGAGAAAACCCATGGAGAGTTACCAATGCTTAACTGGCGCAACACTAGACTCCCCAAACTGGAAGGCGAGAACGAGATCACCAGTGTATTTGAGATGGTTATCAACCAAACGTATGAACTCGGCTTCCAATATTGTTCCTTCAAAATGAGCTCGCAGGTATCCGAAAACCAAACCAATCCGATTGAATTCACCAACTATCCGAAAGAATGGACGACCGTGTATAACCAAGCGCGCTACTTCGATGTAGATCCCGTTGTTAAACACTGCAAGCGATGTGTATTACCCGTCGTCTGGGAGGGAACCTTATTTAAAGATGCACCCAGCCTATGGTCCTTGGCCCAAACCTTAAATGTGAACGTGGCATGGACCCAGGCCGTGCATGATTTCCAGGGTGTGTTCAGCATGCTGACCCTGAGCCGTGGCACCGACGATGTAAGCCCGGTAGAGTTGTATGAAAAGGCGGGCCACGTCTTGTGGCTGTGCCATGCCATGCATGCCGTCGTGGCGCAAAAATACGCCGGTAAACCCAGCGCCCTGCCACCGAGTAAGCTGACGCCACGGGAAACTGAAATTCTCAAGTGGTCCGCCATGGGCAAGACAGCGTCGGATATCGCTACCATCCTTTGTCTGTCGGAGCGTACGGTGGGGTTTCACATCAGCAGTACGTTCAAGAAACTCGGGGTCAATAACAAGATTGCCGCCGTGCTCTGTGCCTCCAAAGCGGGGCTGTTCTAACCGTGGCAGAAACACCGCATGTAATCGCTCTGAAAAAAACGTAACATTTACGCCCGGTTCTGAGTGATGAGCAGCCCCCCAGGTGCCGCTCGACGTTCGCTCAGACGGTTCGGCCCATGACTGCCGAACACCCATCGTTTACCCAGAGCCTGTCCCGCCATGCCCCTGCTCGAAAGCCCTTTCGCCCAGCTCGATCTGATCCGCCAGCCAGAGCAACATAACGATCCGCTGCAAGCCTTCGACGCTGCCGACGAATACCTGCTGAGCCATTTGGCCGATCAAACGCCGAACGCCAGCACCCGCGTGTTGGTCCTCAATGACAGCTTTGGCGCCCTGGCCGCCAGTCTCGAAGGCAAGGTGCAGGTCACCTCCAGCGGCGACTCGTTCCTCGCGGCCCAGGGTCTGGAGAAAAACCTGGTGCGCAATGGCAAGACGTTTAACGCCGTGCCGTTCATTCCCGCCAATCAGACCCTGGCCGGGCCTTTCGATCGCGTGCTGATCCGCGTTCCGAAAACCCTGGCCTTGTTGGAAGAACAACTGATTCGCTTGCAGGGCCAACTGGCACCGGGTGCCGAAGTCATCGCCGGGGCGATGATCAAGCATTTGCCACGGGCGGCGGGCGAATTGCTGGAGCGTTACATCGGGCCGATGCAAGCGTCGCTTGCGGTAAAAAAGGCGCGTTTGCTGATCGCCTCCGTTGAAGACCGCCCCGTTGCCGTCTCGCCCTACCCCACCCGCTACACCGTGGACGCACCGGCCATTGAATTGCTGAACCACGCCAATGTGTTCTGTCGCGAAAGCCTGGACATCGGCACCCGGGCGTTCCTGCCACACCTGCCGAAGAACCTGGGCAGTGCCCGCGTGGCAGACCTGGGCTGCGGCAACGGCATACTGGCGATCGCCAGCGCGCTGCAGAACCCCGAGGCGCACTACACCTTGGTGGACGAATCCTACATGGCCGTGCAATCGGCGCAGGAAAACTGGCACGCCGCCCTCGGCCAGCGCGAGGCGGTCATACGCGCCGGCGATGGCCTGGCAGGGCAGGCGCCCGACTCGCTGGACGTGGTGCTGTGCAACCCGCCCTTCCATCAGCAACAGGTGGTCGGTGACTTCCTTGCCTGGCGCATGTTCCAACAGGCACGGGACGCCCTGGTGGTAGGCGGCGCCCTCTATATAGTCGGCAACCGTCATCTGGGTTACCACACCAAGCTTGCGCGCTTGTTCCGGGGTGTCGAGCAAGTCGCCACCACGCCGAAATTCGTGATCCTCAAAGCGCGCAAATAAAAAAACCCTGCTCCTCTTGCGAAAAGCAGGGTTGAAAAGCCGGGCCGCGAGGCCCGGATCGGGATGTCAGTGGGTCGTCAGGCCGGCCGCATTCATGAACATGCGCATCAGGCTGGCCACGACGAACAGGGCCAGCACGCTGCCGGTCCAGATCATCGCCAGCCACCCCAGGCGCCGCCACAGCGGCTGCTTCTCGGCCTGTTCAATCTCGTGCAACGAAGGTTTGCCGGACATGGAACGACCCTCCTAGTGATAACCGTCTTCGTGGGTGACCTTGCCGCGGAACACGTAGTAGCTCCAGAAGGTGTAGCCCAGGATGAACGGAATGATGAATAACGTGCCCACCAGCATGAAGCCCTGGCTTTGCGGCGGCGCGGCAGCGTCCCAGATCGACACTGAGGGCGGAATGATGTTCGGCCACAGGCTGATGCCCAAACCGCTATAGCCCAGGAAAATCAGCACCAGCGTCAGCAGGAACGGTGTGTAGTGCGCATTACGCGCCACGGCGCGGATCAGCCCGTACATGGTCACCAGCACCAGGATCGGCACCGGCAGGAACCAGAACAGGTTCGGCAGCGTGAACCAGCGCGAGGCGATTTCCGGGTGCGTCAGTGGCGTCCAGATACTCACGATGCCGATGACCGCCAGCACCACGAAGGCCAACGGCCGCGCGAGGTTGTGCATCTTTTCCTGAAGCGGGCCTTCGGTCTTCATGATCAGCCAGGTGCAGCCGAGCAACGCATAGGCAACGATCAGCGCCACGCCGCAGAACATCGTGAACGGCGTGGCCCAGTCCAGCGAACCGCCCGCGAACTGACGGTTGACCACCGGGATGCCATCGATAAACGCCCCCAACGCCACGCCCTGGAAGAACGTCGCGGCCAGCGAGCCGCCGATGAACGCCTTGTCCCACAGGTGACGTTTATGGTCCTTGGCCTTGAAGCGGAACTCGAACGCTACGCCACGGAAGATCAAGCCGATCAGCATCAGGATCAACGGCAGGTACAGCGCCGACAACACCACCGAATAGGCCAGCGGGAACGCGCCGAACAACGCCGCGCCGCCGAGTACCAGCCAGGTTTCGTTACCGTCCCAGACCGGCGCCACGGTGTTCATCATCACGTCACGGTCGGTCTTGCCCGGGATAAACGGGAAGAGGATGCCGATACCCAGGTCGAAGCCGTCCATGACCACGTACATCATGATGCCGAAGATGATGATCACGGCCCAGATCAGCGGAAGATCAATACCCATCTCAATTCCCCTTGTGCTGGATGTGCGCGTGATCGTCGTCGGCACCGTCATCGGCTGCAGACAACGGACGAGCCGGCGTGCGTTTCTGGCCAGGGCCACCGTGGGTAGGTTCGCTGCCTTCGTGGGTCTGGGGCCCTTTGCGCACCAGGCGCATCATGTAGCCCAGCCCCGCACCGAACAGCGCGAAGTACACCACCACGAACAACACCAGGGTGATCGTCATCTGCGCCAGGCTATGCCCGGAAGAAGCGTCCGCCGTGCGCATCAGCCCGTAGACCACCCACGGCTGGCGGCCGATCTCGGTGGTGAACCAGCCGGCGAGAATCGCGATCAGGCCGGACGGGCCCATCCACAACGCCAGGTACAGGAACGGTTTGGACGTGTACATTTTGTCGCCCCGGCGCAGCCAGAGGCTGAACAGGCCGGTGAAGATCATCAGGAAGCCCAGGCCGACCATGACCCGGAACGACCAGAACACGATGGTCGAATTTGGGCGGTCCTCAGGCGGGAACTCCTTGAGCGCCGGCACCTGTTTGTCCAGGGAATGGGTCAGGATCAGGCTGCCCAGATAGGGGATTTCCACCGCGTACTTGGTTTTTTCGGCCTTCATGTCGGGCCAGCCAAACAGGATCAGCGGCGTGGGTTCGTTGCCGATGTTTTCCCAGTGACCTTCAATCGCAGCGATTTTCGCCGGCTGGTGCTTCAAGGTGTTAAGGCCATGGAAGTCGCCGATCACCGCCTGGATAGGCGCGACGATCAAGGCCATCCACATCGCCATCGAGAGCATTTTACGGATCGCCGGGTTGTCCTTGCCGCGCAACAAGTGCCAGGCCGCCGAGGAGCCGACGAAGAACGCGGTGGCCACAAAGGCTGCGGTGGCCATGTGCGCCAGGCGATAGGGGAACGACGGGTTGAAGACGACGGCAAACCAATCGGTCGGAATCACCCGGCCATCAATGATTTCAAAGCCCTGGGGCGTCTGCATCCAGCTGTTGGACGAGAGGATCCAGAACGTGGAAATCAGCGTCCCGACGGCCACCATCACGGTGGAGAAGAAGTGCAGGTTGCGCCCGACCTTATTCCAGCCGAACAGCATTACGCCGAGGAAACCGGCCTCAAGGAAGAAGGCCGTGAGCACTTCATACGTCAGAAGCGGCCCGGTGACCGCGCCGGCGAAGTCCGAGAAGCGGCTCCAGTTGGTGCCGAACTGGTAAGCCATGACCAGGCCGGAGACCACACCCATGCCGAAGTTGACGGCAAAGATCTTCGACCAGAAATGGTAGAGGTCACGGTAGGTGTCGTTACGGGTCTTGAGCCACAAGCCTTCCAGCACCGCGAGGTAACTGGCCAGGCCGATGGTGATCGCCGGGAACAGGATGTGGAAAGAGATGGTGAACGCAAATTGAATTCGGGCGAGATCTAGCGCCTCCAAACCGAACATAAGTCTTCCTCTGTCAGGTAATACCGGCTGCTGGCGGAAGCCTGCACCCACTGCCCCCACGGATATGGAGTCTGGCGAATTTCAATTCGTTTCTTTTTTTAACCATCGCGTAGGGAATCTGGCCCTGAGGCCGCCAGGTCAATGCCCGGGCGGGCATTGATCTGGATCAAGCATTGCTAAAAGAGTAGTCCCATTTTCAGGAATGAACTGTGTGGTCTTTTGCCGCGTGACAGACTGCCTCAGCTCAGTTGTTGCAACTATCTGTTACAACTTAATGATAATCTCGGCCCTCCTCCAGCCCTGACCTGAAGCCCCGATGCCTAGTGAACCCGCGTTGCTGTTGCGTCATCACCGCCCTTTCATCGCGTTCTGGCTGGCGCGCATCTTTACTGCCAGCGGTTTCCAGATGCTCACCGTGGCCATCGGCTGGAACCTCTACCAACTGACCGGCAATGTGCTGGACCTGGGATTGGTTGGCCTGGTGGAATTCGTGCCGCGCGTGCTGTTCATGTTGCACACCGGGCACGTGGCCGATCGCTATGAGCGGCGCAAGGTCGCGGCCATCTGCCAGACCGTGCAGGCGCTGATAGCCCTGAGCCTGGCGATTGGCGGCCTGACCGGCAACGTGACCCGCGAGATGATCTTTATCCTCGCCTTTCTGCTCGGCGCCGCGCGCTCGTTTGAAATGCCCACCACCCAGGCCATGTTGCCAAGCATCGTGCCCAGCGCGTTGTTCCCACGGGCCGTGGCGTCGTCGCAGTCGGCCCAGCAGTTGGCAACCATCGTCGCGCCGGCGCTCGGCGGTTTGCTCTACGCGTTTGGCAGCGTGTGGGTGTATGGCCCCACGGTGGTGCTGTACCTCATTGCCTGCGTGCTGACCCTCAACCTGCCCGCACGCCAGACGCCGCTCAACAAAGGCAAGGCCACCCTGGACTCGTTGTTGGCCGGCATCCGTTTTATCCGCAGTCGCCCGGACATCCTCGGCGCCATCTCCCTGGACCTGTTTGCCGTGCTGCTGGGCGGCGCCACCGCGTTGCTGCCGGTGTTCGCCAAGGACATCCTGCTGACGGGTGCCTGGGGCCTGGGCCTGCTGCGGTCGGCGCCGGCCGTGGGAGCGTTGTTGATGTCGCTGTGGTTGGCGCGGTTCTCGGTGGACCGCCATGTAGGCCGTGTGATGTTCACTGCCGTGGGCGTGTTCGGCGTGGCGACCATCGCCTTCGGCCTCTCCACGTCCTTCTGGTTTTCCCTGGCGGTGCTGGTGGTGCTCGGGGCGGCGGACATGATCAGCATGGTGATCCGCGCGTCGTTTGTGCAGTTGGAGACACCGGATGAAATGCGCGGGCGAGTCAGTGCCGTCAACGGCCTGTTCATCGGCGCGTCCAACCAATTGGGCGAGTTCGAATCCGGGATTACCGCCCACTGGTTCGGCACCGTGCCCGCCGTGGTCATGGGCGGGATCGGTACGCTGGTGGTGACTGGGGTGTGGATCAAGCTGTTCCCGACCCTGGCGAATCGGGATCGCATGCATGTGCCGGTGGAAGAGCCCATTCAAAAAACCAGCGTATAACCCATGTGGGAGGGGGCTTGCCCCCGATAGCGCCATGTCAGTCACAGCATCGTTGACTGACACCCCCCATCGGGGGCAAGCCCCCTCCCACCTTTAGATAATCAGTGCTTGCCAGAGCATGTCAGAGCACCTTATCCAAGGTGATCGGGAACTCCCGAACCCGTTTGCCGGTGGCGTGATAAATCGCATTCGCCACCGCCGCTGCCACGCCGACAATACCGATTTCACCAACCCCCTTGGACCCCAGGGCGTTGACGATCTCGTCATGCTCCTCGACAAACACCACGTCGATCTCGCCAATATCCGCGTTTACCGGGAGGTGGTACTCGGCCAGGCTGTGGTTCATGTAGCGCCCCAGTTGATGGTCGATCTGGGTTTCTTCGTGCAGGGCCATGCCGATACCCCACACCACACCGCCAAGGATCTGGCTGCGCGCCATCTTCGGGTTGACCACACGCCCGGCGGCAATCGCGCTGACCACCCGACGGACCTTGATGGTGCCCAGGTCTTCATCCACCTGCACCTCGACAAATACCGCCGAATGGGTGGCGGTGCTGTAGCCCTCGCGTTTTTTGTCGGGCTCGCTGTCGACCTGCACGTCCAGCGCGTCTTCGCCACTGTCCTTGACCAACTGCGCCAGCGAAACGCTCACGTCGCCCGTATGCAACTGGCCGTCTTCGAAGCGTACGGATTCGGCGTCCTTGAAGACCGGGTAAGTCTGGCGGGCAATCTCCAGCAACTTGGCATTCAGCGCCTCGCAGGCTTGCTGTACGGCGGTCCCCACAGAAGACACGGTAAACGATCCGCCCTGCAGCGGCGCGGTGGGCAATGACGAATCGCCCAGCATAAACACTACGTCCTCGACCGCCACACCACTGGCCTGGGCCGCGATCTGGGTCATCACCGTGTAAGTGCCGGTGCCGATATCGGTGGTGGCGCTGCTGACCGTCAGCTTGCCCTGCGCGTCGATCCGCGCCTTGGCGCTGGCCTTCATCTGCATGGCCTCCCATACCCCGCCGGCCATGCCCCAGCCGATCAACTGGCGGCCGTCGCGCATACTGCGCGGTTCCGGGTTGCGCTGGCTCCAGCCGAAACGCTCGGCACCTTCGCTGTAGCATTCGCGCAGGGCCTTGCTCGACCAGGGTTTGTCTTCGTTCTGGTTGCGCTCGGCGTAGTTGATCAGCCGCAGTTGCACCGGGTCGATCCCCAGCGCGCAGGCCACTTCGTCCATGGCGCACTCCAGTCCGATCACGCCAAGGGCGGCACCGGGAGCGCGCATGTCCAACGGCGTGAACACATCCAGGGGCACCAGTTTGTAGGTCAGTTGCACGTTGTCGCAGTGGTAGAGCATGCCGCTCCACTCCACCACATGTTCGCTGAAATCCTCGAAGCGCGAGGTCTGGCCGATAGCGGTGTGTCCCAGTGCCAGCAGGCGTCCGTTGGCGGCGGCGCCCATTTGCAAGCGCTGCAAGGTGCGCGGGCGGTAGCCGAAAGTGAACATCTGTTGGCGTGTCAGGGTGACGCGCACCGAGCGCTTGAGCGCCAGCGAGGCCATCACGGCCAACGGCAACTGGTACTGCGGGCGCAAGCCGGAGCCAAAAGCGCCGCCGACGAACGCGGCGAAGATGCGCACCTGGCTTTTATCCAGGCCAAAGACTTTTTGCACATAGGCCTGGCAATTCTGTGGGCCCTGGGTCTTGTCATGGATATGCAAGGTGCCATCGGGTTGATACAGCACGGTGCTGGCGTGGGGTTCCATCGGGTTGTGGTGTTCGATGGGCGTGCTGTAGTGCAGATCCAGGCTGACGGCGGCGCCGCTCCACTCGGCCTGGAAGTTGCCACGCGGCGCGGGCGGGGTTTGCGGCGAAGCATGGGCCTGTTCCTGCAAGGCCAGCAGGTCGGTTTCGAAGGCTTCGGTTTCGTACTCGATGTCCACCAGGGAACCGGCATGCCGCGCCAGCTCCAGGTTATCGGCGATCACCAAGGCCAGGGGCTGGCCGCTGTACAGCACGCGGTCGTTGTACAGCGGGCGGAACGGCGAGCCATCGGCGGCGTCGTCGTCCTGGAAAGCGTCGTCGTAGCTGGCGATCCTCGGCCGGTTGAGGTGATGGATAACCTCCACCACGCCCGGCAGGGCCAGCGCCCTGGAAGCGTCGATGCGCAGCACACGGCCCTTGGCGACGGTGCTGGACACCACGCTGCCGTGCAGCAGGCCATGCTCGGGAAACTCCCCGGCATAACGTGCCTGGCCGGTGACTTTGAGCAGACCGTCCACCCGGTCCAAGGGTTTGCCGATAGCGGTCATGGCTGTTCTCCTGCGACAGCAGCGTCGCTCAGGGCGCGAATGATCGCCCGGCGCGCCAGCTTGATCTTGAAGCCGTTGTGCGCCAGCGGCTCGGCGTCTTGCAGCAGGGCGTCGGCGGCGTGGCTGAAGGTTTCGCGGCTGACGACCTGGCCGATCAGGCCGGCTTCCACGGCGCGGTCACGCCAGGGTTTGTGGGCCACGCCGCCGAGGGCCAGGCGTGCATCAACGATGAGGTCGCCGTCCAGTTCAAGCGCTGCGGCAACGGACACCAGGGCGAAGGCATAAGACGCGCGGTCGCGGATTTTCAGGTAGTGACTGTGGCTGGCCAGGTTATCGGCGGGCAGCTCGATCGCGGTGATCAGCTCATCGTCAGCCAATTGGTTGTCCCGTTGCGGCGCGTCACCGGGCAGGCGATGGAAATCGGCAAACTCGATGATCCGCGCACCACCACGCCCTTCCACATGCACCCGCGCCTCCAGCGCAGCCAGCGCGACGCACATGTCGGACGGATGGGTCGCGACACACTCTTCACTGGCGCCGAGGATCGCATGGATGCGATTCAAGCCGGTTCGCGCCGGGCAACCGCTGCCGGGTTCACGTTTGTTGCAGGGCACGGTGGCGTCATAGAAGTAGTAGCAACGGGTGCGCTGCAACAGGTTGCCGCCGGTACTGGCCATGTTGCGCAGTTGCGGCGAGGCGCCCGCGAGGATGGCTTGCGACAACAATGGATAACGCTGTTCGATCAGCGGGTGCCAGGCCAGGTCGGCGTTGCTCACCAGGGCGCCGATCAGCAGTCCGCCTTCGGCCGTTTGCTGAATGTCATGCAACGGCAGGCCGGTGATGTCGATGAGGTGCTCGGGGCGGCTGATGTTTTCCTTCATCAAGTCCAGCAAGTTGGTGCCACCGGCAATAAAGCGCGATGCCGCGCTGCTGAGGTGGACCGCCTCCTGTACATCCGCCGGCTTGCTGTAATGGAAGGGGTTCATTGCTCACCTCCCACGACGTCCACGATGGCATCGCGGATATTGCTGTAGGCACCACAGCGGCACAGGTTGCCGCTCATCAGCTCTTGGATCTGCGCGGTGTCGTGGGCACGGCCTTCATTGACCAGGCCGACGGCGGAACAGATCTGGCCGGGGGTGCAGTAACCGCACTGGAAGGCGTCGTGCTTGATAAAGGCTTGCTGCATCGGGTGGAGCACGTCGCCGTCGGCCAGGCCTTCGATGGTGGTCAATTCGGCGCCGTCGCACATGACGGCGAGGGTCAGGCAGGCGTTGACGCGTTTGCCGTCGCGCAAGACGGTGCAGGCGCCGCATTGGCCGTGGTCGCAGCCTTTTTTGCTGCCGACCAGGTCCAGTTGCTCGCGCAGCAGGTCCAACAGCGTGGTCCAGGGCAACACGTCCAACTGGCGGTCCTGGCCGTTGAGGCGCAGGCGTATCGGGTGGCTGACGAACGGCTGGGCCGCCGCGCCATTGGGGGTCGCGCTCATAAACACCTCACGGGTTGGTGTACATCCGCGGCGTTAGAAAAGTCGCCGTCTCAGGGGTACGACTTCTCGTGGTTTTGAGCGTTCAAGAAGATTGATCAGCGGATATTGAGCAGGGTTTTCAGGGTGTTTCGCGGGGGGTTGATCGAGGCGTTGCTGTATTCGAACCAGCCCTGGGCCTCCACATTCAGGTCAAACACATAGATGTAGCCCATCAAAGTGCCGGCCCCGCTGCAGGCCTCGCTGATGTTGCCGACCTGGCATACCGGCGTGCGCTGGCCGTTCAACACCGCGCCATTAAAGAGGCCAACCGGGTTATTGCCCAGGCCGACTTCCATGACAGAAACCTTAGTCGGCCCACGGTGCGTACACATCTGGGTCGTGCTCACACGCTCAGGAATGGTTTCCGTACAACGCGCCGACTCAACCTTGAACACACGCACTTCGCTCAACGGCGGTGCAGTCGCGCCCCACGCCGGTGCTGCACCGAGCAACAGGCTGATACAGGGGATCAGGGCTAGACTCCACGGGCTGGTGTTTTTCATGCGGCGGATGACCTTCGTTTAAACGTCGGCGCAGTATGCCTCAAGGCCTCGGCTGCTGGTATGATGCGCCGCTTTTTCCGATCCTCTCTGAAACCACAGGCGCTTGGCGCAGTTTGTGCTTTGACTTAGAGGTCAACAAATCACGACGCCACAGAGCGTCACTGGGAGCAGGCATGCTGGAAAAGCTGTTTCAACTCAAGGCACACAACACCAACGTGCGCACCGAGATCCTCGCGGGCATCACGACATTCCTGGCCATGGCCTACATCCTGTTCGTGAACCCGAGCATCCTCGGCGAGACCGGCATGGACAAAGGCGCGGTATTCGTCGCCACCTGCCTGGCCGCCGCCATCGGTTCGACCGTGATGGGCCTGATCGCCAACTACCCGATCGCCCTTGCGCCGGGCATGGGCCTCAACGCCTTCTTTACCTACACCGTGGTCCTGCACATGGGCCACACCTGGCAGGTTGCGCTGGGGGCGGTGTTTATCTCGGCGGTGCTGTTCTTCCTGCTGTCGATCTTTCGCATTCGTGAGTGGATCATCAACGCCATCCCCCTGCCCCTGCGCTCGGCGATTGCCGCCGGTATCGGCCTGTTCCTGGCGCTGATCGCCCTGCATAACGCCGGGATCGTGGTGAGCAACCCGGCCACCATGGTGGGCCTGGGCGACCTGAAACAACCCGCGCCGATCCTGGCCACCCTGGGTTTCGTGCTGATCGTCGCGCTGGAAGCCCTGGCCGTACGCGGCGCGGTGCTGATCGGCATCCTGGCGGTGACCATCGCCTCGATCGTATTGGGCTTCACCCCGTTCATCGGTATCACCTCGGCACCACCGTCCCTGGCCCCGACCTTCCTGCAGTTGGATATCAAGGGCGCCCTGGATATCGGCCTGGTCAGCGTGATCTTCGCCTTCCTGTTCGTGGACCTGTTCGATAACTCCGGCACCTTGATCGGCGTGGCCAAGCGCGCCGGCCTGATGGGCAAGGACGGTCACATGCCGAAAATGGGCCGTGCGCTGATCGCCGACAGTACCGCCGCCATGGCGGGCTCCCTGCTGGGCACTTCGACCACCACCAGCTACATCGAGTCCGCTGCGGGCGTGAGCGCCGGTGGCCGTACCGGCCTGACCGCCATCGTGGTCGCGATCCTGTTCCTGCTGGCGTTGTTCTTCTCGCCACTGGCCGCCAGCGTGCCGGCCTACGCCACCGCGCCGGCACTGCTGTTCGTGGCTGTGTTGATGACCCAGGGCCTGGCCGAGATCGACTGGGACGACATCACGGTTGCAGCGCCGGTGGTGGTCACCGCCCTGGCGATGCCTTTCACTTACTCCATCGCCAACGGCATCGCCTTCGGTTTCATCGCCTGGACCGCCATCAAGCTGCTTTCGGGCCGCTACCGTGAGCTGAACCCGGCATTGGTGATTCTGTCGATTCTGTTTGTAATCAAGCTGGGCTGGTTCAACGCATGACTTTTGACGCCGCACGCTACACCGCTCAACTGCAAGACAAGGTCACGCGCTTGCGTGACCTGCTGGCACCGTTTGACGCGCCAGAGCCACAGGTCTTCGACTCGCCGCTGCAGAACTTCCGCCTGCGCGCCGAGTTCCGCCTGTGGCGCGAAGGCGGTGAGCGCCACTACGCGATGTTTTCCCAGGACGACAAGCGCACGCCGATCCTGATCGAAGAGTTCCCCATCGCCAGCCAACGCATCAACCAATTGATGCCGCAGCTCAAGGCCGCCTGGCAAGCCAGCGCCGCCCTGAGCCACAAGCTGTTCCAGGTGGAGTTCCTGACCACCCTGGCCGGCGATGCGATGATCACCCTGTGCTATCACCGCCCACTGGACGAGCATTGGCACACCGCCGCGAATAAGCTCGCCACCGACTTGAACGTCAGCATCATCGGCCGCTCCAAGGGCAAGCGCGATGTGATCGGCCACGACTATGTGGTGGAAAAACTCGAGGTCGGTGGCCGCACGTTCAGCTATCGCCAACCCGAAGGCGCCTTCACCCAGCCCAACGGCACGGTGAACCAGAAGATGCTCAACTGGGCCTATGACGCCCTGGGCGATCGCCCGGACGATTTGCTCGAGTTGTATTGCGGCAACGGCAACTTCACCCTGCCCCTGGCAACACGTGTACGCAAGGTGCTGGCGACCGAGATCAGCAAGACCTCGGTGAATGCGGCCTTGAGCAACCTCGATGAAAACGCGGTGGGTAACGTCACCCTGGTGCGCCTCTCCGCCGAAGAACTCACCGAAGCGCTGAATGAAGTGCGCCCGTTCCGCCGCCTTCACGGTATCGACTTGAAGCGCTATGAGTTCAGCAGCGTGTTCGTCGACCCGCCGCGCGCCGGCATGGACCCGGACACCTGCGAACTGACCCGGCGCTTCGACAACATCCTGTACATTTCCTGCAACCCGGAGACGTTGGCGGCGAACATCGCGCAATTGCATGACACGCACCGGATTACGAAGTGCGCAATGTTTGACCAGTTCCCGTGGACGCACCATATGGAATCCGGTGTGTTACTGACTCGGCGGTAGTTCAACGTCCTCAGGTTCCTTCTTGCGTGGCCGCCCGCCCTTCTTGCCATTGGCTCGGGCGGCGGCGGATTTGGCGGCGCTGCTTTTGCGACCGTTGCGCGACGCAACCAAACTGGTGGCTAGGTCCATGAGCGGTTTGCTGGTGGCGATCAGGCCCGTGACCGAAACATCCAAATCCCGGGCCTCACAGCACAGCGCCTTGCCGCCAAAGCCAACTTCCAGTTGCTCAAAGTCCTCCAAGGAAAACCCCTCGAACTCGGGCAGGCCAGCCACCGGCAGTACAACGCGACTGCCGTCGCTGAAGCCGATGGAAAGGCAGTTGTCTTCATAACGCACAGAGCTGGCGCGGGCATAAAGGTGCCGTGTCTTGCGCCCTCGGGCTATCGCCTTTTCGACGTCCGCTTCAGTGAGCGGTTTGTAGGGTACAACCTTGGCTTTTACGATTTTCATAAATCAATCCCCACACAGTCTGGTGCTCTTACCAGATTCAGAATTGTCCGTTGCGCAACGACATCGTGCCGGGCGCTTGCGATGACATGGACTCCATGTCGAATAACTAACCCTGGCACCAATTCACCGGCCTCCCAATCCCAAGAATGATTCTCCAGGCAGACCGTTTGCAGGTATTCCCACCAGATCCTGCGTGCCCGCGCCAGGTAATGCCGCTGCATGATCGCCCCGCGTATTTCTTTCAAAACCGCCATGGGTGGCTGCCGACGCTCAGGCTCTACGTCCCACAATTCCACGTCTCCATCCAGAAAACTGAAACGAAAACGCGCATCCCACTCCTTCCCCCTGACATGCACATGGGGCGGGCAATGCTCATCCCTGATAAACACCGAAATCACATATCCCTTGTAAGCGCCTACTCTCATCGTAACCCATCCGTTAGGTTATTTTCCGCCAGGTAACAATTTTCCCCTGTCACCCGACAACCGGCTCCATTTTCCCGAAGCTGTTTCACAGACTAGTAAGCACAAAAAACCCGGCGAATGCCGGGTTGTAACCACTCATGCCGAGGGCTGGAAATACCCCGCCAAGGCCCGCAAGTCCTGCTCGCTCAGCAACCCCGCGTAATACTTCAACTGAATCCGAGCCAGCAGATACGCATGCCGCGCATTCGCCAGGTCGCGGCGGGCGGTGAAGAGTTGTTGTTCGGCGTCGAGCACGTCGAGGTTGACGCGCTCACCGCCGGTGACGCTTTTCTGGGTCGCGGCGACCAAGGCAGTGGCCGAGCTGACGGCCATTTCATAGGCGCGCACTTTGGCGGCGCCGCTGGTGTTGAGGTTGAACTGCTTGCGCAACTCCACCAGCGTGGCCGAGGTTTGCGCGTCCAACTCGTACTGGGCCTGGGACAGCTGGTTCGCCGCCTGGCGGGTGGAGGCCGACACCCCGCCGCCGGCAAACAGTGGCAGGCTGACCTGAATGCCGACACTGTTGGTGTCGTACTGTTGGTTGTAGCTGCTTTCCGAGTCAGAGCGAGTCTGGCGACTGGTGGCGTACAGGCTGACCTTGGGCAGGTGGCCTGCACGTTTGCGCTCCACTTCGTAGGACGCTACGTCCAGGGCGTGGTGCTGGGATTTAAGCTCCGGGTTATTGGCCATGGCCATGTCGCGCCAGGTCTCGAAACGGTTGGGCTGCAGGGGCGGGATGTCGAATTGGCGCGTCAATGGTGCCAATTCTTCGATCTGCAGCGGCTGGCCGACGATGGCTTCCAACTCGCGCAGGGCACTGTCCTGAGCGTCCAGGGATTCGATTTCTTCTGCCTGGGCCAAGCTCAGGCGCGCCTGGGTTTCCAGCACATCGGTGCGCGTGCCCTCACCGCCCTTGAGCAGGCGATCATTGAGTTGCAGGCGCTCGGCATACGCGCGTTTCTGCGCACGGCTCAGCTCGATACGTTCTTGCGCCAGCAAGGCCTGGCTGTAGGCATTGAGCACCCGCACCGCCAGTTCCTGGCTCTTGCCGCGAAAGCGCTCGTCGGCCATCAACGCCTGGGCGGTGCCCTGGCGAAACCGCGCATAGGCTTCGTAATCCAGCAACGGTTGCTGCAAGGTCAGGGTCGAAGCATAGCTGCGGTAGTCACGGTCGCTGGTGACCTCACCCGCCGTCACTTCAGACGCGTTGCGCGAGTTGTTATAGCTCCATGACAGGTTCGGCAACAACGCCGCACGCCCGATCACGCGATGTTCTTCACCGGCTTCACGCTCCTGGATAGCGGCCTGAAAAGTCGGATCATTGCGCAGGGCCAAGTCGTAGGCATCCAGCAAACCCAAGGCGTGCGCCGCCGAGGTACAACCGAAAAACAGGGTAAACAGCAGCGCCTTCATTCTTCCACCAGGGCCATATGGGTGCGATCCAGCAGGGGTTTGAACAGGTAGTTGAGCATCGAGCGCTCACCGGTCTTGATGAAGGTTTCCACCGGCATGCCGGGACGTATCTGCACGCCGTCCAGTTGTTGCATGCCGGCCGCGCTGACCTGGGCGCGCAGCGTGTAGTAAGGCTCGTCGGTGCGTTCATCGACCTGGCGATCGGCCGAGACCAGTGTGACCTCACCGGCCACCCGTGGCGTGGTGGCCTGGTTGAAGGCCGAGAACAGCAACTCCACCGGCAAGCCCGGATGCACCTTGTCGACCATCTGCACCGGCACGCGCGCCTCCACCAGCAAGGGTTCGCCCTGGGGCACGATGTCCATCAACGCCTGGCCGGGCTTGATTACGCCGCCCTCGGTGTACACATCCAGCCCCACCACCACACCGGACGCCGGGGCGCGCACCAGGCTGTTGGCCAATTCGAACTCGGCCGAGGCCAGTCGATTGCGCAGGTCGTCGCTGCGGGTACGGGTCTCGGCCAACTGGCCGCGCAGGTCTTTCTGGAAGTCTTCGCCGAGATGACGGATGCGTAGCCGCAGTTCGAGCACCTGGCGCTGCAACTGACCGATACGGCCATAGTCCTCGGCGATGGCGCCATCGACCTGCGAGTACAGGCGCTCGCTGTCGAGCAGGCGGTTGCGTGGGATGTACCCGTCACGCGCCAACGCGCGCAGGCCTTGCAGTTGCTCACTCAACGCCGCGCGTTGCTGGACTTTGCTGGCTTGCGAATCCCGCGTACCGCGCAGCTGCGCCTCGGCGCCGGCGATGGTTTCGCGCAGGCCTTGTTGCTCGGTAGCCAGGGCCTGGGCACGGCTATTGAACAGCTGCCGTTGCAGGTTCAGGGTGGCCGCTGCTTCAGGATCGTCGAGCAGTTCGGGAGCAAAAGTGATTGCCGACAACCCTTCACTTTCGGCACTCAAGCGCGCTTCGCTGGCCAGGGACGCCACGTACTGGCTGCGCAGGGACTGCATCTGCCCGCGCAATGGGGTTTCCTTCAAGCGCAGCAGCACCTGGCCGGCACTGACCACCTCACCGTCGCGCACGTCAATGCGCTCGACGATACCTCCCGCCGGGTGTTGCACGGTCTTGCGATGGCCCGAGACCATGACCTTGCCCGACACCGCCACGCCCTTGTCCAACGGCGCCAACGCCGCCCAACCGAGGAAACCGGCAAAACCACCGAGCACCAACAGCCAGCCAATGCGCGAGTATTTTTTGTCATCCAGCGCCAGCACGTTGTTCGGCGCCTCGCAGACCAACACAGGTTTGCTCTGGCTCATGCCTGTTTTCCTTCACCGAGGCGGTAACTCATGCTCAGGGTCGACACCGGCTTGCTCGCCGCGGGCTTCTGCCGTGCCTCCAACACACGCGCCGTAGGGCCGAACGCCTGCAATTGACCGTCCTTGAGGATCAGCAACTGGTCAGTCAGGCTCAGCACGTTGGGTTTGTGGGTGATCAGGATCACGGTACGGCGCTGTTGCTTGAGCTGGCCGATGGCTTGGAGCAGGGCGTGTTCGCCCACCTCGTCGAGGTTGGCGTTGGGTTCATCCAGCACGATCAACGCAGGCAGGCCGTACAGCGCACGGGCCAGCGCAACGCGTTGCTTCTGGCCGCCGGACAAGCCGGCGCCGCCCTCCCCCAATGGCGTGTCGTAGCCTTGGGGCAGTTGCAGGATCAATTCATGCACGCCAGCCATTTGCGCAGCAGCTAGGACTTTATCCGCGTCGACCTCGGCAAAGCGTGCGATGTTTTCCGCAATGCTGCCGGCGAACAATTGAATGTCTTGCGGCAGGTAACCGATGTGCGGACCTAACTGCTGCTTGTCCCACAGGGCCAGGTCGGCACCGTCCAACCGCACCTTGCCGGCCAGGGGCGCCCATGCGCCCACCAGTATTCGCGCCAGGGTGGATTTGCCGCAGCCCGACGGCCCGATCACGCCCAGCACGTCGCCTGCCGCCAGGTTAAAACCGAGGTTGGCCAGCGCCGGCCGACGGCTGCCGGGGGCACAGGCGCTGATGTGCTCGACGCTCAGTTGGCCTTTAGGCACCGGCAGGCTCATAGGGACTGGTCGCGCCGGGTTGGCCTCCAGCATCTGCGACAAGCGTTCGTACGCCAGCCGCGCCGAGCCCCATTGCTTCCACACGCCGATCAGTTGGTCGATGGGGGTCAACACCCGGCCCATCAGGATCGAGCCGGCAATCATCATCCCCGGCGTAATATCGCCCTGCACCGCCAGCAACGCGCCCAAACCCAGGACCAGGGATTGCAACGCGAGGCGCACGCCCTTGGACCAGGCGCTGACGGCTGCGGTCTTTTCACTGGCCAGGTTTTGCTGGGCCAAAAACGCTTGATGCTGGCCGAACCAGCGTGCGCGCAACGTGCCGAGCATGCCCATGGCTTCGATGGTGTCGGCATTGCGCAGGTTGGCCGTGGCCTGCTGGCTGGCGCTGATGGACAGTTGGCTGGCCAGGGCCATCGGAGCCTGACTGACGTGGTGGTTAACCCACGCCAGCGCCATCAACAGCAGCGCGCCGACCAGTGCCAGCAGGCCGAGCCAGGGGTGAAACAGGAAAATCACCAACAGGTACACCGGAAACCACGGCGCATCGAAAAACGCGAACAACGCCTGGCCGGTGGCGAACTGGCGCAGCGTGGTCAGGTCATGCAGCGCCTGGCCGGCCGCCTGGGTGCCGCCCTTGAGTTGCGCTTCGAACGCCGCGTCGTACACCCGCTGGTTCAAGCGCATGTCCATCTGCGTGCCGAGGCGAATCACCACCTGGCTGCGCACCCACTCCAATGCGCCCATCAGGCCGAACAGGCCGAGGATCATCAGCGTCAGCATCAACAGGGTCATCTGATTGCCCGAGGCTAGCACCCGGTCGTACACCTGCAGCATGTACAGCGCCGGGGCGAGCATCAGCAGGTTGATCACCGCCGAGAACAGGCCGATGTTGAAGAAGCCACTTTTATAGGCCGTGAGGGCGGCCAGGGTTTCGTTGCCGGCGTGGCGCATCTGGGGATTCTCAAAGGGTTGAGCGGTCAGCGTCGTCGCGTTGACAGGCCATGCGACGCTGCGCAGAATTCGGCACCGCCGTCGCCTGAAGAGTTAGAAGGCTTGGGCAACGGCGGTGTGTCATGCGGCGAATGGGAGAGCGATCTTCCATTCGCTTTTTTCATGCAGCGGATTTAGGCCGCGAGTGCCCAGTCCTGGGCCACGTCCTGCACGCCCACCAGTGCAACGTCGGTGGTGGTCGAGGACGCCGCGTGGGCCGCGAGGCCGGCGGAGATCTCGTCGAAGGTGTTGGCCGTCGACAGGCTCGGGTCGATAGCGCCCAGCAGCTCGTTGAGTGCCGATTCCAGTGCACTGGTGTTGCCCTGGATCAAGCCGTAGATCACGCTCTGCACATCGTTGCCGACGCGGCCTGCACCTTCGGCGGCGGACAGGTCGAGGCCATTGAAGGCGACTTTGTAGGCACTCAGGTCGAAGTCGCTGCCACTGCCGCCGGTCAGGCCGGTGCCCAGCTCGACGTTATCCAGTTCGCCCCACAGGTAGTGGTTCAAGTTGCTGCTGGCCGGCAGTGTTGGATTGAACACGTAGTGCAGGCCGTTGCTGGTGTCGCTGTCGGCGATGAACGCGTAGTCGGAGTTGTTGGCGCCATGGGACGCGTATTGGTCACCGGCGAAGGTCCCGTTGCTGAAACCACCGTTGTTGCCGCCAGTGCCATGACCTGCCGTGGCAAAACCAAGAGCCCAGTCCGACAGGTAGTCAGACAGCGAAGTAGTGCCCAGGTACGACTCGTAGCTAACAGAAATAGTCATCACTAAACCTCATAATTACAGCGCTATTGATCAATGCGCAGCTGCGCACTTTTTACCCAACCCTGGGCAAAACCGTGGTTGATGCGGTGCCGTGGCACCGGTATCAGAATTTGTATTCGAGCATTCCGCTCAAGGTCCGGCCGCGAGCCAGGCTGAGGTTGTTGGCATCGCCCATGGCGACGAAATACGCTTCGTCCGTGGCGTTTTCCAACGCCAACGCGATGTTCAATTGATCGGTCATCCAGTAACTGGCGTAAACGTCATACACGGTGTATTTGGGCCACATGGCCTGGTCGATCAGGTTGTAGCCCTGGTTGTCCAGGTTTTCCCCGTTACCCGAGCTGTAGCGAACACGCACACCGGTATCCAGGCGCTTGTCCAAAAAGCGCGCGCCCAACGTCAACGACGCGCGATCAGCAGGGGTGTAGGTGGCGTTGCCCATGATCTTGCCGCAGCTTTCCTTGGCATTGGCGGCCTCGTCATCCAACAATTCGTAGCGGGTCACAGGACGGAAACCGATGGTGCCGTTGGGCCGGGTAAACCGTTCGATAACGGTAGTGCTGGGACCGGCCTTCTTGGCCCCGCCCAGGTAGTAGTTCTTCGAACAGAACTCGTTGCTGCCGATCATGTGCGTGTAACTGAGGTTGGTATACGCACGCCCCATGTCGTAGTTGAGTTGGTACTCAAGGCCCCTGAACCGCGTGTCATTGAGGTTGTTGGTATACGCCATGATCCCGTTGAAACCCCCAACGGACGTCTCCGGCAAACTCACACTGGTATTGAGGAAGGTGAAATTCTTAATCTTGGTGTCGAAGTACGCCACCTTGATGCCCAGTCGGTCGTCATTGAAAAAGAGCGACTCCTTGAACACGTTCATCCCCACTTCCCAATCGCGAGACTCCTCTGGCTTCAGGTAAGGATTGGGGAATACCCGTTCATTCGAACCACCCCCGTGGGGGCGGCCGCTCATAAAGGTTTCAGTGACAGCCGGCGGGCGCCAGCCCTTGCCCCAGCGGGTATACAGTTGCAGCCAGTCGACCCCAGGCTTGATGCCGATACCGAAGGTCGGCGAAAACCGTCCGTCTTCACGGTCGATATCAAAAATGTCCTCGACACGCTTCGCGCCCGTCGTACTGGTGTAAAACCGGTCGCGCTTCCACAGCGTCATCCCGGTGACACCCTCCAGCCGATAACGGTCGTAACGCAGCCCGGCATCCACGGTCAGCCAGTCGTCATATTCGTATTGCAGGTTGTTGAACACACTGGCGATGGTGCGCTTGCCTTCCGGGTCGGCACTGGGGGTGTAAGGCAGTGATCCGGAGTTGATCGTGTTGGTGGACTCGATCTTGTTGGTACTGGGCTTGAAGGTGTCCTGATACATCTCCAGGCCATAGTTCCAGCTCAGATGCCCCACGTGGCCCAGGTCGAAGCGCGCCGTGTTTTCGCCCTGCAGGCCCCAGGTATCGGTCTGGAAATGGTCGGTGTATGCCGGCGTATAGTTGCCGGAACTCAGGGACGCGAGGTTGCCGGCGTTGGAACGATCCAGTTGGGTGGTGACGTAATAGAGCTTGGCCTTGAAATCGATCAGCGCGTTATCCGGGCTGTAGCTGTAGTCCAGCGCCGCGTTTTTCGCGTTGAGGTTGTTCTTGCCGGTGCGTACGTAATAGCTGCTCTGAAGATCATCACTGATGTAGCCCCAGGCATCATTGCTGTCGGTATCGCTTTCCAGGTAGCTCAATTGCACGCGCTGATCGTTGGGCAGGTTCAGGCCGAACTTGACGATCTGCGACCGGGTCACGCTGCCGGTATCACCGACTTCGCTGTTCAACCAGTCGTCGAAGGCGACCGGGGCATACTTCCTGGCCCGCAGATTGGTGCCCAGGTTCTGGTCATTGTGGGTGCCGGCCCGGTAGTTGCCGAAATGGCGCTCGCTGTAGCCGAGCAGCACATCGCCGCGCTCATCACCAAAGGCAAACACGCCACTGCCATTGAAGTAGGTACCGTTGCCCAGCTCACCGATACCGCTGCCCGCGCGAAAACGTCCGCCGATCTCTTTACCGTCCTTGAGGAACTCGCTGGCCTCCAGGGTCTTGAACGAGGCGATCCCGCCGAGTACGGCCGCCCCACCCTGCCCCGACTGGCTGCCCTTGTCGATCTCGATGCTGGAAATGAACTCCGGGTCAATCAGCAGGGTGCCATTGCGCTGCTGGTGCCCATTCACGTTGAAGTTCTGGCGCATGCCGTCGATGTTCATGTTCACACGGCCATAGTCCTGAACGCCGCGAATGTTCACGGAAAGACCAGGGTCGCGTTGGTCAACGGCGGTGTAGACCCCCGCAGTTTCCTCCAGCATGTCGGCCGCGTGACGGGGTGGGCGCTTGTCGATCATGTCACGGCTGATGACTGCCACGGACTTTGGGGTCTGGTACACCCAATCGCTGGCCTGGCCATTGGTGTTACCGGTAATGGTGGTAGTGCCCACGGTCATGGCGCCGTCGTGATCGTCACTGACGCGGTTGAGCGTGACCTGGCGCTCGCCGGTAAAGCGATACTCCACCGGCGCGGCACCGAGCAAACGGCCCAGGCCTTCCTGCACGCTGAAACTGCCCTTGATCGCCGTACTGCTCAAACCTTGCAGGCGCTGGCTGTCAAACAACACCTGCAAGCCAGCCTGGTCGGCAAAGGCCAGCACGGCACTGCCGAGAGATTGCACGGGAATATCGAACGTCAACACAGCAGGTTGGGTAGCGCCCGATTGAGGCTGCGCGGCATACACCGGCGCCACTGCGGCGAACAGGCCCAAGTGAATGGAAAGGGCTAACCGGCTACCGGTGATACGCCCCTTGTTGAGTGCTGACATTTCGATTGTTCCCTGCGCTAAGCGTTTTTGTTTATGCGAATGCTTCTCACCTAGCAAGACGTGCGACGCGCAGGAAGTCAGTAAGACTTTTTCAAAAGTTTTTTAACGAAGGGATTCAAGCAGGAAACTGAGCCGGCTCGCCGGCGATAGCCATAGATAAAGACACACCGTTGTAGCAACCGAGACTAACCACGATGCGAAGCGAGCCGCTCTTGATCGTGATCTTGATCTTGATCTAGCTTTTGATCTCAGGCGCCCCGTCAAACACGCTGGCCGGAATTCGACAGGGATTTGGGGGGTAAACCGGCAGGGATGCCGGTTTAGCCGCCCCGCGCCATGGATGGCGCGTGGCGGCGGCCCCCCAAATACCTGTCGGATTACGGGCACACCGAGCCTAGGCGAGGTGCCGAGTGTTGGGGCGAAGCGTTTTTGGTTACTTTTGGCGCTCTTCCAAAAGTGACCCGCCGTAAGGGCGGAACCCATAGTGGCCGTGACCTAAATAACGGATATGTACCCGGTCTGATCCAACATCCTGGTCGTCTGCCAGCCCGCCAGCGGGAGCAAGCTCCCTCGCCACAGGTCCAGCGCCATAGCCAGAATTGTGTAGATACCGAGGCCCCGATGGCGCTGAATCAGTCACCTGATGAATTGACTGACACACCGCTATCGGGGGCAAGCCCCCTCCCACATTTGGATCGCGGGGTAACCGTTAGATTATGGTCAGCTGCCAGGCCGCCAGCGAGAGCAAGCTCCCTCCCCACAGGTCCAGCGCCATACCCAGAATTGTGTAGATACCGAGGCCTCGATGGCGCTGAATCAGTCACCTGATGAATTGACTGACACACCGCTATCGGGGGCAAGCCCCCTCCCACATTTGGATCGCGGGGTAACCGTTAGATTATGGTCAGCTGTCAGGCCGCCAGCGGGAGCAAGCTCCCTCGCCACAGGTCCAGCGCCATAGCCAGAATTGTGTAGATACCGAGGCCCCGATGGCGCTGAATCAGTCACCTGATGAATTGACTGACACACCGCTATCGGGGGCAAGCCCCCTCCCACATTTGGATCGCGGTCAGCTGTCAGGCCGCCAGCGGGAGCAGGCCTAACTCACCACAGGTCCAGCCCACACCTACAGGACAATCAATAGATCAAGCTGAGGCCCGCCAGATCCAAACGCTGCACGTGCAGCTCCTGGGTGAGAATGCCAAGGGCAGTGTCGAGCATATCAAGCCGAAACACCCCGCTGACCTCGCGATCTCCCAGCGCCGAATCCGCCAGCACCACACGCCCAGGACGGTAGCGGTTAAGTTGCTCGATGACCTTGGCCAGCGGCTGGCGATCAAAGATCAACACACCGCGGCGCCAACTGGTGGCCCGCTCTACATCGAGCTGGTCGATGGGCACGATGCCCTCCTGGAGGTTGTAGCGTGCAGCCAGGCCCTCCTTAAGCACCCTGTCGGCCGGACCTTTTTTCGGGATAGCTTGCAGGGAAACCTCGACACTGTGCTCCAGCACCCCAACCCACGCCTGGCTATCGCCCTCGCGCGCCACCACAAACCGCGTGCCCAGCGCACGGGTTTGCCCCCCCGCGCTCTGCACCACAAACGGCCGGGTTTCCTGGCCCACCCTCGGCGCCACATCAAAGATCGCCGAGCCCTGGAGCAGACTGATACGGCGTTGCACACCGTCGTAGTCCAGGCGGATGGCACTGCCGGAATCCAGCTCTACGGTACTGCCATCGGCCAGGTGCACAGTGCGCACCTCGCCTTTCTGGGTGATGTAGTCGGCTTGCAGGCGCAACAACACGTCCGGCCCGCGCACCCAGCCAACACCGGCCACCACCACGACCAGCGCGACAGCCGCCGCACGTTGCCATGGCCTGCGTCGCTTGGACCGGCGCACCGGCAGCGTCGCCGCCGGCGGGCGTTGACGCTGCAGCGGTTCATCCTTGTACACCTCACCCAATGCCGCCCACGTCTGTTCGGCAAAGCGCAAGGCCGCTTCGTGGCGGCTGTCGCAGGCGATCCAATGCTGCAGCTCGGCCTGCTCCTGGTCGGTCAGGGCACCGGCGTGCAAGCGCACCGCCCACTCGGCGGCTGCCTCGGTAATGCTGTGCTGTTGCGGACCCTGGCTATTCACGTGTGAATCTCGAATTTTTCGTTATGTAACGCTGTGACGACTGACCTGGCATTTTTCGGTAATTCATTCGTCGGATGGCGCCACCTCGCCTTCCTGCAAGCGCTGCATCACGTAGGCCAACGCCTTGGCCAAGTGCTTTTGCACGGAACTGTCAGAAATGTCCAGGTGCCGGGCAACTTGGGCGTGGGTCATGCCTTCGATGCGGTTGAGACGGAAAATCTGCTGGGTACGTTCCGGCAACTCCGCCAGTGCCTGCTTCAATGCCTGTCGCTGTTGCTGCGCCATTGCCTGAGCCTCCAACCCGGCCACGTCATCTTCAATCTCGGCCAGCGCCTCATGGGGCACGGAGTCTGTCTTGCGCCGTGCTTCCTGGCGAATATGGTCGATCAGCAGATTGCTCGCCGTTCGATAGAGATAGCCCTGGGAGTTGTCGATGCGCTCGCCGGCCGGTTTTTCCGCCAGGCGCAGGAAGCTCTCCTGCACCAGGTCTGCGGCCAACTGCGGGTCCCGTACCTTGCGCGCCAGATACCCGCGCAGGGTATCGGCGTGCTTGAGAAACAGGCCTTTGAGATCCACGTCCGACAAACCGACTCCCTGGAATGTTAAGGAAACAGGCGGGCATCTTAAGCGTTGTCGAGAATGATTTTCAATTGATATCTAATCTGATTCCAGCGCGTGAAGGGTCTGATTAACAGTTCGATAATCGAACAGATCCGCTGCCATCAATTGACCAAATTAACTAACCAGTACATTTTATCCCCACAACGAACAATAACTGTGGAGACCCTCCCTATGCCGCCCATCGTGCTGGTGCTCAACGGCCCCAACCTCAACCTGCTCGGCACCCGTGAGCCCGCCACCTATGGCCATGAAACCCTGGCCGATGTCGCTGCCCTGTGTGGCCGCAGCGCCGAACAGCTCGGGCTGAAAATCGAATTTCGCCAGACCAACCACGAAGGCGAATTACTCGACTGGATCCACGGCGCCCGCGCCCGTTGCGCCGGTATTGTGATCAACCCGGCAGCCTGGACGCACACGTCGGTGGCGATTCGCGATGCGCTGGTCGCCAGCGAAGTGCCGGTGATCGAAGTGCACCTGTCCAACGTGCATGCCCGTGAGGCGTTCCGTCATCACTCTTTCGTATCGCCCATCGCCAAGTCGGTGCTCGCCGGGTTCGGCAGCCATGGCTACCACCTGGCCCTGGAACATTTCAGCCACCTGCTCAAAGGGGCGGCCCGATGAAACCGCGCATTCTCGCCGGCTTGATCGGCAGCGGCATCCAGGCCTCGCGCACCCCTGCCCTGCATGAACAGGAAGGCGATGCCCAAGGTTTGCGCTACCTGTATCGCCTGATCGACCTTGAACCGCTGCGCCTGGACATCAATGCCCTGCCCGACTTGCTGGAGGCCGCCGAGCTCATGCACTTTACCGGGCTGAACATCACCTACCCGTGCAAGCAGGCAATCCTGCCATTGCTCGATGAATTGTCCGACGAAGCCCGGGGCATTGGCGCGGTTAACACGGTGGTGTTCAAGGACGGCAAACGCATCGGCCACAACACCGATTGCCTTGGGTTCGCCGAAGGGTTTCGGCGCAACTTGAACGACGTCGCCCGCCAACGCGTGGTGCAGATGGGCGCCGGCGGTGCAGGTGCAGCAGTGGCCCATGCGCTGCTGGCGGAAGGCGTGGAGCACTTGAGTATTTTCGATGTGGACGCCAGCCGAGCGCGCGACCTTGTGGATAACCTGGCTCAGCGCTTCGGCACGGGGCGTGCGCAAGTCGGCACACACTTGGAAAATGCGATGGCCGAGGCCGATGGTTTGGTCAACACCACACCGATGGGCATGGCCAAGTTGCCCGGCACGCCGGTGCCTGCGTCCTTGTTGCGGGCTGAATTATGGGTCGCCGAAATCGTGTACTTCCCGCTGGAAACCCAACTGCTGCGCGACGCCCGCGTCTTGGGTTGCCGCACGCTGGATGGCGGCAACATGGCGGTGTTTCAGGCGGTGAAGGCGTTTGAGTTGTTCAGTGGAGAAGCGCCGGATGCACAGCGGATGCTGCTGCACTTCCAAAGCATGAATACCTGACGGTAGAAACCGGAGCAAAATGTGGGAGGGGGCTTGCCCCCGATGGCGGTGGATCAGCCACCTTATCAGGAACTGGCCTGCCGCAATCGGGGGCAAGCCCCCTCCCACATTTGATTGCCTTCCAACCTGACTACTCAGGCCTGCAGGTACCGCATCACCGACTCACAAATCATCTCGCGGTGCCGCTGCTTGATCGCCTCATCCGACAGTTCGATCTGAAAGATCTCACTGAACGTATGGCGGTTGGACACCCGGTAAAAGCTGAACGAATTGATCAGCAAGTGAACATCCAGCGGCTCCAACCCTTCCCGAAACACGCCCATCTCGGCCCCACGACGCAACGTCGCACCCAGCGCCTCGAGGATGTTGCTGTTCATCGCCTTGATCGAATCCGAACGCTTTACGTATTCGGCATTGTGGATATTTTCGATGCTGACGATGCGCACGAAATCCACGTTCTGGTCGTGATGATCAAACGTGAACTCCACCAGCCGCCGAATAGCATCGCGCGGTTCCAGGGCGGTGAGGTTCATGCGGGTTTCGGTGTTGCGGATGTCACCGTAGAGCTTCTCCAGCACCTCGACGTACAACTGCTCCTTACTGCCGAAGTAGTAATAGATCATGCGTTTGGAGGTGTGGATGCGCTCGGCGATCGCATCCACGCGAGCGCCGGAAAGGCCCTGCTGGACAAACTCGACAATGGCTTCCTGGAGTATGTTTTCGCGGGTCTTTTCCGGGTTGTTCTTCCGGCTCTTGCGGGGTGCCTCGGAGGTCATGGTGCGCTCACGGCCAGTGTTATGCAGGCGCTGATTATGGGCCGCGAGGCCTCCCGAAGGAAGCACCCGGCCAGCCGTTATAAACGCGCCTGGCGCACCGCACCGCTGCGCGATTTGGCCATCGCCGCCAGGCGCACCGCCACGTTGGCCGCGCCGTAGCCGGCATAACCGTTCTTGCGCTGGATGATCTCGAAGAAAAACCGCCCTTCAAACGGCTCGGTGTACACGTGAAATAACTCACCGCCTTGGGCGTCGCGGTCGTACAGCACGTTGTAGTACGCCAGCTCGCTGAGGAATTCGTCGTCGAAATCGAAACGCGCCGCCAGGTCATCGTAATAGTTGAGCGGAATATCCAGCAGCGGCACACCCGCGTCTTTGGCGCGGCGCACTTCGGCGAAAATATCCGCGCAGTCGAAGGCAATGTGGTGCACGCCCGAGCCGCGATAGCTCGACAGTGCGTGGGAAATGGCCGTGTTGCGGTTCTCGGAGATATTCAGCGGCAGGCGGATCGAACTGCAGCGGCTGCGCAGGGCGCGGCTTTTCACCAAGCCGTAAGGGTCAGGCAGCACCACTTCGTCGTCGGCTTCGAAATCCAGCAGGCTCTTGTAGAACAGCACCCAACTGTCGAGGCTGTCGGCCGGCAACGCCATGGCCATGTGGTCGATGCGCAACAAGCCGCCGCTGGTTGAAGCGGCGGGCTGCAGGTTGAAGTCGGTGTCGTACAGCCCGCCTTCGCTCGGGTCCACCAGGTAAATCAGGCTGCCATCCGGCGCGCGCACCGCCGCCAGCTCCAACTCGTTGGGCCCGACCAGGCCGCGATACGGCTGGCCCTTGTACGCCACAGCCCGCTCCAGCGCCTTCGCGCTGTCCTTGACCCGAATCGCGGTGGCGCACAACGACGGCCCGTGGGCTTCGAAAAAGTTGTGGGCAAACGAATAGGGTTCACAGTTGAGAATCAGGTTGATATCGCCCTGGCGCAACAGGCTCACGCTCTTGGAGCGATGCTGCCCAGCCTTGACGAACCCCAGGCGTTCCAACCAATGAGTGAGCTTGGCGCCGAGGCTTTCGTCCACGGCAAACTCGAGGAACTCGATGCCGTCGTATTCGCTGGCCGCCGGGGTATCAAACAGAATCTCGGCAGGTTGCGCGGGCGCTTCCTGTTTCAGGCGCTCGCGGGTTTTCTCTTCCAGGTACAGCAAGGAGCGCAGGCCATCCGCTGCGTTCGCCCGAGTTGGCGCGGCGCGGAAGCCGTCGTTGAAAATCTCCAGGGACAGTGGCCCGGTGTAGCCACTCTTGATGATCGGCGCGAGGAAACCCGCCAGGTCGAATTCGCCTTGGCCGGGGAAGCAGCGAAAATGCCGGCTCCACTCCAGGACGTCCATGGCCAGGACCGGCGCGTCGGCCATTTGCACGAAGAAAATCTTGTCGCCGGGGATGTCGGCAATGGCGCTCGGGTCGCCCTTGAGCGACAGGGTGTGAAAGCTGTCGAGCAACACGCCCAGGCTGGGGTGATCGACCTGACGCACCAGGTTCCACACCTGTTGCCAGGTGTTCACATGCTTGCCCCAGGCCAAGGCTTCATAGCCGATACGCAGGCCACGGCGGCCAGCATGTTCGGCCAGCAGGCTCAAGTCATCCAGTAGAATGCGTTCATCGCCCACGCAATCGGCCGAGGCATTGCTGCACACCAGCACCAAGTCGGTGCCCAATTCCTGCATCAGGTCGAACTTGCGCTCGGCACGCTCGAGGTTGCGCGCCAGGCGGTCACGGCGGCAACCTTCAAAGTCGCGGAACGGCTGGAACAACGTGATAGCAATGCCGAGGTCGGCGCACATCTGCCTAACTTCACGCGGGCTGCCATCGTAATACAGCAGATCGTTTTCGAAGATTTCGACGCCATCAAACCCGGCGGCCGCGATGGCTTCGAGTTTTTCCGGCAGGGTTCCGCTCAAGGAAACGGTGGCAATAGAGCGTTGCATGGGCGACTCCCGGCATTTGAGGCTGGTCTTATTTACGGCAAATTATTGGCCGCTAAACAGTCGACAGCAATTAAAATGTACGAACCGGTTAGTTTTTGGTGCGATTATCGAACACTATGCCTGTTTGGCGAATTGACGATTTTTTAAGCGCTGCGCACCATCGATCCAGTAACAAAGACCCAGAACACACCATAAAAATTTCAAAAAACGGGTACAACCACATGCCTCTGCAAAACTCCGTCCTGGCCGACCGCCCGGGCAACCCGCACGCCGGCATCGGCGACAAGATCCGCGGCGCCCTGGCCGTGGGCAAAACGCGCTGGGGCATGCTGGCCCTGGTGTTTTTCGCCACCACCCTCAACTACATCGACCGCGCCGCACTGGGCGTGATGCAACCGATACTGGCCAAAGAGATGAGCTGGACGGCGATGGACTACGCCAACATCAACTTCTGGTTCCAGGTCGGCTACGCCGTCGGCTTTGTGCTGCAAGGCCGCCTGATCGACCGGGTCGGTGTCAAACGCGTGTTCTTCTTCGCCGTACTGCTGTGGAGCCTGGCAACCGGCGCCCACGGCCTGGCCACCTCGGCGGTGGGCTTTATGGTCTGCCGCTTTATCCTCGGGTTGACCGAAGCCGCCAACTACCCGGCGTGCGTCAAGACCACGCGGTTGTGGTTCCCGGCGGGTGAACGTGCCGTGGCCACCGGCATCTTCAACGCCGGTACCAACGTCGGCGCGATGATGACCCCGATGCTGCTGCCGTTGATCCTGCATGTGTGGGGCTGGCAGGCGGCGTTCCTGTGCATGGCCTCGCTCGGTGCGATCTGGCTGGTGTTCTGGGGTTTGAAGTACTACAACCCGGAAGACCACCCTTCGGTCAAACAATCCGAATTGGACTACGTGCAGCAGCAAGTCGAGCCGGAACAACCGGGCGTCCCCTTCAGCCGTATCCTGCGGATGCGCGGCACCTGGGCCTTCGCCATCGCGTATGCCCTCACCGCGCCGGTGTTCTGGTTCTACCTGTATTGGCTGCCGCCGTTCCTGAACCAGCAATACAACCTGGGCATCAACGTGACCCAGATGGGCATTCCACTGATCATCATTTACCTGACCGCCGACTTCGGCAGCGTGGGGGGTGGGATCCTGTCGTCGTTCCTGATCGGCCGAGGCATGAACTCGATCAAGGCACGCTTACTGTCGATGCTGCTGTTTGCCTGCTGCATCGTCGGCGTGATCATGGCCGCCGGTTCCAGCCAGCTGTGGGTCGCGGTGTTTGCCATCTCCCTGGCGATTGGTGCGCACCAGGCCTGGACCGCCAACATCTGGAGCCTGGTGATGGACTACACGCCCAAGCACATGATGAGTACGGTGTTTGGTTTCGGCGGCATGTGCGCGGCCATCGGCGGTATGTTCATGACCCAGATCGTCGGCCACATCCTCACCGTGACGAACAACAACTACACAGTGTTGTTCACCCTGATCCCAGCGATGTACTTCATTGCGCTGACCTGGATGTACTTCATGGCGCCGCGCAAGATCCCTACCGTAGACGTCTGAGCAACCGTCTGAGCTATCTGCGCCGCTGCTGCCAGGCAGCGGCCAACCCGCTCATGCAGATCACCCCGATGCCGACCACCGTGGTCACATCGGGGGTATGGTTGAACACCAGCCAGCCCAACAACCCCGCAAACACGATCTGGCAATAGCCGAACGGCGCCAGCAAAGCCGGCGCCGCGAAGCGAAACGCTTGGGTCAGCATCAAGTGCGCGGTCATGCCGCACGTGCCCAGGGCCAGCATCAACACGCCATGCCACAGCGTGGGGATCTGCCAGAAGAACGGCACCATGGCGCTCATCACCAAGGTATTGCACAGCCCGGCAAAGAAGTTGCTGGTGGTGGGGGTGTCGAACTTACTCAAGATGCGCGTGAGCAGTTGGTAAAAGCAGAAGAACAGCGCCGAACACAGCGGCAGCAACACCGCCGGCGCGAAAAGTTCGCCGCCTGGATGGATGATCACCAGCACCCCGATAAAGCCACAGATCACCGCCAGCCATTGGCCGCGTGTCACATGCTCACCCAGCAGCGGCACCGACAGCGCCGTCACCAGGATGGGTGCCAGGAAGTTCACTGCCGTGGCTTCAGCCAAGGGGATGTAATGCAGCGCCGCCGTGAAGAACAAGCTGGTGCCCAGCAGACACAGCGCCCGCACCACCTGCATCCCCGGCCGTTTGCTGCGCAGTACGCGCAACCCCGATTGCGGCAGGAAAATGCCGGCCATCAACAAGGTGTGCACCAGGTACCGCGCCCACACCACCATCACGATCGGGTAGAACCCGGCCAGGTATTTGGACAGGGCATCGTGGCTGGAGAACAGGAACGTCGCCAGTACAATCAGCAGAATGCCTTTGAAAGGATGGTTGATGCCGGAAAGGGGGGTACTGACAGTCATTGGATTCTCTTGCGTGGCGAGCTGAACGCTGAGCACTGAACGAAGCAGCGCTCAACCCGGTAATCTAGCAGCCGGGCCGGAGTCTGCCCCAAGAGCATAACCAAACACCGGGCGAACAGCGCACTAAATCACGGGATTCGAGTCCAACGCTGCACGATTGCCCTCGCGCTGTACACTTTTTAACCAAGGCCTTGCCGCTATGAAAAAAACGTTTTTTATTCTGTCTGCCCTTGCTCTGCTGACTGCCTGTAATCAGGAATCCAAGGAAGCGCCAAAACCCGCACCGGCGTCCGTACAAGCGACCCTCGTGCCGCAAACGCCGCCTACCGACAAATGGGTGGGCAAGTGGATCGGCGTCGAAGGCCTGTACCTGACCATCGCCAAGGACGACAGCATCGGCCGTGGTCACTACCTCCTCACCATGCAATACGGCCTCGACGCCGATGACGCCGGCACCTTCAAAGGTGAGGCCAATGAAGACGGCATCGCCTTCAACCGTCCGGACGGCCCACAACTGCTGCGCGCCGGTGACGGTGAAGCCACCGGGCTGAAATGGCTGGCGGATAAAAAGGACTGCCTGATTGTCGATACCGGCGAAGGGTATTGCCGCTAATAACGGCCATACTCAACCAACATCCCTGTAGGACCGTTCATCAAGAGGATTGCCCCATGCTATGGAAAAAAGGCCGACGCAGCGACAACGTGGTGGATGCCCGCGATGACAGTGGCGGGGGTGGCGGCGGCATGCGCTTTGGGGGCGGTAAAGGCTTGAGCCTGACGGCGATCGTGCTGATCGTCGGCATCGGCTGGATGACCGGCCAGGACCCGTTGCAGATCCTCGGCCAACTGACCGGCCAGATGGAACAGGCGCCCTCGGTGAGCACCCAATCGCGCCAGGCGCCGCCGGCCAACGATGAACAAGCCGATTTTGTACGGGCCGTGTTGGGCGATACCGAGGACACCTGGGGCCAGGTGTTCAAGGAAAACGGCCTGGCGTACAAGAACCCGAAACTGATTCTGTTCCGTGGCCGGGTCAACTCCGCCTGCGGTGGCGCCACCTCGGCCAGTGGCCCGTTCTATTGCCCGGCTGACCAACAGGTGTACCTGGACCTGGACTTCTTCCGGGAAATGTCGCAACGCTTCCAGGCCGCCGGCGACTTCGCCCAGGCCTATGTGATCGCCCACGAAGTCGGGCACCACGTGCAGACACTTCTGGGCATTTCGTCGAAGATCCAGGCCGCACGCCAGCAAGGCCGCCAGATGCAAGGCGACGGCGGCCTGTTGGTGCGTCAGGAGCTGCAAGCCGACTGCTTCGCCGGGGTGTGGGCCAACCGTGCGCAAAAGCGCCTGAACTGGCTGGAACCCGGTGACATTGAGGAAGCACTGAATGCGGCCAACGCCATTGGCGATGACCGCTTGCAGCAACAGGGTCAAGGGCGTGTCGTACCGGACTCGTTTACCCACGGCACCTCGGCGCAGCGCGTGCGCTGGTTCAAGACCGGCTTCGCCCAGGGCCAGATCACTCAATGCGACACCTTTGCCGCCAAGAGCCTCTAGATGAATAAACGATTGGGATTGCTGCTGGGTGCGCTAGTCACCTGTTCCGCCTTGGCCGCCGAGCCTGTCGTAAAAGAGCATGGCGTAAAAGAAGTCAGTCCCGATCGTTTCCACCTGGAGGCCGGCGACCTCATCCTGGGCTTGAGCCAGGACTGGCGACAGCCACTGCCCACGGTCACCCGCGCCGTGATCATCGTGCACGGCCGCCTGCGCAATGCGCAGACCTACCTGCAAAGCGGTGAAGATGCCGCCGAGCATGCCGGGCTTACCGCCAGCACGCTGGTGATCGCGCCGCAGTTTCTCAACGCGTCCGACGTGAAGCGCAACCACCTGGGCCACTCGGTACTGCGTTGGAAGGGCAACGACTGGATGGCCGGCGAGCCCTCGACCGGGCCGGGCCAAATCAGTTCCTACGGCGCTCTGGACCAGATTATCAAGCACCTGGGCAACCGCACATTGTTCCCGGCGCTGAAAGAAATCGTGGTCGCCGGCCACTCCGGCGGCGGCCAGGTGGTGCAGCGTTTCGCCCTCACGGGCCACGACCACCCGATGCTGCAGACCGAAGGCATCAGCCTGCGTTACGTGGTGGCCAACCCGTCGTCCTACGCCTACTTCAGCCCGCAGCGCCCGGTGAAGTTCGACACCGCCAGTTGCCCCGGCTTCAACGACTGGAAATACGGCATGCAAAACCTGCCGGATTACGCCAAAGGTCAGCGCGCCGAGCAGCTTGAAAACACATACGTGTCACGCAACATCACCTACCTGCTGGGCCAACAGGACACCGACCCGAACCATCCCGCGCTGGATAAAAGCTGCGCCGCCGAGACCCAGGGCGCGTATCGCCTGATTCGCGGGCACAACTATTTTGACTACCTAAAGCAGCGGCATCCGCAGTTGAGCCATAGGCTGGTAGAGGTGCCGGGGGTGGGGCACAACGGGGATGGGATGTTTACGTCGCCGGAAGGCCAGAAAGTACTCTTCGGGAAATAACTGCCGAAACCGGATTAAACATATGGGAGGGGGCAAGCCCCCTCCCACATTTGATTGTCAGCGTATGGGCTGGATCATCCGGCGCAGCACCGCACAATCCTCGGCATGCCAATCCGCCAATTCAGGCCAGGGATTTTCCGGCAGGTTCACCAACACCGTCCGCGCCCCCGCCGCCCGGCCACAGTCCAAGTCAAAGCGATAATCGCCGACCATCACCATCTCGCTCGGCGCCACGTCCCAGGCTGCTGCCAGTTTCAGCAAACCACCCGGGTCCGGCTTCGGCGGCGCATCGTCACGCCCCAGCACATCCTCGACGGCAAAGCAGTCCGCCAGGCCAATCGCCTCCAGCGTGATATGCGCCAATTCCCGCGCATTACGGGTCAGGACACCCAGGCGATCACCACGCCCGGCCAGCTCGCGCACCAGTTCCACTGCACCTTCAGCCGCGACGGAACCCTGCGCCAGCTCCCGTTCATGCTCCAGCAGCCAGGCATGCTTGGCCGCCGCGACCTCCGCCGGCAATGCCGCCAAGTGAGTGAGGATGTCGTCCTCGGGTGGAATCTCCAGCGCCACGCGAATGGCCGCAAAGTCATGCACGGCCACCGTGAGCGTGCCGTCCATGTCGAACACCCAGTGCCTGACGTCCGCCAGGCTCATGCCCAATCCTTGCGATGGCGAATCAAACCTTCCTGCGTCACCGACGCCACCAACTGCCCGGCGCGGTTGTACACGCTGCCACGGGAGAACCCACGGGAATTGCCGGCCCACGGGCTGTCCATGGCGTACAGCAGCCAATCATCGGCACGCAGGTCGGCATGGAACCACAACGCGTGGTCGAGGCTGGCGACTTGCATGTCTTTCTGCCACACGGTCTTGCCGTGGGGCAGCAAGGAGGTAGTCAGCAGGCCGAAGTCCGAGGCGTAGGCCAGCAGGTACTTATGCAACGCAGGTGTGTCGGCCAGGGCGCCGTCGGCGCGGAACCACACGTATTTGACCGGGTCGGAGGGCTGCGGGTTGAACGGGTCTTTCTCGGTCACCGGGCGCACTTCGATCGGTTTGGGGCACAGCAGCTTGTCGCGCATGTGCTCGGGGATCAGGTGCGCCCGCTGCTGGGTCAGTTCCAGCTCCGACGGCAAGTTTTCCGGACCGACCACTACGGGCATGGTGGTCTGGTGATCGAAGCCTTGTTCGTCGTATTGGAACGAAGTGGTGCAGGTGAAGATCGGGTGGCCCTTCTGGATCGCCGTCACGCGGCGCGTACTGAAACTGCCACCGTCGCGCACGCGGTCCACCGAGTACACCACCGGCAACTTCGCGTCGCCAGGGCGCAGGAAATAACCGTGCAGGGAATGCACATGCCGCGCTTCTTCTACGGTCTGGCTGGCTGCCGACAACGACTGGCCGAGCACCTGGCCACCAAACAATTGGCGAAAGCCCAGGTCCTGGCTGCGGCCGCGAAAGAGGTTTTCCTCGATCGGCTCCAGGGTCAGCAAGTCCACCAGATCTTCCAATACTTGGCTCATAGAGCAACTCCTAAAATCTACGGGGCATTCCGGGCTGCCTATCCGTGCAGCGTGTCCAACCATTGGGCGCGGGTGATGCGATACAAAACATGATGGCGCAGCGGGTCATCGGCTGCGACCTTGGGGTGTTCAAAATCTGCCAGCGGATCGTAATGCATACCGATGGCCTGCATGACTTTTTGTGATGGCAGATTGGCTTCGGTGGTGAACGCGACGATTTCGTCCAACTGCAAACGGTCGAAACCACAGCGCAACGCTGTCCAGGCCGCCTCGCTGGCGTATCCCAGGCCCCAGTGCTCGCGGGCCAGGCGCCAGCCGATTTCCACCGCCGGGGTAAAGTCGGTTTCAAAGCTGACATTCGCCAGCCCGGTGAGGCCGATGAATTCACCCGTGTCCTTGCGCTGTAACGCCCACAGGCCAAAGCCGTATTCGGCGAAGTGGCCGCGAATCCGGCCGATCAAGGCTGCGCTTTCCAGGTGGCTCAACGTGGCTGGGAAATAGCGCATCACCTGCGGGTCGGCGCACATGCGTGCAAATTCCAGCAGGTCGCTGTCGCGCCATTGGCGCAACACCAGGCGTGCGCTTTCCAATTCAAGTATCGGCTCCATGGGTCCCCTCCCTTGCCATGTGCGTGAGTGTACCGCGCTGTTAAGATCCCTCGCAGGTTCCCGTCAGAAAATCCCATGCCTTTGCCATTGATCTACCACGATGACTACAGCCCCGAGTTCCCGGCGGAACATCGGTTCCCCATGGACAAATTCCGCCTGTTGCGCGACCACCTGGTGGACAGTGGCCTGACCGAGGACAGCCAATTGCTGCGCCCGCAACTGTGCCCAGCGCAGATTCTGGCCCTGGCCCATGACACGGGGTATATCGAACGCTACATGAGTGGCGAACTGTCCCGCGAAGACCAGCGCCGCCTCGGCCTGCCGTGGAACGAAGCCCTGGCCCGGCGCACCGTGCGTGCGGTCGGCGGCTCGATTCTCGCGGCAGAACAGGCGCTGGAACACGGCCTGGCGTGCCACCTGGCGGGCGGCACCCACCACGCCCATTACGATTACCCAGCGGGCTTTTGCATCTTCAATGACCTGGCGGTGATCAGCCATTACCTGCTGGCCAGCGGCCGGGTCAACCGCGTGCTGATCTTCGATTGCGACGTGCACCAGGGCGACGGCACCGCGCGCATCCTCCACGACACGCCGGATGCCATCACCGTGTCGCTGCACTGCGAAAAGAACTTCCCCGCACGCAAGGCCCAGAGCGACTGGGACATTCCGCTGCCCATGGGCATGGGCGATGCCGATTACCTCAAGGTGGTGGACGACGCGCTCAACTACCTGCTGCCGCTGTATCAACCGGACCTGGTGCTCTACGACGCCGGCGTCGATGTGCATAAGGACGACGCCCTCGGTTACCTCAAGCTGACAGACGCCGGCGTCGCCGCCCGCGACGAAAGCGTGATGCGCCACTGCCTGGGCCGCGATATTCCGGTGATGGGTGTGATCGGCGGCGGCTACAGCAAGGACCGCCCCGCCCTGGCCCGTCGCCACGGCATCCTGCACCACAGTGCGCAACGGGTGTGGACGTCATCAGGTTGTCACTGAATCGTGGGCGTTACCCACATTGCCTGTGGAACCACCTGTGGATAACTTGAGCGTAAGCCTCTGAAAGCGAGCAGCCGTAAGGCTTGTAGGAAAGTGTACGTTTTTTGATCAGGCAGCCACGCTGTCGTCGGGTAGAATACGCGGCCTATTCAAGCCACCAAAGCCCTGCCCATGCCCCAGACCTCACCTCACCACGTCACCCTGATCGGTGGCGGCCCTGCCGGGCTGATGGCGGCCGAAGTCCTGAGCCAAGCGGGCGTGCGCGTGGACCTGTACGACGGCATGCCCTCGGTGGGGCGCAAATTCCTGCTGGCCGGCGTGGGCGGCATGAACATCACCCACTCCGAGGCGTACCCGGCGTTTTTGTCGCGGTATGCCGAACGTGCGCCGCACATGGCGCCGCTGCTGCGTGGGTTTGGCGCCGAGGTGTTGTGCGAATGGATTCACGGCCTGGGCATCGAGACCTTCGTCGGCACCTCCGGCCGAGTATTCCCGACCGATATGAAAGCCGCCCCGCTGCTGCGCGCCTGGCTCAAGCGCCTGCGCGATCAAGGCGTGGTTATCCACACCCGGCATCGTTGGGTGGGGTGGAATGCAGAGGGTGGTTTACTTATCCACAGCCCGGACGGCGATAAAGTTGTCCACAGCGACGCCGTGCTGCTGGCGTTGGGCGGTGGCAGTTGGTCGCGCCTGGGTTCCGACGGTGCCTGGCTCAAGCTGCTGGAAGACAAAGGTGTGCCCTACGCCCCCTTGCAACCGAGCAACTGCGGCTTCGAGGTGTCGGCCTGGAGCGAATTGATGGTCAGCAAATTCTCCGGCGCGCCGCTGAAGAACGTTGCCATTGGGCTGGCGGATGACAAGCCTCGGCTGGGCGAATGCGTGGTCACGGCGACCGGTATCGAAGGCAGTTTGATCTATGCACTGTCGGCGCCGATTCGTGAGGCAATCAATCGCAACGGTTCGGCCACCGTGCATATCGACTTGCTGCCGAGCAAGCCGCTGGACAAGGTCCAGGCCGCCTTGGCCAAGCCGCGGGGTTCACGTTCGATGAGCAAGCATTTGCACAGTCAGTTGGGGTTGGAGGGGGTGAAGGCCGCGCTGTTGCGTGAGTTGGCACCGGCCGAGCACTTCAATGACCCGGCGCAACTGGCGGTGGATATCAAGGCCTTGCCGTTGACGCTGGTGAAGACACGGCCAATGGATGAGGCAATCAGTACGGCGGGCGGGGTGCCGTTTGAGGCGCTGGATGAGCGCTTGATGCTCAAGCAGTTGCCGGGGGTGTTTTGTGCGGGGGAGATGCTGGATTGGGAAGCGCCGACCGGGGGCTACCTACTGACAGGATGCTTTGCCAGCGGAAGGGCGGCTGGGCGGGGGATGTTGGAGTGGCTTAAGCGCTGAGATGTGTGGTGAATCCAGAGCCGGCATCGCAGGCAAGCCAGCTCCCACATTTTGATGTGTGAATACAGTCAAATGTGGGAGGGGCGGTGCGACGATTCGACTTGCCCCCGATGAGGCCATCAGCAGCGCCGAAAAATCACTTCTTCTTACGCGGCCCAGTATTGAACACCGGCACCTTGCGCACCGGCTTGATCGAAGGCTCCACCGGCGCCGCATCCCCGCTGTCCACCCACTTACCCAGGTTGCGCTTACCGCCACCCCCCGACGTTTTAGGCTTCTTCGGTTTTTTCGGCTTCTTCACCACCTGCCCACTGGCGTCGGTGTCCGGCACACGGTGCTCCGGTTCGAAGTCCGGCTCCATCTTGCGGGTCAGGGTCTGACGCGTGAGCATCTCGATCGCCGACAGCATGTTCACTTCATCGGCACACACCAGGGAAATCGCCTCGCCGGTGTTGCCCGCACGCCCGGTACGACCGATGCGGTGGATGTAATCCTCGGCCACGATCGGCAGGTCGAAGTTGACCACCAGCGGCAAATCTTCGATGTCCAGGCCACGGGCCGCCACGTCGGTGGCCACCAGGATCTGCACTTCGCTCGACTTGAAGCGGTCCAGCGCACGTTGGCGGGTGGCTTGTGGTTTGTCGCCGTGGATACCGTCGGCGTTGATGCCCAGGCCTTGCAACTTATCCACCAGCGCATCCACGCCGTTACGGGTCTTGGCGAACACCAGCACCTGCTTCCAGCGGCCTTTGCGCATCAAGTGCACAAACAGCTCCGGCTTGCGCTTCTTGTCCACCGGCACCACCCACTGCTTCACGGTGTTGGCGGCGACGTTGCGCGGGCTGACTTCGATGGTCAGCGGGTCGTTGAGCATCTGCCCGGCCAGCAGGCGGATCTCATCGGAAAAGGTCGCGGAGAACAGCAGGGTCTGGCGCTTTTTCGGCAACATGCGGTAGATGTTCGCCAGCTCTTCGGAGAAGCCCAGGTCGAGCATGCGGTCGGCTTCATCCAGCACCAGGGTTTGCAGCTGGTTGAGTTTCAGCGCGTTCTGGCGGAACAGGTCGATCAGGCGGCCAGGCGTGGCGACCAGAATATCGACACCTTTGCGCAGCTTCATCATCTGCGGGTTGATGCTCACGCCGCCGTACACCGCGTAGGTGGTGAGTGGCAGGTGTTGGGCGTACTCGGCGACGCTGGCATGAACCTGCTCGGCCAGCTCGCGGGTCGGGCACAGGATCAGCGCACGCGCCGAGTTGGCGGCGACTTTCGGCCCTTCGGTGGTCAGCAGTTGCAGCAGCGGCACGGCAAAACCGGCGGTCTTGCCAGTGCCGGTCTGGGCCGCGGCCATCAGGTCGCGACCGGCCAGCACCGCCGGAATGGCTTGCGCCTGCACCGGCGTCGGGGTCTGGTAGCCAAGCGTCTCAAGGGCGCGCAGCAAGGGTTCGATCAGGCCAAGGGTGGCGAAAGTCATGTGTTTACCGTAGGAAAAATTCAGCGCAAGGGCGTAATGCGCCGCAGTTTACCTTATTTCCGGCTTGGGCTTTCGCCACTGGGGCAAGCTGATCAGCAGCACCGCGCTGATGATCACCAACATCGCCAAGGCTTCTTCCAGGCCGATGGTCTCGCCGATAAACACGATCCCCAGCAACACCGCCACTGCGGGGTTGACGTAGGCATAACTGGTCGCCGCTGCGGGACGTACGTGCTTGAGCAGGTACATATAAGCGTTGAAGGCGATGATCGAGCCGAACACGGCCAGGTACGCCAGGGCCAGCCAGCCTTCCAGCGGCGGCATGGCTTGCAGGCGTTCGCCGGTGAGCGCGCTGGCGATCAACAGCGTCACGCCGGCCACCAGCATTTCCGCAGCGCTGGCCATGGCTCCCGGTGGCAACGGCAGGCGCCGACTCCACACCGAACCAAACGCCCACGACGCCGCAGCAAACAGCAGCAAAGCAGCACCCATCGGGCTCGATTGCAACGTGCTGCCCATATTGAGCATAGCGATGCCGATCATCCCCAAGATCACGCCCGCCCATTCCAGCCGGGTATTGCGCGCGCCCCAGAAATAACCGCACAACAACGTGAACAGCGGTACGGTCGCCACCGCCAGTGCCGCCACGCCGGACGACACGCCAGTGTGCTCGGCCACACTCACTGCGCCATTGCCGAAGGTCAGCAGCAAAATGCCAATCTTGGCCGCCGCCTTCCACTGCTCCCACGTCGGCGCCGGCGCTCCACGCCAGCGCAAAAACCCGTACATCGCCGCACCCGCCACCAAAAAACGAATCCCGCCCAGCATCAGCGGTGGCCAGTACTCCACGCCGATGCGAATCACCAAATAGGTGGACCCCCAAATCACATACAACGCAAAAAAGGCAGCGATCAACGGTAAGGGGAAGCGACGTGGGCCAGGCATTGGGTAGCTCTGCGGCATGAGATAGGAGGCTTATTCTAAAAAAGCAGGTCGTTAAACATAAGTTACAAAACCTGTTTAAAACGACGTTACACTTTTCAAAGCATGGTTATGAACGCTATAACCCGTGTTTTCGAAAGCCGCACGCAACTGGAGCCTTATCATGGACAAATACGACCGTATGCTCCTCAGCGCCCTGCTCGAAGACGGCCGCGCGTCCTACGCGCAATTGGCCCGCACGGTAAACCTCTCCGCCCCCGCCGTGGCCGAGCGCGTGGCCAAGCTGGAGGCCTGCGGCGTGATCACCGGGTATCAAGCCAAGGTGGACTTATCGAAAGTGGGTTTGCCGATTCAGTGCGTGATTGAACTGCGACTGACCAATCATGGGAGCCAGAAGGTTTATGACGCATTGGCGGAAATCCCTGAGCTGACGGAATGCCATCGGGTGACCGGTGACCCGTGCGTGATCATGCAGGCGGCGGTGGGCTCGATGCCGGAGTTGGAGAATCTAATCAACCGGATCGCGAAGTTCGGGTTCAGCAAGACGTCGATCATTTTGTCGAGCGCGATAGAGCGGCGGGTGCCGTTGGGGCAGTTGGAGGGGAATGGGAAAAATAGTGGCTGAACCGCCGCCATCGCGGGCAAGCCCGGCTCCCACATTTGTAATGCATTCCAACTGTGGGAGCTGGCTTGCCTGCGATGACGTCAGTTGCATCAAAGCAGATTTGAGCGCTCAACAATCAAATCGACAATCTGCTTGATCGTGGTGATGTGGTCCCAATCCGCCTGAGTGGCTTGCAGATTGAACTGCCATTTGATCTGCATGACAAAGCAGGTCAGGTCGTCATCAATGATCTTAAAGTCGTGAATAAAATCCGTTTGTTCCGACACCTGGCTTCGGTCGATGAAGCCGATGATGTCGACAAACAACTGCAAGACCCTTTCGCTGATCTCTGCTCTGGTCGGACTACCTTCCATTTTTTGCCTCATAGGCACACTTACTAATACTGATTAGATCAAAGATAGCCAGCCCCGCCGCCACGAAGGGAATGCCTCGCCCGATAATGCCAAATATCCGGACAGTACCAAACGTTGCCTTCGCCACCCTCGCCATTGTGGGCTGTCTGATCAGCGTGCGAGGGAAAAAGCGCATGCCAATGAGACTGGCCAGGTTTGTCGTCCTGCTGGAACCTACGTGAACCCAAGTACCCACGGCTATTTTGCTGATCGGTATTCCCGCCGATGCGGTAATAAATGTTGCAGCAGTCAACCCGTAGTGCTCTTGAGTACATTTCCAGAGGTCCTCGACCGTGGTGTTTGGAACCCTAGAATCGACATGCACGGGTCTGAGTAATTGATAGCTGCCGCTGCTGCTAATGCCTGGGGGATTTGGCAACGCCATGATCGCCGGACAACTTATCATCGTGTTGCCCAAATGAAACGCCATGCTTGACGTTGAACCTAGGTCAACGCCACTCAAATCGAGCTCAAACTGGCTTCTCATGATTGCTGTATGAAGATCGCTTTCCTGCACGTCTGTAATCCCTGTACGTAAATGGCAGGCGGGATGGTAGGTCGCAGCAAGAGTTGATAGGTGGATGAAGAGGAAAAACAGAAGGGTCCTAGGCAGTGACAGGATTCAGCCTACTGCCCATTCAGAAACGGACCGCCAGAAGCTGAATTTTCAATGGCCAGCAAGACCCATCTCTTTCATTTGAAGGACGTTTCCGAGAGAATCCCACGGCCTTGTTTCCGTTGGATCAGGTAGCTAGTCTCGCTGCTTCATCGAATGTTCGGTGAACGGACGTGCAAGTCCGACGACGGTAATACGCAACAGTCATACCTCCCAACGCCTGGTTTTAGTCCACGCGTTATTCGTTATGGCAGCTGTACGCGGGAGATCTTCGGATCTACCGGACACCGTCACGGTCTTGCACACCCGCGTACTGCTGCCACCCTAATTCGTGTGCGAGCGAACGGTTGCAGCTTCTTACCTGACGGAGAAGCTACATCATGATCAAAGTCACCCCAGATCCACCCCTCTTCCCCAGCGAAGACGCCCTGCTCAACCGCCGAGCCATCGACTACTACCTCAAAGCCTGCGCCCCGGACGCACCTCATTTCGCCCTGAACGACAACCTGAGCCTGGAAGACGCCCTCGCCCATGCGGCGGATTTGCTGCATTGCGCGGTGGAGACGGCGCATGCGTCGAGTGAAGCGATGAAGGCGCAACAGCGGGCGGTGATGCATTTGGTGGAGATGGCGAAGGGGGTGGTGGATCGGGCGTTGGAGTGTGTGCAGCCGCGATAGCGTGGGGTGAGCGGGCTTTTTGTGGTGAGCGGGCTTGCCCCGCGCTGGACTGCGGAGCAGCCCCAAAACCTGATACTCCGTTCTAACTGAAAGAACGCGGCGTCCTTAATTGGGGCTGCTTCGCAGCCCAGCGCGGGGCAAGCCCGCTCACCACAAAAAGCCCGCTTACCACAGCAAGCCCGCTCACCACAAAAGCACGCTCCCACACGGATTTGTGGCGAGGTCAGAACCCGCGATGCTTCTTCAGGTGCTCATTGATCTTCGCCGCTGGCACTTTCTGCAAGGTGCACAGCAGTTCGTGGGATAGCTCGCGCAAGCCGTGGGTGCTGCGCAGTTCCTGGGCCAGGTGCGCGGTCAGGTTGGCGGCCATCTCCGCATCCGCCATCGCCCGGTGAGCCTTGCCGGTGTGGGGCAGTTGGGCGAAGGCGTTGAGCGTGCCGAGTTTGTGGTTGGGCGCGGTGGGCATCAAGCGGCGAGCCAGTAGCAGGGAGCAGGCGAATTTTTGCAGGCGGGTGCGGCGGATCAAGCCCAGTTCGTAGTCCCAGAATTTCTGGTCGAACGCGGCGTTGTGCGCCATCAGTGGCGTGGTCCCGACGAATTCGTTGACTTCGTTCATCACCCGCTCGGCCGGTGGCGCGCTGCGCAGCATGGCGTTGCTGATGCCGGTGAGTTGTTCGATAAAGCCCGGCACGCGCACGCCGGCGTTCATCAGGCTCTGGTAGCGGTCCACGATCTGGCCACGCTCAAGGATGACCACAGCGATCTCCGTGGCCCGGCAATGACTGTTCGGCGTAATGCCGGTGGTTTCAAAGTCGATGACCGCTATACGTTCCAAACCTGTTCCCACTCCGTCTAACTGTTTATTAAGCCGCCGCGCTCTATTTGAGCAGCAGCGCGCCTTCGATCGGCACGTAGCGGCTGGCCGCGCGTATCAGCGAGTTGGCCGTCAGCCCCGGTACGCCGTAGGCCACCGCTTCGACGCCATGCTTATTGATGATGCGGTCGAGCAGCATGTCGAAATCACCGTCGCCGGAAGCCAGCACGATTTCGTCGACGTGGTCGGCGGCGTCCATGATGTCGATGGTGATGCCCACGTCCCAGTCGCCCTTGGCCGAACCGTCGCTGCGCTGGATGTAGGGCTTGAGTTTTACCGTAAAGCCCAGGTTGCGCAGGATCTGCTGGAATTGCTGCTGCTTGCTGTCGCCACGGTCGATGGCATACGCATACGCCTCGACGATCTGCCCGCGCGAGCTGATATCAGCCCACAAAGCGGCGTAGTTGAAGTGGCAACCATAGGCCTGGCGGACGGTGTAATAGAGGTTCTGAACATCGGCGAACACTGCAATTTTCTTCACCGCACTTCCTCATGACAGCCAGGCGCCAGGGCCCGGAAAGGGTGCCAGTATGCCAGCCGCGAGTGAGTTGCCGGTAAAAATCAGACCGGGGCGACGAAGCGCCCCGGCCAAGATGCGTCAGACGAAGGAATCGTCATCGCCGAAAGAGGAAGAGTCGTCGGAATAATCGCTGTCGGCGAAGCTGTCCGAGTTGTTGCTGCCCCAACTGTCGTTGCCGGCAAACTTCTGGTCATCATTGCCCCAGTTGCCGTTGTCACTGGCAGGCGCCGGCTCTTCGCGGATGATTTCTTCCACCACTTGCGGTTGTTGCGAGTTGTGGTTGAACAGGCTGCTGATACCTTCGGCCAGCAACACACCACCGGCCACGCCGGCAGCGGTTTTCATCGCGCCGCCGAGGAAACCGCTGCCCACTGGCGCTGCGGCAGGCGCCTGTTGCGGCTGTTGATAATTCTGCTGCGGCGCCGGCTGGCCAAAGGACGGCCGTGCCGGTTCACGCCAGCCACCGCCGGAGGACGTCGGCGCATTTTGGGCGGGTTGCGGGTCACGGGAACCGCCGCCGCCAAAGATGCTCGACAAGAACCCACCGCCACTCGAAGGCGCAGGTTGTGCTGATTTAGCCCGTTGCAGCTCATCCTGCAATTGCTGGATCTGCTGCGCCTGCTGTTTGTTCTGCGCGTCGAGACTCTTGAGCGCGTGTTCCTGCACCAAAATCGACTGGGTCATGTAGTACCCAGCGGCCGGTTGGCGAGTCATGTGCTCCTTGATCCGCGCTTCGGCCTGGGCGTCGCGGGGGGCTGAGTCCGTTTCGGCTTGCTGCAACCGTGAAAACAGTCCATCGATCAGGGTTTGCTCTTCGCTGTTCATGGCGACCTCGTTAGATTGCCGGTAGAAATCGTGGTGTCGCCTTTAATCAGGCGCCGTCCTAGTTATGGGGGTGTTACGAGTTGTTTCAATGGTCTTTACTCAAGGTTTACGTTTGCTTACCGCCAGTGATGATCGGTTAAAGTGTTGCCCTTGCTTTCAGGCCTGCGATGAACTTGATGAATCCGTTAGACGTATTGCGCGACTCTTTCCGCTTCACCCAACGCAACCTGGGCGCCATCGTCCAGCTGTGCTTGCCGTTGGTGATTTTCGAAGCCCTGCTGCAACAGGTGCTCAACCACGTGGTGGGCCCGGATGCGTTCCCCGGCTACAGCGTGGTGGTGGGGTTGCTGGTGTACCCGCTGTACACAGGCGCGCTGATCCTGTTTCTGGATGCTCGCACACGGGGCGAGTCGCCGCGCACTAAAGATATATGGGCCATGGCCCTCACCCTGTGGCCGCGCTTCGCCCTGCTGACGGCCATGAGCACGCTGCTGATCCTGTTGGGGCTGTCGCTATACTTCCTGCCGGGCCTGTGGCTGATGGTGGTGCTGGCCTTTGCCGAGTACCTGCTGGTGCTGCGCGGCATGCCGGCGCTGGAGGCGATGAAGGAAAGCTTCCGCCTGAGCCGTGGGCATTTCTGGATGATCCTGGTGTGCCTGCTGTGTGTGATGACCCCCTTGTGGCTGCTCAAGGGCGCCAGTGTTGCGGCGTATCCCGAGCCTGCGCCGCTGCTGGGACTGTTGCTGGACAGCGCCCACAGCTTCCTGCAACTGTTTACCAGCGTGGTGCTGTTTCGTTTATTCATGCTGATCGGTGGCGATGCAGACGCACGGTGATATGCTCCGTGCCACTCCTGAAACGCTATAAGCCGAGCCGATGACCCGTTTATTGCGCATCACCCTGCTGGGCCTGTTGATCATCACAGGCCTGCTCGTCACCCTGATCTACAGCCTCACCTGGCGCCCCGAGCCGAAGGAAACCCTGCCGGTGAGCTGCGTTGCACCGCGTGCGCCCACGCTGCTGCCGGGGCAGGCGCTCAAGGTCATGACCTGGAACGTCCAATACCTGGCCGGCAAGAACTACGTGTTCTGGTACGACACCGCCGACGGCAGTGGCCCGGACGACCGTCCCACCGTGGAAGACATGGCCGCCAGCCTCGACGAAGTGGCACGGGTGATTCGCGATGAACAACCCGACATCCTGCTGCTGCAGGAACTCGACGAAAACGCCAAGCCCTCCCATTACCAGGACCAGCTTGCCCTGCTGCAAGAGCGCCTGGTCGACCTCTACCCCTGCAGCGTCCAGGCCTTCGACTGGAAGGCCGACTTTGTTCCCGACTGGCATATCTTCGGCAGCGTCGGTCGCAAGCTGGCGACACTGAGCCGCTACCAGATCGAGCACGCCGAACGCCTGCAACTGCCGGCGCCCGAAGCCAATATCATCAGCCGCCAGTTCCAACCCAAGCCCGCCCTGCTGTTGACCTACCTGCCGCTGAGCGACGGTGGCCAACTGGCCGTGCTCAATACCCGCCTGGACGGTGATAGCCCTGGGCGCAGTGCGGTACAGGAACAAGTAAAAACCACGGTCAAGCTGCTGGATAAATTCGAAGGCCGTGGCACGCCCTGGCTGATCGGTGGCGATTTCAACCTGCTGCCCCTGGGGCAATTCCTGCGCCTGGACGCCGGCAAGCGCGGGCAGTATTCGCCGGACAGCGAGCTGCATTTGCTGTGGGACAAGTACCCGATGATCCCGAGTAATAGCCAATCCAGCGGGATTGACCGTGAGAAATGGTTGACCCACTTCCCCAACGACCCGAGCGTGGACGGGCCCGACCGCACGCTGGACTACCTGTTCTACAGCCCGCGGATCAAGCGGGTGGAGGCGAAGGTGCGCCAGGAGGATACGTTGCGTATTTCCAACCATCTTCCGGTGATTGCCCGCTTCCTGCTGCCCGCCGCGCCATAACCAACACCGCAAAACCCATGTGGGAGGGGGCTTGCCCCCTCCCACATTTGGACCTGTGGCGTTACGACTTGCGAGGTTTTATCCGCGCGGTCGCTTCGGCCACCAACGGATCATCCGGCCAATAGTGCTTCGGGTACCGCCCCTTCAAATCCTTCTTCACCTCGGCATAGGTACTGCGCCAGAAGTTCGCCAGGTCCTGCGTCACCTGCACCGGCCGACGCGCCGGGGACAGCAGGTGCAGCTTCACCACCTGGCGTCCGCCGGCAATGCGGGGTGTATCCGCCAGCCCGAACAATTCCTGCAAACGCACCGCCAGAATCGGCGGCTGCTCGCTGTAGTCCAGCCGCACCGACGAACCCGACGGCACTTTCACGTGCTGCGGCGCCAGTTCGTCCAGGCGCTGGGGCAACGGCCAGGGCAGCAGGTTGTGCAGGAAGCTGGAGATATCCAGACTGGCGAAGTGGCTCAGCCGCGAGACTTTGCCCAGGTAGGGCATCAGCCAGTGCTCGAGGCTGGCGAGCAACGCCTTGTCGCTGATGTCGGGCCATTCGCTGGTTTTACCGGCGTCCAGCTGGCGCAGCAGCATGACGCGGGCCTGCCACTGGCGCAGCTCCGGCGTCCACGGCAGCAGTTCCAGGCCTTTGCGGCGCACCAGGTTGACCAGCGCCTGGCTGCGTGCGGATTCGTCGAGACCGGTCAACGGCTCACGGCTGAGCACCAATTCGCCGACTTTGCGTTGGCGTTCGGCGCGCAGCACGCCTTCGCGTTCATCCCAGTCCAACTGGTCGACGTTGCACACTTGTTCGGCGAGCACTGTGTCGAACAGCATCGGGTCAAAATCCGCCGCCAGGTAGATGCGTTCTTCACGCTGGCCCTGGCGACTGCCCAGATCGGCGATGACCAGCCAGGGTTGCTTCATGAGGCTGTCAGCCTCGGCGAACACTGCAGCGCGGCCATTGGCCAGGCGGTATTCGGCACCACCGGGGCGCCGTTGCTGGGCGACACGGTCCGGGTAGGCCAGGGCCAGCAAGGCACCGAGCCAGCGCGGGTGATCGGGGTCGGCAACGGGTTGAGCCGCCTGGCCTCTTAAGTAGCCACGATATTGTCGCGCCAGTTGCTTGGCCCGCTGCACGCCGCCTTGGCTGCCGCGTGCGCGCTCCTCGCCGGACAGAAGCGCCAGCCGACTGTGCAAATCCGCACCGCCGCCGCGCAAGATATCGCGCTCTCCCAGCAAGGCGGCCACGTCGCATGCCGTCGCCGCCAACCCGAGATCTTGCCCGCGCAGCAACAAATGGGCGATACGCGGATGGGCCGGCAGCTCGGCCATCTTCTGCCCATGGGCGGTGAGCGTGTCGTCATTCAAGGCGCCGAGGCGCTGCAACAAATCCTGAGCCTGGGCATACGCAGCGGTCGGCGGCACATCCAGCCATACCAACTGCGCAGGCGTGACGCCCCAGCGCGCCAACTGCAGCGCCAGGCCGGCCAGGTCGGCCGCCAGAATTTCCGCACTGCCGTACGCAGCCAACCCTTCATGCTGGTCCTCGGACCACAAGCGATAACACACCCCAGGTTCCAGACGCCCTGCCCGGCCGGCGCGCTGGGTGGCACTGGCGCGGGAGATACGTTGGGTGTCGAGGCGGGTCATGCCGCTGCCGGGGTCGAAACGCGGCACCCGCGCCAACCCGGCATCGATCACCACGCGCACGCCGTTGATGGTCAGGCTGGTCTCGGCGATGTTGGTCGCCAGCACGACTTTGCGTTTGCCCGCGGGCGCCGGGTCGATGGCCGCGCGCTGGGCGTTGAGGTCGAGCTCGCCATGCAACGGGCACAGCAGCACATCGGTGCGATCGCCCAAGGCATCGGCCAACTGCTGGCTGACCCGGCGAATCTCCGCCTGCCCCGGCAAGAACACCAGCACGCTGCCGGTTTCGTCATGCAGGGCTTCGAGGATCGTTTGCACCACACGCGGCTCGATGAATTCACCCGGCTGGTACGGCCGCCCCCAGCGCATCTGCACCGGGAACATACGCCCTTCGCTGCGCAGGATCGGCGCGTCATCCAGCAGGCTGGCCAGGCGTTCGCCTTCGAGGGTGGCGGACATCAGCAGGATTTTCAGCGGTTGCTCATCGCGAAACAGCTCGCGGCCATTCAGGCTCAGGGCCAGCGCCAGGTCGGCATCAAGGCTGCGTTCATGGAACTCATCGAAGATCAGCAGGCCCACGCCGTCCAGCGCCGGGTCGTCCTGCAGGCGGCGGGTGAGGATGCCTTCGGTGACCACTTCGATGCGGGTGTTGGGGCCGACTTTGCTGTCCAGGCGGATGCGATAGCCGACGGTTTCACCGACCTTCTCGCCCAACTCGCTGGCCAAGCGTTCGGCCGCCGCACGGGCGGCGAGACGACGGGGTTCGAGCATCAGGATGGTCTGCCCGGTCAGCCATGGCTCATTCAACAACGCCAACGGCACACGGGTGGTTTTACCGGCGCCGGGCGGCGCTTCCAGCACGGCCTCATGGCGAATCGCCAAGGCGTCACGCAGGGCGGGTAAAACATCATCAATCGGCAACGAATTCATACTGGCTCCAAAGCAGAGCGGCGAGTATAACGGCGAACTGCCGAGTGCCGACGATGGTCTCAAGGCCATTGCCATAAGACCGTTGCTATATAGTCCCGTATCAACCGTGTTCAGGAGAGTTTCCATGCGTATCGCTTCCCGTGTCATCGGCGGTGTCCTCGCCGTCACCCTGCTGAGCCAACTGACGGCTTGCGGCTCGATTTTCTACCCCGACCGCCGTGGCCAGATCGACGGCAAGATCGACCCGACCATTGCCGTGCTCGATGCCGTGGGCCTGCTGTTTTATGTGATCCCTGGCCTGATCGCGTTTGGCGTGGACTTCGCCACCGGCGCAATTTATTTCGAACCGGGCAAGACCGCCCAGGTCGACCCGCAAAAACTCCACGAAGCCATTGGCGCCGACGGCAAGGTCGACAACGCCAAGCTGCAAAGCATCATCCAGAAAGAAACCGGCCGCACCCTGCCGCTCGACGACCCGCGCATGATCCAGTTCAAGGGCAGCGTGCAACAGCTCGCCAGCCTGGGCCTGCAACCCGCCGCTTAAGGACCGTCTATGACCATCAGCCCCGAACACGCCAGGCTCCTGCGCCTGGCCACCCGCGCGTCGGTGGGCGTGGCCTGTGCACTGATTATTACCAAGGCCATCGCCTGGTGGCTCAGCGGCTCGGTGAGCATGCTCGCCGGCTTGACCGACTCCCTGCTGGACGGCGTGACTTCGCTGCTGAATCTGGTCGCGGTGCATTACGCCCTGCGCCCGGCCGATGACGATCACCGTTACGGGCATGGCAAGGCCGAGTCGCTGTCGGGCATGGCCCAGGCGCTGTTTATCGGCGGCAGTGCGGTATTGATCGCGTTCCAGGCCTACGAGCGCCTGCAACATCCAGAGCCGGTGGGCGCGCCGTGGTTAAGCATTGGCGTGATCATCTTTTCCCTGGTACTGACGGTGGCGCTGTTGATGCTGCAACACCGGGTGATCCGCGAAACCGGCTCCAACGCCGTGCGTGCGGACTCGCTGCACTACCGCTCCGACTTGATGCTCAACGGCAGCATTCTCGTGGCACTGGTGCTGGCGGGCATGGGCTTTCATCAAGTCGACGCCTGGTTTGGCCTGGGCATCGCCGCCTACATTTTGTGGAGCGCGATCCAGATCGCCCGGGAAAGCTTTGCGGTGCTGATGGATGAAGAGCTGCCGCCGGACGTCAGCCAGCACATGCTGGAACTGGCCCGTGGCGTACCGGGGGTGTTGGGTGCGCATGATTTGCGCACGCGGATTTCCGGCAGCCACTGGTTTGTGCAACTGCACCTGGAACTGCCGGGAGAATTGACGCTGTCAGTGGCCCATGGCATCAGCGACCAGGCCGCCGATGCCATTCACAAAGCCTACCCGCGCGCCGAAGTGCTGGTGCACGCCGACCCGCGGGAAGTGGTCACGGGCAATAAAACCTAGTACTGCACCTGATAACCACGACTGCTCAGGCAGTTGCCCTGGGCCTGGCGGTAGGTTTGCACCACCGCCGGGTCGGGGGCGTAGGTCACTTGCTGCGGGTCGAAACCACTTTGCTGCACCGCCCAGCGATAACAGTCATAACCGTCCTGCTGCACCTGGGCCGGTGACTGGCCGTTGGCGGGATACGCCACCACGTCATAGCCATTACCTTGCGGCGTAGGCTGCGGCGACGGCACGGCGGTCGGCGGTTGCACCACCACGTACTGCTGGGAGCTGCTTTCGTAGGTGTAGTAAGAGCCCGCGGCGAGGAAGAACAGCGCACTGCCTATCCACACTTCACGCGCATAGTCCGGCAGGGAATGCACGCGGATGCCATACGGTGGTGTCACCACCACATAACGTGGGCCTTGCGGGCGGTACCAGTAGCCGCCGGAGTAGAAGTAATCCTGGCCACGGTAAGGCACGCGGTAATTGTGATCGGGGAAGCGGTCGACCACGTAGCCGGGGCGATGTTGGGGGCCTGGGCCCCAGCCATTGCCGTGCCCGTCGGGGCGGCCTGGCCAGCGGTTGTCACCGGGGCGAGAGCCTGGGCCACCGGCTTCCCAGTGCGGGTTGCCATCATTGCGTCGAGGGATGTCGCGGTAATAACCCTGGCGGGGTTCCTGGGTCTGGCGCACGGTGTCGGGGCGACTCTGGATCGGCAGGTTATTCGCCGGTTGCGGTTGCGGCGGTTGCACCGGTCGCCCCTGCTCATTGCCTTGGGGGCGCCCCTGCCATTGGCCACCACCGTTCTGGCCACCGCGATCAAAATGCTGATTCTGTGGGCGCGGCTGATTGTTTTCGGGCCGTGCCTGAGTGTTTTCCGGCCGTTGCGGGGCATTTTGCGGGCGCGTTGGGTTGTTCTGCGGACGCGGTTGTTCATTTCCACCAGGCCGACCGCCCTCCGGCCCTCTTTCATGCTGACCACCGCCGTCACCGCGCGGTGCGTTGTCACGCTCGTCGGCGACTGCCTGGGCGCCAACGGTGACCATCAGCAAACCTACACCTGCCAAACGCCAGATGCGCTTCATGCTATTCCTCACTGCGGATTAGGGCCTGTCCATGAGACTGGAAAAGCCAGGCCCGGTTCTCGCACAGGTTATCAGCAGGCAAAAGAAAAGGGGTGACCCGTCGGCCACCCCTTGAGAACTTCGTCCTGGCTCAACGCTTTTGACGTTGGCTCACCTCACGCCGTCTTGTGGACAGTGTGCAGCCTGGAGGCCGGCTCAACCCTGCTGAGGTGGCGGCCGCAGCAGGCCTGATTGGGCGAGCTGCTGTGGACTGTTGTCCAGGCGGTGATTCTGTTGATAAAGATACCCGCCTGCGCCCGACAGATGATTGCGAAGATTGCGTCAATAAACAGTGCTTGCGCAATTTTTAACCCTTCATGGATAATTCACCGCAATAGTTACGACAAAGGCCATCCCAATGAGCAAGCTTGACCGATACGACCTGAGTATTTTGGCGGAATTGCAGCGCGACGCGAGGATCTCCAACCAAGAGTTGGCCGAACGCATCGGCTTGTCGCCGTCGCCGTGCTCGCGCCGGGTCAAGCAGTTGGAGGACGACGGCTACATCTCCCGTCAGGTCGCCTTGCTCGACCGCAAGATGCTCGGGCTGAGCCTGACGGCTTACGTGCTGATCGGCATGGACCGCCACACCCCCGAGCGCTTCGAGAATTTTGAAGCGGCGATCCGCACCCTGCCGCAAGTGCTGGAGTGCAGTTTGGTGACGGGGATGGATGCTGACTATCAGTTGAAAGTGGTGGTACCGGACATGGATCACTACCAGAAACTGCTGCTGGGGCATTTGACCCGCATTGAAGGCGTGACCAGCGTGCGTTCCAGCTTTGTGCTCAATCAGGTATTGAACAGCACCGAACTGCCCCTGACCCACCTGCGCACTTAAGATCGGTGAAGGTCAAATGTGGGAGGGGGCTTGCCCCCGATGGCTGAGTGTCAGTCAGTTATTTATCAACTGACCCACCGCTATCGGGGGCAAGCCCCCTCCCACATTTGGATTGCACTTCGATCCAGGTCAATGTTGCGTCTGTAACGCTGCCGTATACTTCCCGCCTGCCCTGTCGGAAAAATACCCCGTGAACAACATCGACCCCGCCCTCTTCGAAGAATGGATGATGACCGGCCTGGTCACGATCCTGATCATTTTCATGGGCTTTATCGTTTGGGACCTGGCGAAGAAGTCCAAGGCCGGGCGCTTTGGCTCGTTTATCCTGTTCTTCGTACTGGGCCTGGGCGTGGCCGCGTTCATCATCAAGAGCGTGGTGATCGGCCTGATCGAGTCCGGCGCTTTATAAGCGCGCCGGCACTTCTTTCCATTGGCCCTGATCCAGGCCATCGATTGTCCAATCGCCAATTCGTACACGCACCAGGCGTAACGTGGGCAGGCCCACGGCCGCCGTCATACGCCGCACCTGGCGGTTACGTCCTTCACGAATCACCAATTCCAACCAATGGGTCGGCACGCTTTTGCGAAAGCGCACAGGCGGGTTACGTGGCCATAACGCCGGTTCTTCCAATAGCCGCGCTTCGGCGGGCAAGGTCTTGCCGTCGTTGAGCGCTACACCGTCGCGCAAGCGTTGCAGCTGCTCTTCGGTGGGCTCGCCTTCCACTTGCACCCAGTAGGTTTTCGCCAGTTTGTGCTTGGGGTCGGCAATCCGCGCTTGCAACTGGCCGTCGTTGGTCAGCAGCAACAGGCCTTCGCTGTCACGGTCCAGGCGGCCCGCCGGGTAGATACCGGGGATATCGATAAAATCCTTGAGGGTCGCGCGCCCGCCTTCGTCGCTGAACTGGGTCAGCACATCGAACGGCTTATTGAACAGGATCAACTTCGGCTCGGCCGGTGGTGCCTTGGCGACACGCCGCGCAGCGGAATACGGGGATTTCACACCAGGGCGGCGTGAATCGGGACGGGAAGGACGGGACATGGCAAAGGAACATCTAACGGTCAGGACCGACAATGCTAGTGGCCTGACCGTTAAATAACCATCCCAACCGCTTAGCGGAACGGCGGTTCGTCGAAGCTGCGCAGTTTGCGCGAGTGCAGCGAGTTAAGTTCGGTACGCAGCAAATCCACGGCCTCAATGCCGATCTTCAAGTGCTGGCTCACCGCACGTTCATAGAACGCGTTAGCCGAACCCGGCAGCTTGATTTCGCTGTGCAGCGGTTTGTCCGACACACACAGCAACGTGCCGTACGGCACCCGCAAGCGATAACCCTGGGCCGCGATGGTGCCGCTTTCCATGTCCACGGCGACGGCGCGGGACAGGTTGATCAGCGGGCGCTCCTGGGCCCAGCGCAGTTCCCAGTTACGGTCGTCGTAGGTCAACACGGTGCCGGTGCGCAGGCGTTTTTTCAGCTCTTCGCCTTTTTCGCCGGTGACATTGGCCGCCGCTTGCTGCAAGGCCATCTGCACTTCGGCCAAGGCCGGGATCGGGATATTCGGCGGCACCACCCGGTCGAGAATCCCGTCGCGGCGCATGTAGGCGTGGGCCAGTACGTAATCGCCGATGGTCTGGGATTGGCGCAGTCCGCCGCAGTGGCCGATCATCAGCCAGCAATGCGGGCGCAGCACCGCCAGGTGGTCGGTGATGTTCTTGGCGTTGGACGGGCCGACGCCGATATTCACCAGGGTCACACCGTGGCCATCAGTGGCTTGCAGGTGATAGGCCGGCATCTGGTAACGGTGCCACACCACGCCTGCGGCAATCGCCGACGCTTCGCCGTGGTCCATGGCCTTGTCGATCACCACGTTGCCCGGCAGCACCATGCGGATAAAGCGCGGGTCGCTGCGCAGTTGCTCCAGGCCATGCAGGATGAACTGGTCGACATAACGGTGGTAGTTGGTCAGCAGGATCCACGGCTGTACATGGCGCCAGTCACTGCCGGTGTAATGCACCAGGCGACGCAACGAGAAATCCACGCGGGCAGCATCGAACAGCGCCAGGGGCAGCGGGTCGGTGTTTTCCCAATCGTAGAGGCCATCGGCGATGCCATCGGTGGCGGCCGACAGGTCGGTGCTGGGGAACACGCGCGCCAGGGTCGCAGCGGTCACGCCGGAGCCGGCCAGTTCGTCGCCCTGCTCCACCACGTACGGGTACGGGATGTTCTGCTGGCTGACACCGACTTCCACCGTCACGGTGAAGTCGTGCATCAGCGGCACCAGTTGTTCCAGCAGGTACTTACGAAACGCTGCAGGATGGGTGACGGTGACGCTGTAGGTCCCCGGCAACTGGACCTTGGCATAGGCGCGGGTAGTCTGAGGGACTTCGCCGTGGCAGTGGTAGGTCAGGCGCAGTTCCGGGTAGCGAAACAGCGCACGTTGTGCGGCGTCGGGCTCGACGCGGTCTTTGAGGTATTGCTTGAGGGCTTGATTGAGCGCGCCGGTAGCACGCTCATGCAGAGCCGCCAGCCGATCGACGGCCTCTTCGGCGGTTTGAACGACAACAAAAGCTTCGGTCACGGTAAGCATCCTGTGTTCTGACTTGCAGGCCTTTATCTTGCCTGTATCCCGGCCGCACCGAAACACCAGAGTTGGAATGCAGTAAATGTGGGAGGGGGCTTGCCCCCGATAGCTGACGGTCAGCCAACACCTCTGTCGCTGACAAACCGCTATCGGGGGCAAGCCCCCTCCCACATTTTGACCGCGTTTACATAGATGAATGCGGGCTTGAGCGAGCGACGATGGCGTCGACATCAACGCCTCGCGGCAACGTGCCATACACCCGGCCGGACGACTCGCCCAACCGACTGGCGATAAACCCATCACTCACCGCCGCAATCCCCGCCTCGAGCAGCAACTTGGCCTGCAACGCCACGGCAATGTCCTCGGTGAGCTGCCGCGCGCGGTATTGCATGTCCTGGGTGTCCATGAACGCCGACTTCAGCTGTTCGATATGCCGCGCCAACAGCCGGTCGCCATGTCCATCCCCCAACTCCACAAACAGCGCCTCCAACACACCCGGCTCTTTCGACAACGCCCGCAGCACGTCCAGGCACTGCACATTGCCGGAACCTTCCCACGTCGAATTCACCGGCGCCTCACGGTACAGACGCGGCAGGATGCTGTCCTCGACATACCCGGCACCGCCCATGCACTCGGCGGCTTCGTTGATCATCGCCGGGGCGCGCTTGCAGATCCAATACTTGCCCACCGCTGTCACCAGGCGGGAAAACTTGGCTTCCTGCTCATCACCCAGGTGATCCAGCGCCCGGCCCATGCGCAGGCTCAAGGCCAGTGCGGCTTCGCTTTCCAGCGCCAGGTCGGCCAGCACGTTTTGCATCAGCGGTTGCTCGCTGAGCACGCGGCCACCCACGGAACGATGGGCACAATGATGGCTGGCCTGGGTCAGCGCCTGGCGCATCAGGGCGCTGGAGCCGACCATGCAATCAAAGCGGGTCATGGCGACCATCTCGATGATGGTCGGCACGCCACGACCTTCCTCGCCGATCATCCAGGCCAGGGCGCCACGGAACTCCACTTCGCTGGAGGCGTTGGAGCAGTTGCCGAGCTTGTTTTTCAGGCGCTGGATATAGAACTCGTTGCGCGTGTCACCCGGGCGGTGCCGGGGCAGTAGGAAACAGGTGAGGCCCTTGTCGGTCTGGGCCAGCGTCAGGAAGGCATCGCACATCGGGGCCGAGCAGAACCACTTGTGGCCCACCAGTTCATACGCCTGGCCGGGGCCGCCCGCGCCTACGGGGTAAGCGCGGGTGGTGTTGGCGCGCACGTCGGTGCCGCCTTGTTTCTCGGTCATGGCCATGCCGATGGTGGCACCGGCCTTATGGGCGATGCCGACGTTGCGCGGGTCATAGTCGGTGCTGAGAATCTTCGGCAGCCAGGTCTTGGCAAGGTCAGGTTGCAGGCGCAGGGCCGGCACGCAGGCGAAGGTCATGGTCAGCGGGCAGCCGGTGCCCGCTTCAGCCTGGCTGTGCAGGTAGGTCATGGCGGCGCGGGCCACATGGGCGCCGGACTGCGGATGAGCCCACGGCAGCGACGGCAGGCCGTGCTCGACGGCCGTGCGCATCAGCTCGTGGTAAGCCGGGTGAAACTCCACCAGGTCGATGCGATGGCCATAACGGTCGTGGCTGCTGAACACCGGTTTGTTCTGGTTCGCCAGGAATCCGGCCTCCATCAGCGGCCCGCCGGCCAACGCACCGTACGCATCAATGCGCGCGTGTGCCCAGCCGGCGCCAAAGCGGCGCGACCATTCCTGCAGGGGCAAATCGATGCGGTACAGGTTGGTGCCGTCCAGGGACGGGGGCTGGTTGGTGACGTCGTGGGTTTCGGCGAACTGATGCAGGTTCATGACGGGCCTCCTGGAAAAGGCCACGTTTATTTGAGGCCTGAATTTCAGTTAAGCACCGTCATACGCCTTAAAACAGTGGCATACCCGCCGAATGTCCGGCGCTTTCGCCCTCTACCTTGCCCAGTAACCGCCGCGCCAACACCGCCTGCAAGGCCTCGAAACGTACGGGTTTGGCGAGGCGTTCGGAGACGCCGATGCCATGGCAGTGCTCGCGCTCCGACACATTCAGTGAGGTACTTAAGGCGATTACCGGCAACTCGCCGCAACCAGGCAGTGCACGGATCTGACAGCACAATGAGAAGCCACCTTCGGGAAGGTCCAACAACACCGCGTCGAAATTCCCACCCTGCAAGGCCGCCAGTGCATTCGGCCCACTGTCTACGGTTTTCACCCGATAGCCGAGCTTGAGCAGCATGCCGCGTACCACCAGTTGGCCCACGCTGTTGTCATCCACCAGCAGCACCGAGCAGTCCTGCGGGGCGCGCTGCTTATCCGGGACGGGGCTGGACTCGGCCGGCAGCGGGCTGACTTCCATTTCCAGCTGGAAGCGGCTGCCTTTGCTCGGTTCGGAATGATGAGTGAGGCGCCCGCCCAGCAACTCGATCAGCTGCCGACAAATGGCCAGGCCGATACCCAGGCCACCGTATTCGCGGGTGGTGGAACCATCGAGCTGGAAGAAACGCTGATACAGCGTGGCCTCGTCGAGGAAAGCGAAGCCAATACCGGTGTCGGTGACGATAAAGCTCAGGCGCAAGCCACCGTCACTGTGGGGCACGCCGACCACCCGCAGGCGAACCGAGCCTTCGTGGGTGAACTTGAACGCGTTATCGAGCAGGCAATCGAGGCACTGCAGCAGTTTGTCGGCGTCACCCAGCACACGGTCCGGCAGTTCGTCCGCCACGTCGATGGAAAACGCCAGGCCTTTGCTCTGGGCGCTGGCGCTGAACTGCTGGCGCAAGGTGTCGAGCGTACCGCGCAGGCTGAACACCTGGGGCTGGGCATTCAGGCGTCCGGCCTGCAATTCGGTCAGGGTGAGAATGCCGTTGACCATGCGCATCATGTCCCGCGCCGAACCGGCCGCGGTTTGCTGGTACTGCGCCAGGTCCGCGTCCAGGGGCACGGTTTGCATCAGCTCAAGGGAGCCAATCACACCGTTCATGGGGGTGCGCAGTTCGTGGGTCAGGGTGGCGAGGAACTCATCCTTGAGCCGATTGCTGCGGGCCAGTTGCGCATTGAGCACCTCGAGCTTCTGGCTGGCATCGAAGAGGATCTGCGCCTGTTGTTCGCGCATGGCGTTGATGCGGTCGGCCAAGGCCAGGGACAACAGCGCCACTTCAATGGCGGAGCCGATCTGGCTGGCGTACATGGTCAGGAACACATTGGGCAGGTAGCCCAGCACCATCAGGGTATTCACCACCCCACCCAGCAGGAACGCCGACCAGGCAATGATGAAATAGCGCGCCACCCGCTGGCCGCAATACCAGGCCTTGATGGCGGCGACAAAGATGGTCACGGTAAACACCAATGCCAAACCGGTGGCCAGGCGCAGCGCCAGGGCGTAGCTGGTCATCAACGACAACAGCATCACTACGCCACCACCCGCCACCAGCGCCAGCAGTAGACGGTTGATCCAGCGGCTGTGCTGGGCGGTGTGCAAAAAGCTGCGCGCAAACAGGCTGCCGAAGAGCGCTGCCGCACCGATCAGGAACGGCGTCGCGGCATTCGCCCACCAGGGGTTGTTCGGCCAGAAATACTCCACTGCCGCGCCATTCACCGACAGCTGATACATGCCGAACGAAGCGATATACAAGATGTAATAAAGGTAGCTGGTGTCGCGCACGCTGAGGTAGATGAACAGGTTGTAGACCAGCATCCCCAGCAACACGCCATAGATCAGGCCCAACACATACAGGCGCAGCGGCTGTTGTTCCAGGTAGGCCGTGCTGGACCAGAGCGTCAATGGCGCCTGGATCGAACCCTCGCTTTGCAGGCGCAGGTAGACGGTTTTTGTCTCGCCCGGCGTGAAGTCGACCTTGAACAGGTAGTTGTTCTGGCGAATCTCACGGGCGGAAAACGGCAGCGCATCCCCCGTGCGCCCGGCCAGGCGGTAGGTGCCGGTGCTGTCGGGCAGGTAGAGGTCGAGGTGGTCGAGCGGCGGGTACGCCAGCTCCAGCAACCAGGTGCGTTGCACGTCGGGGTTTTGGGCCAGGTAATGCAGATTGACCTTCAGCCAGAACACCGAGCGCGAGTAGCCGGCGTTCAGCGTGTCTTTATCATGGGGTTTGAACTGCGTGGCGGCGGAAGGCGCGCTGACGTCGGCAATCGTGAGGGCGTCGGTCGGGTCTTCGAGCACTTGCATGGCTCGGCCCAGCGGCAGGCTTCGCGTGTCCTGGTTGAACTCGATGGCGCTGGCGAGCATCGGCAGCCCGCACAACAATAAAATCAGCAAATAGCGCATAGAGCCCCAGCGTGGCCTGTCCGGTTATGTCAAAAAGCCCCCCATTCCTTTTGAGATGACGTACACCGGTCATACAGTTAGTCGTTTGGATCCACTCTAGCATAGCCATTAAAGGCTATTGGACACCATTGAAATAATTTTTTGAAAGGCTCTAGAACAAGCGTCCCAGACGGTTTTAACGGCCAGCACCGTGCCAAAAAAGCGCGGTAATCCGGACAAAATTCAACCATCGCCAGACGGCCCCGCCAAAAGCGTTTGGTGGTAAGCTCGCGCACCATGAATATCTACAGCTCTCGCCCTGTTGTCCTCTGTCTCTCCGGCCATGATCCCAGTGGTGGCGCCGGCTTGCAGGCAGATATCGAAGCCCTGCTCGCCCAGGGTTGCCATGCGGCCCCGGCCGTCACCGCCCTGACCGTGCAGAACACCGTCAATGTCAGCGATTTCCGCGTGCTCGACCGCGAGTGGGTGCTGGCCCAGGCCAATGCCGTGCTCAGCGACTCGGACGTGGCGGCGGTCAAGCTGGGCATGCTCGGCTCCACCGCGATGGTCGACACCGTGGTCGAGCTGCTGCAGGCGCATCCACACCTGCCAGTGGTGTGCGACCCGGTGCTGCGTGCCGGCGGCGGCGGCAGCCTGGGCAAGGACGAAGTCGGCTATGCGATGCGCGAGCGGCTGTTGCCGCTGTCGCTGATCGCCACGCCGAACCTGCCCGAAGCGCGCATCCTCGCTGAACTGCCTGAAGGCACCGCGGACGAATGCGCCGAGAAGCTGTTGCCGTATATCAAGCACCTGCTGATCACCGGCGGCCACGGGGACGAGCACGAAGTGCACAACCGCTTATACAGCCGCGACGGCACGCGCCAGACCTTTACCTGCCAGCGCCTGCCCGGCAGCTATCATGGTTCGGGCTGCACGTTGGCCAGTGCATTGGCCGGTCGGATTGCCCACGGTGAAGGCTTGGTCAGCGCCGTGCAATCGGCACTCAACTACACTTGGCGCACCCTGCGTGACGCTGAACAACTCGGCCAGGGCCAGTTTGTACCGCGCCGGTTGCCGCTGGATTTCTGCTCTTAAAAGCACGAGGCCTGCCTGATGAAACTACGTGGCCTTTACGCCATTACCGACAGCCAACTGTTGGCCGGCAAATTCCTCGCCTACGTCGAAGCGGCGTTGGACGGTGGCGTGACCCTGCTGCAGTACCGCGACAAAAGCAGCGACGAAGCCCGCCGCCTGCGCGAAGCCGAAAAGCTGCGGGAGCTGTGCTCGCGCTACAAGACCCAACTGATCATCAACGACGACGCTGAACTGGCCGCGCGCCTAGGCGTCGGCGTGCACCTGGGCCAGACCGACGGCCCACTGACCCCGGCCCGCGCACTGCTGGGCTCCAAGGCCATCATCGGCTCGACCTGCCACAGCCAGATCGAACTGGCCGAACAGGCCGCCAAAGAAGGCGCCAGCTACGTCGCCTTCGGCCGCTTCTTCAATTCCAACACCAAGCCCGGCGCTCCGGCCGCCACGGTCGAGATGCTGGCCCAAGCCCGTGCGCGCGTGCAGCTGCCGATCTGCGTAATCGGCGGCATCACCCTGGAGAACGCCGAACCGCTGGTGGCGCACGGCGCCGACCTGCTGGCGGTGGTGCACGGCCTGTTTGGCGCCGACAGTACGCAGGAAGTCACGCGCCGCGCTCGCGCGTTCAACGATCTGCTTAAAATTTCAGTTTAGAGAGCCCCCTCATGTCCCGTTCCGAAACACTGTTTGCCAATGCTCAGAAACACATCCCCGGCGGTGTGAACTCCCCCGTGCGTGCGTTCAAGAGCGTCGGCGGCACGCCGCTGTTCTTCAAGCATGCCGAAGGCGCCTACGTCACCGACGAAGATGACAAACGCTACGTCGACTACGTCGGCTCCTGGGGCCCGATGATCCTCGGCCACAGCCACCCGGACGTGCTGGACGCGGTGCGCAAGCAGCTGGAACACGGCCTGTCGTACGGCGCGCCGACCGCCATGGAAACCGAAATGGCGGACTTGGTGTGCGCCATCGTGCCGTCGATGGAAATGGTGCGCATGGTCAGCTCCGGCACCGAAGCCACCATGAGCGCGATCCGCCTGGCCCGTGGTTTCACCGGCCGCGACAGCATCATCAAGTTCGAAGGCTGCTACCACGGTCACTCCGACAGCCTGTTGGTGAAAGCCGGCTCCGGCCTGCTGACCCAGGGCGTGCCGAGCTCGGCCGGTGTCCCGGCGGCGTTTGCCAAACACACCCTGACTCTGCCGTTCAACGACATCGCCGCCGTCGAGCAGATGCTCAATGAAGTGGGCCAGGACGTGGCGTGCATCATCGTTGAGCCAGTGGCCGGCAATATGAACTGCGTACCGCCGGCGCCGGGTTTCCTCGAAGGCCTGCGCGAGCAGTGCGACAAGCACGGCGTGGTGCTGATTTTCGACGAAGTGATGACCGGTTTCCGTGTCGCCCTCGGCGGTGCCCAGGCTCACTACGGCGTCACGCCGGACCTGAGCACCTTCGGCAAGATCATCGGCGGCGGTATGCCGGTGGGCTGCTTCGGCGGTAAACGCGAGATCATGCAGCACATCGCGCCGCTGGGCCCGGTGTACCAGGCCGGCACCTTGTCCGGTAACCCGCTGGCGATGGCCGCCGGCCTGACCACCCTGCGCCTGATCAGCCGTCCAGGCTTCCACGCCGAGCTGACCGACTACACCACGCGCTTGCTCGACGGCCTGCAACAGCGCGCCGATGCCGCCGGTATCCCATTTGTTACCACCCAGGCGGGCGGTATGTTCGGCCTGTACTTCAGCGGTGCCGACGACATCGTCACCTTTGATGACGTGATGGGCAGCGATGCCGACCTGTTCAAACGCTTCTTCCACCTGATGCTGGAAGGCGGCGTGTACCTGGCGCCGAGCGCCTTCGAGGCCGGCTTCACCTCAATCGCCCATGGCGACGCCGAGCTGAAACTGACCCTCGACGCCGCTGAACGCGCCTTCGCTGCACTGAAATAATTGGCCGCAAAAATCAGACACCGCCCAAACGGTGTCTGATTTGCTACTTTGCCTACAGAGCTTTCCGAGTTTTTTCGAGAAATTACCTGCAATCCGGCAGATAACTTGCCCAACCAGCAGAAAAACGAGTAAAGACTTTGTAAGCAGAGGCCTGCTTATTTCATAATGCGCGCTTATTGGACCCCCCGAGGGTCCGCGTGCCCCGTCAGAGGTAAGTCGATTCCCATGAAACGCACCGGCCGCACCCTGGTTCTGGGCTGCCTGTTGCTCCTTCAGCCGCTGCTGGCACATGCACAAGCAGGCGGCAACTCGTTGTTAATCCCAGCGATGGGTCGCTGCACCCTCAATACCCAGCCAGACAGCCAGGCCGAATCCCTGAGCGCGTGCCAGAAACAGGCTGACGGCGGGGATGCGCAAGCGCAATACGAGTTGGGCGAGTACTTCCACGACAGCAAAAACCCTGCACGCGACCTCAACAAAGCCTTGAGCTACTTCGAGAAAGCGTCGTTGCAGGGCCATGCGCAGGCGCAATTCGAACTGGGTAACATGTTCTTCAAAGGCGAAGGCGTACCGGCCAATAACGTCCAGGCGTATATCGTGCTGAAAATGGCGGCGGTCAACGGTGCGGAAGATGCTCTGGATACGGCCGACGAAGTGGCCGAGCACATGCAGCGCGATGAACTCGAAGTGGCGACCCAGGTACTCGGCCAGATTTTCCGTAATTACCTGCAGGAACTGCAGAGCGCGGATGGGCGTTCGCCCTTCTCCCCCCTGCCCTAGACCCTGCCCTTGTGGCGAGGGAGCTTGCTCCCGCTGGGCTGCGACACGGCCCCAGCCCCCCTTCACTGACTTCTATATGACACACCTGTATGGCATTGGGGCCGCTTCGCGCCCCAGCGGGAGCAAGCTCCCTCGCCACAAAAGACTTATTTCTCAGGCATCGGCATCGGAAACGGCATCACATTGCTGGTGCCCCGCGCCTCGCTGATCTTCGGCGTGCCCAGGCGCTCGACTTCATCGATGCGCACAATCGAATGCATCGGCACAAAACTGCGCACCACGCCTTCAAACTGAGCCTTGAGCTTCTCCTCGCCCGGGTCGACGACCAATTGAGTGCGCTCGCCAAAGACGAATTCTTCCACCTCCAGGAAACCCCACAGATCGCTCTGATAGATCTGCTTGGCGTACATTTCGAATACCTGGCCCTGGTTGAGGAAAATCACCTTATAGATTGGAGCTTCACGTTTGGTCATGGTGGGCGAGGAACACATGGGGGATATAAAAGAGGGCGCGAACTATAGCATGGCACCCGATGCACAGCGCTAGGAACCGATGGGCATGACCCCTATAATGCGCGGTTCTTTACCACCAGTTGACGATTCCCATGGCCAAGAAGCTTTACATCGAAACCCACGGTTGCCAGATGAACGAGTACGACAGCTCGCGCATGGTCGACTTGCTGGGTGAACACCAGGCCCTGGAAGTCACCGCCCGCGCCGAAGATGCCGACGTGATCCTGCTCAATACCTGCTCGATCCGCGAGCGGGCCCAGGACCGTGTGTACTCGCAGCTGGGCCGCTGGCGCGAATTGAAGCTGGCCAACCCGGACATGGTGATCGCCGTCGGCGGTTGCGTGGCCAGCCAGGAAGGCGCCGCGATCCGCGACCGCGCGCCCTATGTCGACGTGGTCTTCGGCCCGCAGACCCTGCACCGACTGCCGGAAATGATCGACGCCGCCCGTATCACCAAGCTGCCGCAGGTTGACGTCTCGTTCCCGGAAATCGAAAAGTTCGACCACTTGCCCGAGCCGCGTATCGACGGGCCGAGCGCCTATGTGTCGGTAATGGAAGGCTGCAGCAAGTACTGCACGTTCTGCGTGGTGCCCTACACCCGTGGCGAGGAAGTCAGCCGGCCATTTGACGACGTGCTGTCGGAAATCATCCACCTGGCCGAAAACGGCGTGCGCGAAGTGACCCTGCTGGGCCAGAACGTCAACGGCTATCGCGGCCTGACCCAGGACGGCCGCCTGGCCGACTTGGCGGAGCTGATCCGCGTGGTCGCAGCGGTGGACGGTATCGAGCGGATTCGCTACACCACCTCGCACCCGCTGGAGTTCTCCGACAGCCTCATCCAGGCCCACGCCGAAGTGCCGGAACTGGTCAAGCACCTGCACTTGCCGGTGCAGTCGGGTTCGGACCGCATTTTGTCAGCGATGAAGCGCAACCACACCGCACTGGAATACAAATCCAAACTGCGCAAACTGCGCGCGGCGGTGCCCGGCATCTGCATCAGCTCGGACTTCATCGTCGGCTTCCCCGGTGAAACCGAGAAAGACTTCCAGCAGACCATGAAGCTGATCGAAGACGTCGGTTTCGACTTTTCCTACTCGTTCGTCTACAGCCAGCGCCCCGGCACCCCGGCGGCCGATCTTGTGGATGAAACCCCGGAAGCGCTGAAAAAAGAGCGTCTCAACGCCTTGCAACATCGCTTGAACCAGCAGGGTTTCGAGATCAGCCGACAAATGGTCGGTTCCACCCAACGCATCCTGGTCACCGACTACTCGAAAAAAGACCCGGGTGAACTGCAGGGCCGTACCGAGAACAACCGAATCGTAAACTTCCGTTGCGACAATCCGACCCTGATCGGCCAGTTTGCCGATGTGCACATCGATGCGGCTCAGCCCCATTCGTTGCGTGGGTCGTTGTTGCAATAATGACCTGATTAACACCGACTCAATGTGGGAGGGGGCTTGCCCCCGATGGCGGCGAATCAGATCACACATTTATTGCTGACACATCGCTATCGGGGGCAAGCCCCCTCCCACATTTGAACTGCATGGCATCAGGGTTAGATAAGTGCTTTCGTACCCGCGCCTCTGGCGTTATTCTCTATTTCACCTCAACAGCCAAAGGGCGGCTAAAAGCGACCTTGAACGCACCCATAGTAGAACCCCATCGTTTTCTCCTCGAGCCTTTTGAGGCTCGCCGTTTCGCCAACCTGTGCGGACAGTTCGACGAGCACCTGCGCCTGATCGAACAACGCCTGAGCATCGAGATCCGCAACCGCGGCAATCAGTTCGAACTCATTGGTGAACCTCAACACACCACGTCCGCAGAAAACCTGCTGCGCCGTCTCTACCGCGAAACCAAGGGCAGCGAACTGTCGCCGGAAACGGTGCACCTGTACCTGCAGGAATCGGCAGTGGAAGACCTGGCCAACAATCCTGTGGCCGAAGCCAGCGTGGCCCTGCGTACCAAAAAAGGCATGATTCGCCCGCGCGGCTTGAATCAGCAGAAGTACGTCAAGGAAATCCTCGGCAACGACATCAACTTCGGCATCGGCCCCGCCGGTACCGGCAAGACCTACCTGGCCGTGGCCTGCGCGGTCGACGCACTGGAGCGCGAGCAAGTGCGCCGCATCCTGCTGGTGCGCCCGGCGGTCGAGGCGGGCGAAAAGCTCGGCTTCCTGCCCGGCGACCTGGCCCAGAAGATCGACCCGTACCTGCGCCCGCTCTACGACGCACTCTACGAGATGCTAGGCTTTGAATACGTGGCCAAGCTGATCGAGCGCCAGGTGATCGAGATCGCCCCGCTGGCCTACATGCGCGGGCGCACCCTGAACAACAGCTTCATCATCCTCGACGAAAGCCAGAACACCACGGTCGAGCAAATGAAGATGTTCCTCACCCGGATCGGTTTCGGCTCTACCGCCGTGATCACTGGCGACGTCACCCAAGTCGACCTGCCCAAGGGCACCAAGTCGGGCCTGGCCCAGGTGATCGAGGTGCTCAAGGACGTACCGGGCATCAGCTTCACGCACTTCATGCCCAAGGACGTGGTCCGCCATCCGCTGGTGCAGCGTATTGTCGAAGCCTACGAGCGCTTCGACCATCGCGACGATGCGCCGGCCAAGGACGTGCGCCGCGATGCTTGAGCTAGACCTGCAGCTGGCCACCGAAGCGCCCGCCCCCAGCGAAGCACAGTTCCGTGAATGGTGCGCCCTGGCCCTGCGCCAGCGCACCGCCGACTCGGAACTGACCATTCGCCTGGTCGACGAGCCCGAGGGCCGCGAGCTGAACCACACCTGGCGCCAGAAGGATTACGCGACCAACGTGCTGTCCTTCCCCGCCGACGTGCCGGATGAACTGCTGGATATCCCGTTGCTGGGCGACCTGGTCATCTGTGTCGAGGTGGTGGAGCGCGAAGCGAAGGAACAGGGCAAGGAACTTGAGGCCCACTGGGCTCATCTAGTCATCCACGGCTGCTTGCATCTCTTGGGTTACGACCATATAGACGATGACGAAGCCGAGGAAATGGAAACACTGGAACAAACGTTGCTTGCAGAATTGGGTCATCCGGACCCGTATGCAGACGACGACGCTCAAAAACACTCAACTGTAACAATAAAGGATTCAGAGTAATCGCTATGAGCGAAGACCGATCGAGCAACGGGCAGAAGTCATGGCTGGGTAAACTGACCCAGGCTTTTGCCCACGAGCCGAAAAACCGCCAGGAGCTGCTTGAGCTGCTGCGCGAGGCCCATCAAAACAAGTTGCTGGACAGCGAAGCGCTGGCCATTGTCGAAGGCGCCATCCAGGTGGCTGACCTGCAAGTACGGGACATCATGGTCCCGCGCTCGCAGATGATCAGCATCAAGGCGACCCAGACACCACGGGAATTCCTCCCGGCCGTGATCGACTCCGCGCACTCGCGCTACCCGGTGATCGGTGAAAGCCATGACGACGTCATGGGCGTCCTGCTGGCCAAGGACCTGCTGCCGCTGATCCTCAAGGAGAACGGCGACAGCTTCAACATCAAGGACCTGCTGCGTCCGGCCACCTTCGTGCCTGAGTCCAAGCGCCTGAATGTGCTGTTGCGCGAGTTTCGCGCCAACCACAATCACATGGCCATTGTGATCGACGAATACGGTGGCGTGGCGGGCCTGGTCACGATTGAAGACGTGCTGGAACAGATCGTCGGCGACATCGAAGACGAACACGACGTCGAAGAAGACAGCTACATCAAGCCACTGCCCAGCGGTGACTTCCTGATCAAGGCATTGACGCCGATTGAGAACTTCAACGAGTTCTTCGACAGCGAATTCTCCGACGACGAGTTCGACACCGTCGGCGGCCTGGTGATGAGTGCGTTTGGCCATCTGCCAAAACGTAACGAAACCACCGAGATCGGCGCTTATCGCTTCCGCATCCTGAATGCCGATAGCCGTCGTATCCACCTGATCCGCCTGACACCTATTGCTCGCTAAGGACTGAAATGCACCGTCTCACCGCTCCCGGCTGGCCCGGTAATTTGCTGGCCGTGGTGGCCGGTGCTATCACGACCCTGGCGCTGGCGCCGTTCGATCTGTGGCCGTTTGCACTGGTAGCGGTCGGATTCTTCTATGTAGGGCTGCGTGAATTGAGCCCTCGGCAGGCGCTGGGCCGTGGCTGGTGCTTCGGTTTCGGCCTGTTTGGCGCCGGCACCAGCTGGATCTACTACAGCATCCATCACTTCGGCGGCGCTTCGGTGCTGCTGGCTGGCTTCTTGATGCTGCTGTTTACCGCCGCGATTGCCTGGTTCTTCGCCCTGCCCGCCTGGCTGTGGGCGCGCTGGTTGCGCCGCAATGAGGCGCCGTTGGCGGATGCGCTGACGTTTGCCGCGTTGTGGGTCGGCCAGGAAGCGTTTCGCGGCTGGTTCCTCACCGGTTTCCCGTGGTTGTACTCCGGTTACAGCCAACTCGACGGCCCACTCACTGGCCTGGCGCCCTTGGGCGGCATGTGGCTGATTTCCTTTGCCTTGGCACTCACCGCAGCGCTGCTGTGCAACCTGCCGCGCCTGTTGGCCACTAAACGCAACGCGTTTATTGGTGCAGGCCTGGTGTTGCTGGTAGCGCCCTGGGCGATCGGCCTGGCACTCAAGCATCACGCCTGGACCAGCCCGTCTGGCGCGCCGCTGAGCGTGGCGGCCATTCAGGGCAATGTCGAACAAAGCATGAAATGGGACCCGGAGCAGCTCAACGCGCAGCTCGCGCTGTACCGCGACATGAGCTTCAGTTCCAAGCGTGTCGATTTGCTGGTGTGGCCAGAAACGGCGGTGCCGGTGCTCAAAGAGTCCGTTGAGGGCTACCTGGGCATGATGGGCAAGTTCGCCGCCGACCGGCACACCGCGCTGATCACCGGCGTACCGATCCGCCAGGAAGTGCACCACCAGAAGCGCTACTTCAACGGCATCACCGTGGTCGGCGAAGGCGACGGTACCTACCTGAAACAGAAGCTGGTGCCCTTTGGTGAATACGTGCCGCTGCAAGACATGCTGCGCGGCCTGATTGCCTTCTTCGACCTGCCGATGTCGGACTTCGCGCGCGGCCCGTCCGACCAGGCAATGCTCCAGGCCAAGGGCTATCAGATTGCGCCGTTCATTTGCTACGAAGTGGTGTACCCGGAATTCGCTGCCGGGCTGTCAGCCCAGAGCGATTTGCTGCTGACCATCAGCAACGACACCTGGTTCGGCCGCTCGATCGGTCCCCTGCAGCACCTGCAAATGGCGCAGATGCGTGCGCTGGAAGCCGGACGCTGGATGATCCGTGCCACCAACAACGGCGTGACCGGCCTGATCAACCCTTTTGGGCAGATCACCGCGCAAATCCCGCAATTCGAACGCGGCATCCTCTACGGAGAAGTCGTGCCAATGCATAACCTCACGCCGTACCTGCAATGGCGTTCATGGCCGTTGATCATCGTGTGCCTGGGGTTGTTTGGCTGGGCATTGCTGGCGGGCCGGATGGCCAAAACCGTCTGACAGAATCAAAACTAACTAATGTGGGAGGGGGCTTGCTCCCGATAGCGGAATGTCAGTCGGTACCTCCGATACTCATACACCGCGATCGGGAGCAAGCCCCCTCCCACATTTGGATTTGCGGCGTTATCGGTAAAACAACCGGTAGCCTATCTGCCCCACCGCTTCATTGATCAACTGCCCGCTCTGCCACACCGACTTGAACTCCGGCATCCACCCGCCCAGCGGCCTGGCGTTGTCCACGCCCAGGAAACCCACGGGTGCCGGCACCACGGTAAAGCCGGCCTTCTCAAAGCTCCACACCGAACGCGGCATATGCCAGGCTTGAGTAACGACCACCACGCGCTTGATACCCTCGGGCAGCAGGATCTCGGCGCTCATCTGCGCATTTTCCCAGGTCGTACGGCTGCGCTCTTCTTTCCAGCGCACCGTCACGCCAAAGTCATCCTGCATCGACACCGCCATCAACGCCGCCTCACTGGGCGGCGTGCCGTAATGCAGGCCGCCGGTGGTCAGCACCGGCAGCCCGGACGCCTTGGCCAATCGTGCGGCATAACGCTGGCGCTCCAGGCCGATACCCGTGGGCTGGTCGGTGCCCCAGGCCGGATCACCGCGTTCACGCCCCGAGCCCAAGACCACGATGGCATCGGCGCGCTGGGCCAGGGTCGACCAGTCCTCACGGGCCAACGGCGGCTCGCTTTCCAGCGCCCGTGCGCCCCACTCCACCGCCACCGGCAGGCTGATCAGCCACATGCCCCCCAAACCCAGGGCGAAGCAGACAGCCGCCAAGCGCGGGCGGCTACGACGAAACCACCAGGCAAGCGCCAGCAGCAGCAAGAAAATGCCGGGCGGCAGCAGCAGTTGTTTGATGAAATAACGAATAGGCATCGGGCATCTCCATAGATGCCCGAAGCCTAAGGTGTAACGGGGTTTAGCGACAATCTTTACAGTGAAATGGCGGTGATGCCGTTCAGGGGGGCAGTGAATTACTTGTAGCGGGCGGACCGGAGCTTTTCCGGGCCACGACCGGCCGACAAGTCCTTGAGCCACACCACCTTGGCTGAATGCGTAGGCTCCTTGATGGGCGGGGTTGCCACCCAAGGAGGCGCGCTGCGCCCATTACGTTCCAGATAAGCCTTGATCAGTTCCAGCTCCGCACGGCTCAAGCCGCGCAGTTCCAACTCGACAGGCCGTTCATCACGCAATCGGCCCGCCGTCCTCGCTGCATCCAATGCACGACCCAATCGGTCGATCAGTCCTTCGTAGATATCCGGTTTCGATACGATTCGCTGCGATTCAACCATCCCCTCACCTCATTGAAGATATGACTCACTCCCCAATAAACAGCGTAGCCCCCGTGGCTGTACCTGCCTGGCGCCGCGACAGACGGCCCTGCCTGCGCAATCAGGGTTTCCCTCGATAGAGTGGGGTCATGTATGCTACGGCGCTTCCTGTAACTCCACTTCCCGCAGGGTTTGGGCACGGACGCGCCGCTTTTTGGTGTCGATCAACCCAAGCCATGCACCGAAGAGGATTAGGCCACCCCTATTCAGTTCAAAAGTAGCCATGCACGAACACTACCAGCCCCGTGAAATAGAAAATGCCGCCCAATCCTTCTGGGACGAGCAGAAGTCCTTTGAAGTCAGTGAACAGCCAGGCAAGGAGACATTCTATTGCCTATCGATGTTCCCTTACCCCAGCGGCAAGCTGCACATGGGGCACGTGCGCAACTACACCATCGGTGACGTGATTTCGCGCTACCAGCGCATGCAAGGCAAGAACGTCCTGCAACCCATGGGTTGGGATGCCTTCGGCATGCCGGCGGAAAACGCCGCGATGAAAAACAACGTGGCCCCCGCCAAGTGGACCTACGAAAACATCGCCTACATGAAGAACCAGCTGCGCAGCCTGGGCCTGGCGGTGGATTGGTCACGCGAAGTGACCACCTGCAAGCCGGACTACTACCGCTGGGAACAATGGCTGTTCACTCGCCTGTTCGAAAAAGGCGTGATCTACAAAAAAAGCGGCACCGTGAACTGGGACCCGATCGACCAGACCGTCCTGGCCAACGAGCAAGTGATCGACGGGCGCGGCTGGCGTTCCGGCGCGCTGATCGAAAAGCGCGAAATCCCGATGTACTACTTCAAGATCACCGCCTACGCGGATGAACTCTTGTCGAGCCTCGACGACCTGCCGGGCTGGCCCGAACAGGTCAAGACCATGCAACGCAACTGGATCGGCAAGTCCAAGGGCATGGAAGTGCAGTTCCCGTACAACGTCGACTCGATCGGCGAAGCGGGCGCACTCAAAGTCTTCACCACCCGTCCGGATACCCTGATGGGCGCGACCTACGTCGCCGTGGCCGCCGAACACCCGCTGGCCACCCAGGCCGCCCAGAACAACCCTGAGCTGCAAGCGTTCATCGCCGAATGCAAAGGCGGCAGCGTGGCCGAAGCCGACGTCGCCACCCAGGAGAAAAAAGGCCTGCCGACCGGGCTGTTCGTCGAGCACCCACTCACCGGTGAAAAGCTGCCGGTCTGGGTCGCCAACTACGTGCTGATGCACTATGGCGATGGCGCAGTCATGGCTGTGCCGGCCCACGACGAACGCGATTTCGAATTCGCCACTAAGTACAGCCTGCCGATCAAATCCGTGGTGCGCACCAGCTCGGGCGACACCAACCCGGCCCCGTGGCAAGACGCCTACGGCGAGCACGGTGAGCTGATCAACTCCGGCGAGTTTGACGGCCTGGACTTCCAGGGCGCCTTCGACGCCATCGAAGTCGCACTGATCAAGAAAAACCTCGGTGCCTCGCGCACCCAGTTCCGCCTGCGCGACTGGGGCATCAGCCGCCAGCGCTACTGGGGCTGCCCGATCCCGATCATCCACTGCGAAAGCTGTGGCGACGTGCCAGTACCGGAAGACCAATTGCCGGTCGTCCTGCCGGAAGACGTGGTGCCGGACGGCGCTGGCTCGCCACTGGCACGCATGCCCGAGTTCTACGAATGCAGCTGCCCGAAATGCGGCCAGCCTGCCAAGCGTGAAACCGACACCATGGACACCTTCGTCGAGTCCTCGTGGTACTACGCCCGCTACGCCTCGCCGCACTATGAAGGCGGCCTGGTGGAAAAATCCGCGGCCGACCATTGGTTGCCGGTGGACCAGTACATTGGCGGTATCGAACACGCCATCCTTCACCTGCTGTACGCGCGTTTCTTCCACAAGCTGATGCGTGACGAAGGCCTGGTGAGTTCCAATGAGCCGTTCAAGAACCTGCTGACCCAGGGCATGGTAGTCGCCGAGACTTACTATCGCCGTGAAGCCAATGGTGCGTACACCTGGTTCAACCCGGCCGACGTCGAGCTCGAGCGCGACAGCAAAGCCAAGGTCATCAGCGCCAAACTGATCGCCGACGGCCTGCCGGTGGAAATCGGCGGCACCGAGAAGATGGCCAAGTCGAAGAACAACGGCGTCGACCCACAGTCGATGATCGATCAGTTCGGCGCCGACACCTGCCGCCTGTTCATGATGTTCGCCTCGCCGCCCGACATGAGCGCCGAATGGTCCGACTCCGGCGTCGAAGGCTCGCACCGCTTCCTCAAGCGCGTCTGGCGCCTGGCGCACGCCCACATCAGCCAGGGCCTGCCAGGCAAACTGGACGTGGCCGCATTGAGCGACGAGCAGAAACTCATTCGCCGCAGCATCCACCTGGCCATCAAGCAAGCCAGCCAGGACGTGGGCCAGAACCACAAATTCAACACCGCCATCGCCCAAGTGATGACGCTGATGAACGTGCTGGAAAAAGCGCCACAAGCCACTGAACAGGATCGTGCGCTGGTGCAGGAAGGCCTGGAAACGGTCACCCTGCTGCTGGCCCCGATCACGCCGCACATCAGCCACGACCTGTGGAACCGCCTGGGCCACAGCGACGCCGTCATTGATGCGCGCTGGCCGGTGCAGGATGACAGCGCCCTGGTACAGGACACGCTGCAACTGGTGATCCAGGTCAACGGCAAACTGCGCGGCCAGATCGATATGCCGGCCACCGCCAGCCGCGAAGACGTCGAGGCGGCTGCCCGCGTCAACGAAAACGTGCTGCGCTTTACCGAAGGCCTGACGATCCGCAAAGTGATCGTCGTGCCTGGCAAACTGGTCAATATCGTCGCTAGCTAATCGGATCGGGCGCGGGGCTTGAGCCCTGCGCCGAACAAAGCCTTCAGGGCCTCGATAAGGCCCACATGGTTTCAAGGGGAGCAACAAAATGATCAAACGCAATTTGCTGGTGATGGGCCTTGCCGTGCTGTTGAGCGCTTGCGGCTTCCAGCTGCGCGGCACCGGCACCACTGACCTGACGATCAAGGAATTGGACGTCAGCGCCCGCGACGCCTACAGCCAGACAGTCACGCAGCTGCGTCAGGTCCTGGAAAACAGCGGCGTTCACGTCTACACCGGCGCGACCTACAAGTTGTTCCTGGCCAATGAAAAAGAAACCCAGCGCAACCTGAGCTACGCCAGCGCCGGGCGTGCGTCCGATATCGAACTGAGCACCCAGCTCAACTTTGAAATCCAGGGCCGCGACCACCTGCCCTTGATGGCTGACAACATCCAAGTGCAGAAAATCGTCAGCCACGACGGCAACAACCTCGTGGGTTCGGATTCCGAAATCATCCAGGTGCGCAAGGAAATGCGTCGTGAGCTGGTACAGCGCATGGTCCTGCGCCTGTCGATGATCACCCCGGAACAACTCGAGACCTTGCAGCAACGCGCTGACGACAAGGCCAAGGCGGATGCCGACGCACTGAAAGCCGCGCAAGAGTATGAAAACAACACGCCGAAACAATCGCCTGTTGAAGTACCTGTCGAGTAAGCCAGACGGGGCGCTTCAAACGCCCCGTTCGCCCTGCCTATGAAACTCGCCCCCGCCCAACTCGCCAAACACCTGCAAGGTGGCCTCGCGCCTGTCTACGTCGTCAGCGGTGATGACCCGCTGCTGTGCCAGGAAGCCGCCGACGCGATTCGCACCGCCGCGCGCCAGCAAGGTTTCGATGAACGCCAGGTATTCAGCGCCGACGCCAGTTTCGACTGGGGCACGTTGCTGCAAGCTGGCGCGAGCATGTCGCTGTTTGCCGAAAAACGCCTGCTGGAACTGCGTTTGCCGTCGGGCAAGCCGGGTGACAAGGGCGCGGCCGCCTTCATTGAATACTGCTCACGGCCTGCCGAAGACACGGTCTTGCTGATCAGCCTGCCCAAGCTTGACGGCAGCGCGCAGAAAACCAAATGGGGCAAGGCCCTGGTGGAAGGGGCGCAAACCCAGTTCATCCAGATATGGCCAGTGGACAGCAACCAGTTGCCGCAGTGGATTCGCCAACGCCTGTCTCAGTCAGGGCTGTCGGCCACCCAGGACGCAGTGGAACTGATCGCCGCCCGAGTCGAAGGCAACTTGCTTGCCGCCGCCCAGGAAATCGAAAAGCTCAAGCTGATGGCCGAAGACGGGCAGATTACCGTCGAGACCGTCCAAGGCGCCGTCGCGGATAGCGCACGCTTTGATGTGTTCGGACTGGTGGACGCGATCCTCAATGGCGAACCCGCCCACGCCCTGCGCATGCTGGAAGGCCTGCGCGGTGAAGGCGTCGAGCCACCGGTGATTCTCTGGGCCCTGGCCCGGGAGTTGCGGGTGCTGGCCAACATCGCCCTGCAATACAGCCAGGGCACGCCGCTGGACAAAGCCTTCAGCCAGGCCAAGCCGCCGGTGTGGGACAAGCGCAAACCCTTGATGAGCAAAGCCCTGCAACGGCATTCGGCGCAACGCTGGGCGCAGCTTTTGCTTGAGGCGCAACGCATTGATGCGCAGATCAAGGGCCAAGCGGCCGGTTCGCCGTGGATGAGCCTGAGCCGTTTGTCGCTGTTGATGGCCGGCCAGCGCCTGACACTTCCCGCCGAATAACCCCTCTCTCAAATCACTGAAAATCCACTGTGGGAAGGGGCTTGCCCCCGATAGCGGTGTATCAGTCAAAGATGTATTACTGACACTCCCTCATCGGGGGCAAGCCCCCTCCCACATTTTGATTGCATTTACATTTTCACAAATGTGCTGGGCTTTACAGGCAAGCAACTTCGGCAGATGATTCGCACCGTTTCCCCCCTCCAAGAGAGAAGTAACCATGAGCAAAAAGCCATCCAAGCATGGCCCCAACAAGGCCAAATCCATCATCGCCCAGCCACTGTTCCGCAGCCGTCAGGAACGCGCCGGCAAGGGCAAAGGCAGCTACCGCCGCGAAGCCTTCCAGTCTAATAGCTGGGAGGCTTCTTACTTTCTGGCTGCCTGAAGGCAAGCGCCCCTCTGGCATGATAAGGTCTGCACCTGATTTGTAATCCCTGGACCTGTGCATGCCCTCTAGTCTTTCCCGTCGTTGGCACCTGCGCCAACTGATCGCTGCCTCCAGCCTCATTCTGCTTGTCGCCTGCGCCGAGAAACCCACCGCCGCCGACGCTCAACCGCTGCCCAAGCTCCAGACCGCACCCGTGGTAGCGCCCGCTGTCGTGGCCCCGCTGGCTGTGGATAACCTCGATATCCAACCGACCCAGACCTTTGCCGAATGGCAGGCGGCCTTTCGTGTGCAAGCCCTGCAGGCCGGCATCACCGCCGCCGTGTTCGACAATGCCTTCGCCAACGTCACCCCTGACATGGCGGTGATCCGCGCCGACCGCAGCCAGCCGGAATTTTCCCGCCCGGTATGGGAATACCTCGACGGCGCCCTGTCTCCCGTGCGCGTGCGTAATGGCCAGGCATTGCTGATCAAATACGCCGACATCCTGCAAAGCATCGAGCAACGTTATGGCGTCGACCGCCAGGCGCTGGTGTCGGTGTGGGGCATGGAAAGCAATTTCGGCCAGTTCCAGGGCAATAACTCGGTGATCCGCTCCCTGGCGACCCTGGCCTACGAAGGCCGTCGCCCCGCGTTTGCACAAGCGCAGTTGCTGGCAGCGCTGCAGATCATCCAGCACGGCGATATCCAGGCCGACCAGATGAAAGGCTCCTGGGCCGGGGCCATGGGCCAGACGCAATTTATCCCCACCACCTACAACACCCACGCCGTGGACTTCGATGGCGACGGTCGCCGCGATATCTGGAACAGCCCGGCCGATGCCCTCGCCTCCACCGCGCACTACCTGCAAAGCTCCGGCTGGCAGAAAGGCCAGCCGTGGGGCATGGAAGTGAAACAGCTGCCGACGAACTTCGATTACGCCCTGGCCGATGGCGGCACCCGCAAGACGGTGGCTGAATGGCTGAAGCTGGGCATCCAGCTGCCGCCAGGCGCCAGCATGCCGCCCAACGTAGACCAACTGTCCGCCGCCTTGCTGTTGCCGGCGGGTTATCGTGGCCCGGCGTTCCTGGTGCTGGATAACTTCCGCGCAATCCTCAAGTACAACAACTCGTCGTCCTACGCACTGGCGGTGGGACTGCTGTCGGAGCGTTTCGGTGGCGGGGGTGTGATTCGCGGCGATTGGCCGAAGGATGAGCTGCCACTGAGCCGCTCACAGCGTATCGACTTGCAGACGGCGCTGAGTGCCAACGGCTATGACGCAGGCAACCCGGACGGGATTATCGGCGCCAACACGCGCAAGGCGATTCGTGCAGCGCAGCAAGCGCTGGGCTGGCCGGCGGATGGGTATCCGACGGTGAAGTTGCTCGAGTCACTGCAAAACCGCTAGATCTGCCTAGGGCGACTAATGCTATAGGGAGCAAGCCCCCTCCCACATTTGGGCCGCGTACATCCTTTGGAGTGCGGTCAAATGTGGGAGGGGGCTTGCTCCCGATAGCGTTTTGCAGACGACAACAGCTTCAGGCTCTGAACACCACATCCTGCTCCAACACCACCCGCTGCTCCCCCGCATCCAACCTCACCAACGCGCCCATCGGCAACGTCAGGTTCGGATCACAATGCCCGCTGCGCCAGCCTGACAATACCGGAATGCATAACGGCGCAAAGGTCTGCTTGAGCAGCCGCTCCAGCGCAGCCTTGTCCACACCCGCCACATCCCCCACCAGCACACCCGCAACGTGTGCCAGCTTGCCCGCCAGACGCAGATGCGTCAGCAGCCGGTCGATGCGGTAGATCGGCTCGTTGACGTCTTCAATAAACAGGATGATGCCTCCTGCGTCGATTTCGTAAGGCGTGCCCATGACCGCCGCGATCATCGACAGGTTGCCACCCAGCAAGCGCCCGCAGGCGATGCCAGGCTCGATCGTGGTCAACGGGTAGGCCACCGGGTGCACCAACTCGCTGCCGGCGCCCAACTGACCGCGCAACAGGCTGAACAGTGACGACTCCGTGGGGGGTTGCTTGTCGCCCAACAGATCGGCATTGAGCATCGGGCCGTGGAAGGTCACAAAGCCCGCGTAACGGCTGATTGCCAGGTGCAGCGCGGTGATGTCGCTATAACCTACGAATGGCTTGGGGTTGGCGCGCAGCAGGTCAAAGTCCAAGCTATCGAGCAGACGCGGGGTGCCGTAGCCGCCGCGCAGACAGAAGATGGCATCGATTTCAGGGTCGGCGAAGGCGGCATGCAGGTCACGCAGGCGCACGGCATCGCTGCCAGCAAGGTAGCCGTCGCGTTCATAGACGCCGGGGAAGATTCGCAGGTCGTAGCCACGGGTACGCATCCATTGGCCGGCCTTTTCAACGTCCAGCGTGGCGGGGCCAGCGGGGGCGATCAAGGCGATGGTGCCTTCGGCACGCAATGCAGGTACGGCAGCAGTCATCCGCAGTTCTTCCTGAAATAACGCCAAACAAAATGTGGGAGGGGGGCGAGTTTACTTAAGATTAGATGGGGCTGCTTCGCAGCCCAGCGCGGGGCAAGCCCGCTCACCACAGCAAGCCCTCCCACCACAGCGAGCCCGGTCACCACAGCAAGCCCCCTCTCACATTGAGGCAGCGGTGCGGCTTACGAAACCAGGCTCGCCTTGACCAGCTTGGCCTGCTCGTCCGCATGGTACGAGGAACGTACCAGCGGGCCCGACGCGACGTTCTTGAAGCCCATCTTGTAACCTTCCTCGGCGAACCAGGCGAAGGTGTCCGGGTGCACGAAACGCTGCACCGGCAAGTGACTGCGCGACGGTTGCAGGTACTGGCCCAGGGTCAGCATGTCAATGTCGTGTTCGCGCATGCGCTTCATGACTTCGATCACTTCTTCGTCGGTCTCGCCAAGGCCCAGCATCAGGCCGGATTTGGTCGGAATGTGCGGCATCATCTGCTTGAATTTCTGCAGCAGGGTCAGCGACCACTGGTAGTCCGAACCCGGGCGCGCTGCCTTGTACAGGCGTGGCACGGTTTCCAGGTTGTGGTTGAACACATCCGGCGGCTCGGCGGCGGTGATTTCCAGCGCTACGTCCATACGGCCACGGTAGTCCGGCACCAGGGTTTCAAGCATCACGTTCGGCGACAGCTTGCGGATTTCGCGGATGCAGTCGGCAAAGTGCTGGGCACCGCCGTCACGCAGGTCGTCGCGGTCGACGGAGGTGATCACCACGTACTTGAGTTTCAGGTCGGCGATGGCGATAGCCAGGCTTTCCGGCTCGTTGACGTCCAGTGGCTTCGGACGGCCGTGGCCGACGTCGCAGAACGGGCAACGACGGGTGCAGATGTCACCCATGATCATGAAGGTGGCGGTGCCGCCGGAGAAGCATTCGCCCAGGTTCGGGCAGGAGGCTTCTTCGCACACGCTGTGCAGCTTGTGTTTGCGCAGCAGCGCCTTGATACGGTCGACTTCCGGCGAAACCGGGATGCGCACTCGGATCCAGTCAGGCTTCTTCGGCAGTTCGGTGGTCGGAATGATCTTCACCGGGATGCGTGCAACCTTCTCGGCGCCACGCAGCTTGACGCCGGCTTCCACCTTGGCACGCGGGGCCGGGGCCGGACGCTCGGTGATGTCCAGCGTCGGGATCATGGTTTGCACTGCATCAGTAGTCATAATCAGTCGATTCCGCCCGTAAGGGTCGTCTGCTCAGCATAGTCGAGGTGTTTGACGAGCTGCGCACGCAGCCGGGCACTAACCTCGGCAAATTTAATCGGTGTGGCGTGGTCGCTCAGTTGCGTCATCGCCAACCCGGCATAGCCACACGGGTTGATCCGCCGGAACGGCGCCAGGTCCATGTCCACATTCAGCGCCAGGCCATGAAAGGAACAACCGTGGCGAATACGCAGCCCCAGGGAAGCGATTTTCGCGCCGTCCACGTACACACCGGGCGCATCGGGCTTGGCCGCGGCGGTCACGCCGTAACTGGCCAACAACTCGATGAGGCAAGCCTCCATGCGGCTCACCAGGTCACGCACGCCAAACCCAAGCTTGCGCACGTCCAGCAGCAGGTAAGCCACCAGTTGACCGGGCCCATGGTAAGTCACTTGACCCCCTCGGTCGACCTGCACCACCGGAATATCACCCGGCAGCAACAGATGCTCGGCCTTGCCGGCCTGGCCCTGGGTGAAGACCGGCGGGTGTTCCACCAGCCAGATTTCATCTTCAGCCGACGTGCCGCGTTCATTCGTGAACCGCTGCATGGCGTGCCAGACGGGCTCATAGTCCATCCGGCCGAGCTCGCGAAAGCCCAGGACGTGAGACATCACAACACCATGTGCACGAAGCCGGTGGCCCGCAGTTCGCTGTTGATGTTGTAGAGCTGGTCTTGATCAGTCGCAACGATGTGCAACTGAATCGTGGTGTATTTGCCGGTAGAGCTGGAGCGCTCATCCACGCGCTGATCGTTGATCGTCGCGTGTTTACGCACGATCTCGAGGATCAGGTCTTTACGGCCGACACCGGTATCGCTGATCACCTTGATGGGATAGTCCACCACCGGGAATTCGATCTTTGGCGCCTTTACTTCTTTATCGGTCATGGCGTAACGGCCTCGTAAGCGTAAGCCGTGGCGACGGGCAAAGCCCCGTGTCGGATCAACACGGGGCTTTGCAGGTGCACACTATCAGTTGAACAAGCTGTAGAAGAATAGACGGATGCTATCCCAGACGCGGCGGAAGATACCACCTTCGTCAACGGCGTCCAGTGCGATCAGGTCAGCACTGTGAACCACTTTGTCGTCCAGCTTCACTTCAACCTTACCGATCACATCACCCTTGGCGATTGGGGCAACCAACTGCGGGTTCATGGTCATGCTGGCTGCGAGCTTTTTCAGCTGGCCTTTAGGCATGGTCAGGGTCAGGTCTTCAGCCAGGCCGGCTTTGACTTGGGAGGTAGCGCCTTTCCACACTGGCGCGGTCGCCAGCTCAGCACCCTTCTGATAGAAGGTCTGGGTTTCGAAGAAACGGAAACCGTAGGTCAGCAGTTTTTGCGTCTCGGCCGCACGGGCCTGCTCGCTGTTAGTACCGAAGACCACCGCGATCAGACGTTGGCCGTCACGTACAGCGGACGACACCATGCAGTAGCCGGCTTCGTCGGTGTGGCCGGTTTTCAGGCCATCGACGGTCTTGTCGCGCCACAGCAACAGGTTGCGGTTAGGCTGCTTGATGTTGTTCCAGAAGAATTCCTTCTGGGAGTAGATCGCGTAGTGCACCGGGTCGACGCGGATGATCGCGCGCGCCAGGATCGCCATGTCGTGAGCCGACGAGTAGTGCTCTGGGTTCGGCAGACCGGTCGGGTTCATGAAGTGGCTGTTGGTCATGCCCAGGTCGGCCACGGTTTTGTTCATCATGTCGGCGAACGCGTCTTCGCTGCCGGCGATGTGCTCGGCCAGGGCGACGCTGGCGTCGTTACCGGACTGGATGATGATGCCGTGCAGCAGGTCGCTCACAGTGACCTGCGAACCCACCTTGATGAACATCCGCGAACCGCCGGTACGCCAGGCGTTTTCGCTGACGGTGACCGGGTCGTTCTCGCCGATCTGGCCGCGACGGATTTCCAGGGTCGCGATGTAGGCCGTCATCAGTTTGGTCAGGCTGGCCGGCGGCAGGCGCTGGTCACCGTTGCTCTCGACCAGCACGTTGCCACTGGCAGCGTCCATGAGGACCCAGGACTTGGCAGCCAGTTGCGGTGAAGCCGGCACCATTTCAACCGCCCAGGCGGCCGGGGTGATGATCAGCGAGATAAGCAGGCACGTGCGTTTGGCTAAGGTGGTGATGTTCATCCGTCTCTCGAAATTGCTTATGGAAACTTGCCCTCGCGGGCAAAACTTATTCAGACAGCCCGCTTCCAGACTGTCACGTGTTCGGTTGCCCGCTCACCCCTTGCCCCCGGGTTTTTATTGTTCAACGAGCCAACAACCTGGGCCCAGGCCCGCGCACGGGCTTGAACCATCAATCTTTTATTATTCGGCAGTGACCACGCTGGGTTGCCCCAGGTTGGCCATGCGCACGCTGTTCTGTACTTGGGCGACTTCGCTCGGCGAGCCTATCGGGCCCATCCGCACACGGTGCAACGTCTGTTGATTACGCACGATGGAGCTGATGAAGACCGGTGCGTTGACCATACCGCTGAGCTTGGACCTTAACAGTTCTGCCGCATCCGGGTTGGCGAAAGCGCCGACCTGCAGGTATTGCCCGCCAGCCATCGAAGCGCCCGGCGCGGCATGGGGTACGACCACCGTGTCCGGCGCATGCTGTGCCGGTGGCGGCGTCCACTGCTCGATCTTGCCGGTTGAGGCGGTCACTTGCGGCTGCTGGGTTTGCGGTTCGTTAAGCATCAACGGCGCCGGTTTGCCGCGCTGGGCCCAATACTGCGCGGGGTCGATACCTTCGACCTTGACGCGCGCGGTACCGGTTTCGGCGTAACCGAGTTTCTTCGCGGCGGCGTAGGACAAGTCGATGATGCGGTCCGAATAGAACGGCCCACGGTCGTTGACGCGCAGGATCACCGTGCGGTTGTTGTCCAGGTTGGTCACCCGTACATAGCTGGGCAGCGGCAAGGTCTTGTGGGCCGCGCTCATGCCGTACAGGTCATACACTTCGCCGTTGGCGGTGTTCTGGCCATGAAACTTGGTGCCGTACCAGGATGCCGTACCCGACTGGACGTAAGTCTTGGAGTCCTGCAACGGGAAGTAGCTCTTACCCAGCACGGTATAGGGGTTGGCCTTGTACGGGCCGGTGTGCAGGGTTGGCGTGGCATCCGGGATCTTCGACACGTCGACGTCCCACCACGGCGCGCCGTCTTTGTGTGCGCGGTTGATGTCCAGGCCCGGCTGGGCACGGACGACTGCGCCGCCGGACTTTTGCGCCGGCGCGCGGCTGTTGGTGGTGGAACAACTGACGACCAGCAAGGACAACGCGGCGAACGCCACCAGCTTGAGCGGTTGTTTGAACGGCGATGCCCGCATTACTTGTTGCCCCGTGCTTGGACCAGCATGTCTGACAGCTGATGCACGGCCATGGCGTACATCACACTGCGGTTATAACGCGTGATTGCGTAAAAATTCTTCAGGCCCATCCAGTATTCCGGGCCGTTTTCGCCGTCGAGGCGGAACGCGGTCACTGGCATATCATCAGGCAGCGCATTCTGACTCGACCAGCCCAACGCCCGCAACTCCCCGACCGTCTTGGCCGGCTCGATGCCCTGGGTAAGCCCTTCATCGGCGCGATCGCCGGTGACATCGGCGCGAATCACCACCGGTTCGCCGCCAACCCAGCCGTGGCGCTTGAAGTAGCTGGCCACGCTGCCGATGGCGTCGTCGGGATTGCTCCAGATATTGATGTGCCCGTCACCGTCAAAGTCCACGGCATAGGCGCGAAAGCTGCTCGGCATGAACTGCGGCAAGCCCATCGCACCGGCGTAGGAGCCTTTGAGGGTCAGTGGGTCGACCTGTTCTTCGCGGGCCAGCAGCAGGAATTCGCGCAGCTCCTTGCGGAAGAAGTCGGCGCGGGGCGGGTAATCGAAGCCCAGGGTCGACAAAGCGTCGATCACCCGGTAACTGCCGGTATTGCGCCCATAAAAGGTTTCAATGCCGATGATCGCAACGATCACCTGGGCCGGCACACCGTATTCCTGTTCGGCGCGCGCCAATACCGCTTCGTGCTGGCGCCAGAAGTCAACGCCACGCGCCACGCGGGCGTCGGTCAGGAACATCGGACGGTATTCCTTCCACTGCTTCACACGTTCGGCAGGGCGGGAAATGGCATCAAGGATCGCCTGCTTTTTCTGGGCTTCGCGGAACACGCCCATCAGCTGTTCACCGGCAAAACCATAGTCGCGGGTCATTTCACCGACGAACTCGGCGACCTGGGGTGAACCATCGTAGTCACCGGCCTGCGCCTCTTGCGTTGCGCCCAGCAGCCCAATCAGGCCCATCCAGGACGCATGCCGAGTCGCCCAGCCGCGCATTACTTGCATTGACATCTTCACCTTATTCAAACCTGTGCGATCCATTTGCGATGCGTATGAATCGACATCAAAACCCCAAACGCTGACAGCAATGTCACCAGCGAAGTTCCGCCGTAGCTAATGAACGGCAACGGCACCCCCACCACCGGCAGCAGGCCACTGACCATACCGATGTTGACGAAAACGTAAACAAAAAACGTCATGGTCAGCGCGCCGGCCAGCAATTTGCCGAACAGCGTCTGCGCCTGCGCAGTGATCACCAGGCCGCGACCGATCAGCAGCAAATAGATCAGCAACAGCGCGCAAATGCCTACCAGGCCGAACTCTTCGCCCAATACCGCAATAATGAAGTCGGTGTGGCTCTCGGGCAAAAAGTCCAGGTGCGACTGGGTGCCCAGTAACCAACCTTTACCAAATACGCCGCCGGAACCGATGGCCGCCTTCGACTGGATGATGTTCCAGCCGGTGCCCAGCGGGTCGCTTTCGGGGTCGAGGAAGGTCAGGATCCGCTGCTTCTGGTAGTCGTGCATAAAGAAGAACCACATGGCCACGGCCACGGGCACGGCGGCGGCCAGCACGCTGAGGATCCAGCGCCAGCGCAGGCCGCCCATGAACAGCACGAACGCACCGCCGGCCAGGATCAGCAGCGAGGTACCGAGGTCCGGCTGGCGCACGATGAGGATAAACGGCACGCCGATCAGGATCAGGCTGATCCCCACGTGCTTGAGCTGCGGTGGCAAGGTGCGTTTAGACAAGTACCAGGCGATGGTCGCCGGCATCAGAATCTTCATGAATTCCGACGGCTGGAAGCGAATCACCCCCGGAATGTTGATCCAGCGGGTCGCGCCCATGGCGTTGTGACCCATCACGTCCACGACCACCAGCAGTAACACGCCCGCTACATAACCGAGCGGCACCCAGCGCGCCATGAAGCGCGGCTCCAGCTGGGCGATCACTACCATCGACAACAAGCCCAGGCCGAACGACGACGCTTGCTTGATCAGCAGGTCCCAGTTCTTACCACTGGCCGAATACAACACGAACAGGCTGCCGGCCGCCAGGGTCAGCAGCAGGATCAGCAACGGGCCGTCAATGTGCATGCGCTGCAGCAACGTCGCGCGGCGACGCATCACGTCCTCACTGGAGAGGATGCGGTCAAAATTACTCTTCACTGGCCGTAACCTCGGTGCTTGAAGGGGGGCCGCCATATTCGGGCTTGAGCCTGCCGTCGTCGGCCAACAGCCAGGCGTCCATCACTTGGCGCACCACGGGCGCGGCGACGCCGGAACCGGACTCGCCGTTCTCGACCATCACCGCCACCACGATTTTCGGGTCGTCCGCCGGCGCAAAACCGACGAACAGGGCATGGTCGCGGTGACGCTCCTGGACCTTGGAGCGGTCGTATTTTTCGCCCTGCTTGATTGCCACCACCTGGGCGGTACCGCTCTTGCCGGCGATACGGTATTGCGCGCCGATCGCCGCCTTGCGCGCGGTACCACGGGCGCCGTGCATGACTTGCTGCATGCCGTGGTTGACCTTGGTCCAGTCGGACGGGTCGCGCAGCACGATGTCCGGGATCGGGTTTTCATCCAAAGGCTTTTCGCCTTCGATGGTCCTGGCCAGGTGCGGGCGGTTCCAGATGCCTTTGTTGGCCACCAGCGCGGTGGCCTGGGCCAGCTGCAACGGTGTTGCCTGCATATAGCCCTGGCCGATGCCGAGGATCAGCGTTTCGCCTGGGAACCAGGCTTGGCGACGGGTCGCGCGCTTCCACTCCCGCGACGGCATCAGGCCTGGGGATTCTTCGAACATGTCCAGGGAGACTTTCTGGCCGAGGCCGAACTTACCCATGTAGGCGGACAAACGGTCGATACCCAGCTTATGGGCCAGGTCGTAAAAATAGGTGTCGTTGGAGCGCATGATCGCGGTGTCCAAATCGACATAGCCGTCACCGGTGCGGTTCCAGTTACGGTATTTGTGATCGTAGTTGGGCAGCATGTAGTAGCCCGGGTCGAACACGCGGCTTGAGGCCGTGACCACCCCTGCGTCCAACCCCGCAATTGCCACGGCCGGTTTGATCGTCGACCCCGGCGGATACAGGCCGCGCAGTACGCGGTTGAACAACGGGCGGTCGATGGAATCGCGCAACTCGGCGTAAGCCTTGAAGCTGATGCCCGTGACAAACAGGTTGGGGTCAAAGCTTGGCTGGCTGACCATCGCCAGCACTTCGCCGGTCTTCGGGTCCAGCGCGACCACCGCCCCCCGTCGCCCGCCCAACGCCATCTCGGCCGCTTCCTGCAGTTTGATGTCCAGGCTCAACACGATGTCCTTGCCCGGTACCGGGTCGGTACGTTTGAGCACCCGCAGCACGCGGCCGCGGGCGTTGGTCTCGACTTCCTCGTAACCCACCTGGCCGTGCAGCTCGGGCTCGTAGAAACGCTCGATGCCGGTTTTGCCGATGTGGTGGGTGCCGCTGTAATTGACCGGGTCGAGGGTTTTCAGCTCTTTCTCGTTGATCCGCCCCATGTAGCCGACGGAGTGGGCAAAGTGCGGCCCTTGCGGGTAATGCCGCACCAACTGCGCCACCACTTCCACGCCCGGCAGACGGAACTGGTTCACCGCGATCCGCGCGATCTGCTCTTCGGTCAGCTCAAACAGGATGGGCACCGGTTCGAAAGGTCGGCGCCCCTGCTTCATGCGTTTTTCGAAGATCACCCGGTCTTCCGGCGTCAGTTGCAGCACCTCGACGATCACGTCGAGGACCTGCGCCCAGTCGCCGGAGCGCTCGCGGGTCATGCTCAGGCTGAAGCTGGGCCGGTTATCCGCGACCACCACGCCATTACGGTCGAAAATCAGCCCACGGGTGGGCGGAATCGGCTGCACATGCACCCGGTTGTTTTCGGACAGCGTGGAGTGATAGTCGTACTGGATCACCTGCAGGAAATACAGGCGCGCAATCAACACCCCGATCAACCCCACCACCAAAAAAGCACCGAACACGACCCGAGCGCGTACCAGACGTGCGTCTTTCTCGTGGTCCTTGATGCGGATCGGTTGGGTCATCGGGAGGGGCGCAGATTATTTGTGGTAAGGGTGCCCGGACAGAACTGTCCAGGCGCGATACAGCTGTTCACCGATCAGGATCCTTACCAACGGGTGCGGCAGCGTCAGCGCCGACAGCGACCAACGCTGGTCCGCCCGCGCACAGACTTCCGGCGCCAGCCCTTCGGGGCCGCCGACCATGAAGTTGACCGTACGCGAATCCAGGCGCCAGCGATCCAGCTCCACCGCCAGTTGCTCGGTGCTCCAGGGCTTGCCGTGCACTTCAAGGGTGACGATGCGCTCGTTAGGGCCGACCTTGGCCAGCATGGCTTCGCCTTCCTGACGGATGAAGCGCGCCACGTCGGCATTCTTGCCCCGGGTATTGAGCGGTATTTCCACCAGTTCAAGCGAAAGCTCAGCGGGCAGACGCTTGGCATACTCGTGCCAGCCTTCTTCCACCCACTTGGGCATGCGTGAACCGACAGCGATCAGACGCAGGCGCACAGCCGTTCCTTATTCCTGGTCTTTGTTGAGCTTGTCGAAGTGCGCGTGACCCACTTCCGGGCTGTGGTGCTTGCCATCGGCGGCACGGCTCTGCTCGGCGCCTTTCCACAGACGCTCCAGGTCATAGAACTGGCGAGCGTTGGAAGTCATCATGTGAACGATCACGTCGTCCATGTCCAGCAGCACCCAGTCGCTGTCGCCCTTGCCTTCTTCACCCAGCGGCTTCACGCCTTGGGCTTTGACGGCTTCGCGGACCTTGTCGAGCATCGCGCCGATCTGGCGGTTCGAGGTACCGGTGGCGATGATCATGTAGTCGGTGATGCTCTGCTTGTCGCGCACGTCCAGCACCTGGATGTCCTGGGCCTTCACGTCTTCCAGGGCCGCCACGGCGACTTTTACCAGCTCTTCGCCAGCCAGCTCAGGGCCAACATGGGCTTCAACTGGCAGCGGGGCGCTTTTGAAGGTGCCTTTGCGCTTAACTTTGCTTACGTCTTTGTTCGTCATATAAAACTCGTTTTGCTCGTATGTTCGGGCGCTCGCTGTACGACGGTGCGTACGTTCAAGCGCGCCTTTTCAGTTCGACGCACGGTAAAGCCCGTGCGCATCGATGTAGGCCAGGACCGCGTCAGGCACCAGGAAACGTACCGACTTCCCGCTGGCCAGCAGTTGACGGATCTGGGTGGCGGACACCGCAAGCGGGGTCTGCCAGACGAATGCAATATTCCCGTTCGGCCCGGTCAGGGCCAAGGGGTCACTTACCGACCGCGCGGCCAGCAGGTTGCGCAAGGCATCCGGCGGTTCGCTGTCGGCATCCGGGCGTTGCAAAACCAGGATGTGGCAATGCTGGAGGAGTTCCTCCCAGCGATGCCAAGAGGGCAGGCCGCAAAATGCGTCCCAGCCCAAAAGCAGAAACAACTGGTCATCCGCGGCCAACTCGGCGCGCATCAGCTCCAGGGTGTCAACAGTGTAGGACGGTTTATCGCGCTTGAGCTCGCGGTCGTCCACCACCAGCGGTGCGATGCCCTGCACCGCCAACCGCACCATTTCCAGGCGCTGCTGCGGCGACACCTGCGGTGTATCGCGATGGGGCGGCCGAGCGTTGGGCATCACGCGCAACTCATCCAGCGCGAGGGCATCCGCGACTTCCAGGGCACTGCGCAAATGGCCGATGTGCACGGGGTCGAAGGTACCGCCGAGCAGCCCGATGCGTTTGGCCATCAAGTGCGCACATGACCGTCGCCGAACACCACGTACTTCTCGCTGGTCAGGCCTTCCAGGCCAACCGGGCCGCGTGCGTGGAGCTTGTCGGTGGAAATACCGATCTCCGCGCCCAGGCCATACTCGAAGCCGTCGGCAAAACGCGTGGAGGCGTTGATCATCACCGAAGCGGAATCCACTTCGTTGAGGAAGCGCCGCGCATCGCTGAAATGCTCGGAAACGATGGCGTCAGTGTGCTTGGAGCCATAGGTGTTGATGTGTTCGATGGCCTCGTCCAGGTCGTCGACAATCTTGATCGACAGGATCGGTGCCGTGTATTCGGTGTACCAGTCCAGCTCGGTCGCCTCGATCACGTCCGCCCCCAGCAGCGCACGGGTGCGCTCGCAACCCCGCAGTTCCACGCCCTTGTCGCGGTAGATGGCAGCCAGCGGCGGCAGCACGCGATCGGCAATGCCGACGTGCACCAGCAGGGTTTCCATGGTGTTGCACGGGGCGTAGCGGTGGGTCTTGGCGTTGTCGGCGATGCGGATCGCCTTGTCGATATCGGCGGCAATGTCGATGAACACGTGGCATACACCGTCTAGGTGCTTGATGACCGGCACCTTGGCATCACGGCTGACGCGTTCGATCAGGCTCTTGCCACCGCGTGGCACGATCACGTCGACGAATTCCGGCATGGTGATCAGCGCACCCACGGCGGCGCGGTCGGTGGTTTCAACCACTTGCACCACTTCGGCGGGCAACTCGGCCACGGCCAGGCCCTGTTGAATGCAGGCAGCGATGGCACGGTTGGAGTTGATCGCCTCGGAACCGCCACGCAGGATGGTGGCGTTACCGGACTTGAGGCACAGGCTCGCGGCGTCGATGGTCACGTTCGGACGCGACTCGTAAATGATGCCGATCACGCCCAGGGGCACGCGCATCTTGCCGACCTGGATGCCGGACGGCAGGTAACGCATGTCGCGGATTTCACCGATGGGGTCAGGCAGCTTGGCCACCTGACGCAGGCCTTCGATCATGTCGTCGATGCGTGCCGGGGTCAGCGCCAGGCGGTCCAGCAAGGCCGGCTCCAGGCCATTGGCGCGGCCGTTGGCCAGGTCCTGTTCATTGGCGGCGGTGAGCTCGGAGCGCGAAGCATCCAGAGCGTCGGCGGCGGCCAGCAAGGCACGGTTCTTCTGCGCGGTGCTCGCACGGGCGATCAACCGCGAGGCCTGACGGGCAGCGCGACCCAGGCGGGTCATGTAGTCAAGAACGGACTCAGTCATGGTCAGGGAGTCTTGGCAAAGAGGAAAGCGGCAGATTATAGCTGTGACGCCGCCCGACTGACAGCGGTGAGGGGCGGATGGTCGAAATGAACTGTAAAAACCTGGGGTTCAGCGGTAATTAAGGCGGGAGTTGTTATGATTCGGTCACATTTAGCCGTATTTACCCCTGACCGCCATGCCCAGCTCATCGCCCCAACGCCCCGCCAGCGCCCTGCCCGACCGCTTCTTCGACCGGGACGCGCAAATCCTCGCGCAAGCATTGCTCGGAAAAGTCATACGCCATCGTGTCGGCGAAATCTGGCTTTCGGCGCGAATTATTGAAACCGAAGCGTATTACGTGGCCGAAAAAGGCAGTCACGCTTCATTGGGCTACACAGAAAAACGTAAGGCTTTGTTTCTGGATGGTGGCCATATCTACATGTACTACGCCCGTGGCGGCGACTCCCTGAACTTCAGCGCCCATGGGCCGGGTAATGCCGTACTGATCAAATCAGCGTATCCATGGGTCGACGACGTGTCCGGCCCGGCCAGCCTGGCGCAGATGCTGCTGAACAACCCGAACGCCGATGGCAGCCCGCGCGCCGCGCAAAAGCTGTGCGCCGGCCAGACACTGCTGTGCAAAGCCCTGGGGTTGAAGGTACCGATGTGGGACGCCAAGCGCTTCGATCAGGCGTTGCTCTACGTTGAAGACGTGGGCCAGACCCCGACGCAGATCATACAAACCACCCGCCTGGGCATCCCCAGTGGCCGCGATGAACACCTGATGTACCGCTTCGTCGATGCAGGCTATGCGCCATATTGCACACGGAACCCGCTGCGCCGGGGCCAGGTCGAAGGCCGCGACTACGTTTTGATTTGAATGGATCCAGACGGCTGCAACACAGCAGATCAAGTTATGTATTACATAGAGGGAGTGACGTTGTATGGGCCAATGGCTCGATAGCATTACCGGCTGGCTGACCCTGAACCCCGAATGGCTGGCGGTCGCGGTGTTTATCGTCGCCTGTGTGGAGTGCCTGGCCATTGCCGGGCTGATCGTGCCGGGCACGGTTTTATTGTTTGCGATTGCGGCGCTGGCCGGCAGCGGCGCGCTGTCATTGAGCGAAACCCTGCTGGTGGGCTTCCTGGGGGGGCTACTCGGGGACGGGGTTTCCTATTACCTGGGTCGACATTTCCATCAGAACATCCGGCGCCTGCCCGGCCTTCGCCATCACCCCGAATGGATGAACGGCGCTGAAACTTACTTCCACAAATACGGCATCGCCAGCCTGCTGGTCGGACGCTTCATCGGCCCGCTGCGCCCCATGCTGCCGATGGTGGCCGGGATGTGCGACATGCCGTTTCCGCGCTTCGCGGTGGTGAGCATTGTGGCCGCCGCGGGCTGGTCGGTCGCCTATCTGCTGCCGGGCTGGGCGACTGGTGCCGCCTTCCGCCTGCCGTTGCCCGAAGGTTTCTGGCCCGAGGCGGCGGTGGTGGCTGCGTGCCTTGCTGTGTTGATTGGGCTCAGCCTGAACAGCAGCTTGCGCGGCCATCGTCGCGCCACCTTGTGGGTCGGCTGCGCCAGCCTGACGTTGTTGATCGCCGTGTTTATCGGCTATCACTCGCTGGACAACTTTGACCAGGGCCTGAGCGCCCTCGTGCAGGAGCATCGTAGCCCGTGGCTCGACGAAGTCATGGTGCGGATCACCCAGCTGGGTGAGTTCAAGAAGATGTTTTTCGCCAGCGCTGTGTTCACCGGCCTGCTGTTACTGGCGCGGCAATGGCGTCATGCCGTGTTCGTCGGCGCCACGTTGGCCGGGTCTGCTGTCATCAATACGGGAACCAAGCTGTTTTTCGCCCGTGGCCGCCCGGAAATCCTTACAGACCCACTGACCAGCTTCAGCATGCCCAGCGGCCATGCGTCCGGCGCGTTCGCGTTTTTCCTGGCGCTGGCAGTATTGGCCGGTCGTGGACAACCCATCCGGCTGCGCCTGACCTGGATGCTGCTGGGCTGCATTCCCGCGGCGTTCATTGCGCTGTCGCGGGTCTACCTCGGCGCCCATTGGCCCACCGACATCCTGGCCGGCACGCTGCTGGCGATGACGGTGTGTGCATTCAGCCTGGGCGCCAGCGAGTATCGAAGCCCGCTGCCGGCCATGTCGCAAAAGACCTGGTGGCTGCTGTTACCGGCGCTGATCGCGGTGCTGAGCTTCATCGCGCTCACCGGCACCCCTCACGCCCTGCTCCGATATGCCTACTGACCCTTGGCCGGGCCGATCCAATCGACGGAGGCGGCTCGGCGCTCAACGCAGCGTTCACGCCGCTCCAGCAACATCTCATCGGCGATTTCCGCGGCGCGCTCGGCGATGTACTCCGGGCCGCGGTTTGCATCTTGCTGGATCAGTTGCGCGGTCACGCTGATGAGAAACCCGTCCCAGACCGCCTGCTCCGAGTGCGCTAGCCGAATCATGTTCATCTCCTGACCCTGAGTGTGTGATCGGAGACTATTTCAGGCCCCGCGCACGGGACAACGAAGGAACGTCTGATAACAACGCCGGATATTTCCGAAGTCAGTTGAACAGCTCACCCTGCAACTCATCCAGTAACATCTGGATCGCGTCCAACCGCTGCTGCGGGTCATCGAGTTGCAGCAGGTCGATCTTGTCGGCCTCGGTGAAGGGCAGCAGATACGCCAGCTGGTTGCCCAAGGCTTGCTGCCCTTCGGCGCGGGCGTCCATGTCCAGCGAGGCCACCATCGGGTGCTCGGCCAATGCCTGCAGCAGCGCCAGCAAGTCGGCATCCTCCTCTTCCAGCGGCTGGTCCGGCAGGTCTTCGAGCCATTGCACGTCGGCCACCAGCAATTGGTCCTTCTGCACGCCGGCGTCACGTACCCGGAACCGGCGACCGCCTTCCACGCGAATGCCCAGCAGGCCGTTGTCCTGCTGCTTGAAGTCGCGAATCAGCGCTTCACAGCCGATCAGCGCGTAGCCGTCCGGGGCCATGCCTACCTCCTTGCCGTCGAGGATGCACACCACGCCGAAGCTTTCGCCTTTTTTCATGCAGCGGCTGATCATGTCCAGGTAGCGCGCCTCGAACAATTGCAGGTCGAGGGTGCAGCCAGGGAACAGCACGGTATTGAGCGGGAACAGCGCCAGACTCATAAAGGTTTCCTTAAACCCGGTTTAAACGATCACCGACACGGCCAGCGGCAGGAACACTGCCGTGGCCACGCCCATCAGACTCATGGCCAGCGCTGCAAAGGCGCCGCACTCTTCGCTTTCCTGCAAGGCCACCGAGGTGCCGACAGCATGGGCGGTCATGCCCAGCGCCATGCCGCGCGCTTCCGGGCTGTGCACGCCCAACCGTGACAAATACGCCGGGCCGATCATCGCACCCACCACCCCGGTGATCAGCACAAACACCGCCGCCAGCGCCGCCACGCCCCCGATCTGCTCGGCCACCAGCATGGCAATCGGCGAGGTCACCGACTTAGGCGCCATGGTCATCAACATCATGTGTTCGGCGCCAAACCACCTACCCAGCACGACACAGAGCCCGGTAGCCAGCACACCGCCTACCACCAGCGTAGTAAAAATCGGCCAGAACAATTGGCGGATGCGCCGCAGGTTCAAATAAAGCGGTACGGCCAGGGCCACCGTCGCCGGGCCCAGCAGGATGCCCATGATTTCGGTGCTCTTGCGGTACTCGGCGTAGCTCAGGCCACAGGTCAGCAACACGCCGATCACCAGCAGCATGGACACCAGCACCGGCTGCAAGAAGATCCAGCGGGTTTTCTCGAAACCTGCGAGTACCACTTGATAAGCGCCGAGGGTGATGCCGATGCCAAACAACGGATGGTGGATCACCGCCGTCCACGCGCCCTGCCAGTCGAAGGTCATTGATCCTTCTCCTTGCGCTTGACCATCTGTTGCATCAGCACGCCGACAAAGCCCATGGCGATCACCAGCGACAGCACCAGCGCGCCGACGATGGCCCAGAAATCAGCGGCGATGTCCTTGGCATACACCATGACCCCCACCGCCGGCGGCACCAGCAGTAACGGCAGGTACCGCAACAGGCTGCTGGCCGCCAGGCTCAATGGCTCGCCGACTTCACCTCGCCAGACCAGAAAGCCCAACATCAGCAGCAACCCGATGATCGGCCCCGGCAGCACCGGCAACAGCAAATGGTTGATTGCGGTGCCGATCAGTTGAAACAGCACCAGCCAGGTCAGGCCACGTAACAGCATCCGTTCTTCCCCCTCAAGACTCGCCCGCATTATAAGCACGCCCGCCCTATGCACCGGCATTCGCCAAAAGCATGGTGGGTTGACCGGGCTGATTGGCCATGATGATCTACATTGGTTCTCTGTAACCCATAAAAACCCGACGTTGTGCACCGCATGATGAACCAAGGAGAGACGCAATGCCCTATGTACCCGTAGCGCAGCTCAAAGACTATGTCGGCAAGGAACTGGGACGTTCCGAGTGGCTCACCATCGACCAGGCGCGTATCAACCTGTTCGCCGAGGCCACGGGCGACCACCAGTTCATCCATGTCGACCCGGTCAAGGCCGCGCAGACTCCGTTTGGCAGCACCATCGCCCACGGTTTCCTGTCGCTGTCGCTGATGCCCAAGTTGATGGAAGACATCCTGATCATGCCTGAAGGCCTGAAGATGGCGGTCAACTACGGTCTGGACAGCGTGCGCTTTATCCAGCCGGTGAAGGTCAACTCCAAGGTGCGCCTGAACGTGACCCTCACCGACGTCACCGAGAAAAAGCCTGGCCAATGGCTGTTCAAGGCCACCGCCACTCTGGAAATCGAAGGGCAGGAAAAACCGGCTTACATTGCTGAGTCGTTGTCGCTCTGCTTCGTGTAAGCCTTCCCTGTGGTGAGGGATAAAACCTCACCACAGTGTATGTAAATTTATGTATGTAACTCGCAGCTGCGGCATACTCGGCGCTCAATTATCCGGATCCCGCTATGCGCCCACTCGCTCCCCTCGCCCTTGCCCTGTTGCTCACCGCTTGCGGAGATGGCGAATCGCTGTTGCCGCCCGATGCGCGCCTGCCCGACGGCGGACGCTACCGGGGCGATGTGGTCAATGGCTTGCTGCAAGGCCAGGGGCGCGTGGACTACCCCAACGGCAGTTGGTACGCCGGCCAGTTCGACAAAGGCCAATGGCACGGCCAGGGCGAGTGGCATGGCAGCAATGGCGAAGTCTATAAAGGCCAGTTCCAGCAGGGTTTGTTCGATGGCCAGGGCAGCCTGACCACCGCGGGCAGCCACTATGTGGGCGGCTTCAAGAATGGCCGGCGCAACGGCGAAGGCACCCTCAAAGAGGGGCAAATGACCTATCGCGGCGAATTCAAGGACGACCAGTATTCGGGCCTCGGTCGCCTGGAACTGGCTGACGGCAGTCAGTATCAAGGCCAGTTCGCCCACGGCAAACCGAATGGCGAAGGCCAGCGCAACGATGACAGCGGCAACCAGTTCAGCGGCCATTTCGTCGATGGCCAACTGGAAGGCAACGGTACGTTCAACAGTGCCGACGGCGATATCTATGTCGGCCAGTTCAAACAGAACCAGCTCAACGGCAAGGGCCGCTATGAGAACGCCGACGGCGACGTGTGGATCGGCCAGTTCAAGGAGGGCGCGCTCAGCGGCAAAGGCGAATTGATCGGCGTCGACGGCAGCCACTATGTCGGCCAGTTCAGCGATTGGCGCTTTACCGGTGAGGGCCGCCTGAACCTGTCCGACGGCAGTTTCTATATCGGTGGTTTCGACAGCGACAGCTATCAAGGCAAAGGCACCCTTGTCCTTACTGACGGCACCGTACACGCCGGCACCTGGGTCAATGGCATGCGCGTGCGCGACGCCGACGGAAAACTGTTGCCCGACCCTCTGGAAATCGGCGTACTAGCCCAGGGCCACCTTCTGGATGCGGCCCTTGCCGCCGTGCCCGCCTCCACCCCCGCCGTAGAGCTCTATACCCTGGCCGTGGCCGGCGACGGTAAACAAAGCGTGTTCCTGCGCGAGGCCGACTACGTCAGTAACCTGCTCGCAACCCGGTTCGGCGCGCGTGGGCAGATTCGCCTGGTCAATCACCGCGACCACATCGCCGACCGCCCCTTGGCCACGCGCGAAAGCCTGCGTCGCGCCGTGCAAACCCTGGCCGAGCGCACCGGCCCGGAAGACCTGGTATTTATCTACATGACCAGCCACGGCACCCACGAACACGAACTGGTGCTGGACCAACCGCGCATGGAGCTGGCCGATTTGCCTGCCGATGAGTTGGCCGCCGTACTGGCACCGCTGAAGAACCGCGACAAAATCGTGGTGATTTCGGCCTGCTACTCCGGCGGGTTCATCCCGGCGCTGAAAGATGAACGCACGCTGATCATGACCGCCTCGCGGGCCGACCGGGTGTCCTTCGGGTGTTCCGAAGAAGCCGACTTCACCTACTTTGGCGATGCCCTCTTCGCCCAAGCCTTCAACCAGACCGACGACTTGCAGCAAGCCTTCAAGCTGGCACAACTGCAGGTGGCCGAACGCGAACAGGCGGACAACTTCGAAGCCTCCGAACCGCAGATCTGGGCCCCCAAGGGCGTCATCGCCCACTGGCAATTATTACGCAAACAGCAGGCACGAAAGACGCTCGAAAGCGTCTCAATGAATAGCAAGGAAGCCAAAGGCAACTAAGCTGAACTGTGTAACAAGGGGGAAACACCATGTACCTGACGCCTCAGCATATCTTGCTCGCCGGAGCTTCCGGCCTTACCGGCGAACACCTGCTTGACCGCCTGCTCAACGAACCCACCGTCACCCGCGTGCTCGCACCCAGCCGTAAACCATTGGCCGAACACCCACGCCTGGAAAACCCGGTGGGCGACCCGGCCGTGTTTCTGCCGCAACTGAGTGGCCGGGTGGACATCGCCTTCTGCTGCCTCGGCACCACGATCAAACAGGCAGGCTCCGAAGCCGCCTTCCGCGCCGTCGACCTGGACATGGTCGTGGCGTTCGCCAAGCGTGCGCGGGAAATGGGCGCGCGGCACCTGATCGTGATCAGCGCGATCGGCGCCGACCCGAAATCCTCGGTGTTCTATAACCGGGTCAAAGGGGAAATGGAACAGGCACTGAAGACCCAGGACTGGCCACAACTGACCATCGTGCGGCCGTCGTTGCTGCTGGGGGAACGGTTGGAGCCGCGCTTGGCCGAACAATTGGCCGGACCGTTGTCGCGGTTGATTCCGGGCAAGTACCACGGCATCGAAGTGTGCGAACTGGCGCGAGCCATGTGGCGCCTGGCGCTGGAGGAGCAGGATGGGGTGCGGGTGGTGGAATCGGATGAGTTGCGCAAGCTAGGTAAGTAATGTTGCGATGACCGGGCAAGCCTGTTCAAAGGCTGAAAATCTCCCTGTAGTGAGCGGGCTTGCCCCGCGCTGGGCCGCGAAGCGGCCCCAAACCAGGCGAATGGTGTTTACCTGAAGTTCGGCGGTGTATTTATTGGGGCCGCTTCGCAGCCCAGCGCGGGGCAAGCCCGCTCACTACAAAGATGGGCCCTATAGGCCGCCTGTGGCGTTGAATCCAACGCCCAGCACCGTCAACACCGACAGCGGCAACAACAAGGTATCGAGCAATGCACTCGCCGGCAGGTCCACACCCGGATAAGTCGGCGCCTCAGCACCAAACCGATCCTTGGCGCAGCAACCACCGTTCATTGCATACAAATCCAACCGCGTGCCGGCATACACCACTGGCGCGTTTGGCTGCGCGGCATCCAAGGTGCGCGCAGTGGCGCAGCCCGTGAGTTGCAACGCCAGCAAGATCAGCAGGGCCTTATTCATCGCTGCTCAAATGGTGTTCACCCCAACGCGGCAGCATGTCCTGGGGGATGTTCAGCAGGTTGAGAATACGCGCCACTACAAAGTCCACCAGGTCATCGATGGTCTGAGGCTGGTGATAGAAACCGGGCGAGGCCGGCAGAATCGTCACGCCCATGTTCGACAATTTGAGCATGTGCTCCAGGTGAATACTCGAATACGGCGCTTCACGCGGCACCAGGATCAACTGGCGGCGCTCCTTCAAGGTGACGTCGGCCGCGCGCTCGATCAGGTTGTTGCAGGCACCGGTGGCAATCGCCGACAAGGTGCCCGTGGAACATGGCACCACCACCATCGACGCCGGGGCACCCGAGCCGGAGGCCACGGGCGACATCCAGTCCTCTTTGCCGTAGACCTTGATCTGCCCCGCCGCCGCACCGGTGTACTCGGTGAGGAAGGCCTGCATCATCTGCACTTTGGGCGGCAACGCCACGTCAGTCTCAGTAGCCATGACCAATTGCGCGGCCTTGGAGATGAGGAAGTGCACTTCGCGCTCTTCGCGCACCAGGCAATCCAACAGCCGCAGGCCATAGGGCGCGCCCGATGCACCGGTCATTGCCAGGGTGACACGTTCCGGCCCGCTCATTTCAGCGCCTCGGCCAATTTGCCGTGCAGGCCGCCGAAGCCGCCGTTGCTCATGACCACCACGTGGGTACCGGGTTTGGCCTGCTGCCGAACGTGCTCAATGATGCCCTCGATGCTATCGCAGACGGTGGAGGGCACGGTGCACAGGGCAGCGATGCCCGGCAGGTCCCAGCCGAGGTTCGCGGGGGCATACCACACCGCCTCGTCGGCATCGTTGACGCTTTCGGGCAAACCATCGCGGTGCGCGCCGAGTTTCATGGAGTTGGAACGCGGTTCGATGATCGCAATGATCGGCGCATCACCGACACGCTTGCGCAGGCCATCCAATGTGGTAGCAATGGCCGTCGGGTGGTGGGCAAAGTCGTCGTAGATGGTAATCCCATTCACGTCGGCGACTTTTTCCATACGCCGCTTTACGCTCTTGAATGCGCTCAAGGCGGCAATGCCCATGGACGGCACCACGCCCACATGCCGCGCAGCCGCCAGGGTCACCAAGGCATTGGCGACGTTGTGCTGGCCGGTCATGTCCCAATCGACAATGCCCTGGGCTTCGCCGTCGAACAGCACTTCAAACTTGGAACCGTCTTCGCTGAGCAGCTTGACCTGCCACTGCCCGCCCGCCCCGGTGGTCTGCACCGGGGTCCAGCAGCCCATCTCGATCACACGCTGCAAGGCGGGCTCGGTGGTCGGGTGGATCACCAGGCCTTCGCTTGGAATAGTGCGCACCAAATGGTGGAACTGCCGCTCGATGGCCGGCAGATCGGGGAAGATATCAGCGTGATCGAACTCCAGGTTGTTCAGGATCGCCGTGCGCGGGCGGTAGTGAACGAACTTGGAGCGCTTGTCGAAGAAGGCGCTGTCGTATTCGTCTGCCTCGATCACGAAGAACGGCGTATCGCCCAAGCGCGCGGATACCGAAAAGTTCTGCGGCACACCGCCGATCAGGAAACCCGGGCTCATACCCGCGTGTTCCAGCACCCAGGCCAGCATGCTGCTGGTGGTGGTCTTGCCGTGTGTGCCGGCAACCGCCAGCACCCACCGGCCTTGCAACACATGGTCGGCCAGCCATTGCGGGCCAGACACATAAGGCAAACCTTTATTGAGTACGTACTCGACCGCCGGGTTGCCACGCGACATGGCGTTGCCGATCACCACCAGGTCCGGCACCGGGTTGAATTGCGCGGGGTCGTAGCCTTGGGTCAACGCAATGCCCTGAGCCTCGAGTTGCGTGCTCATGGGCGGGTAAACGTTGGCGTCGGAGCCGGTGACGTGATGGCCCAGCTCTTTGGCCAGTACCGCCATCGAGCCCATGAACGTGCCGCAAATACCGAGAATATGAATGTGCATAGTCGACCTCGTAAAACATCGAGGCAGGTTAGCGCAGGGGGGCGAAAATCGCACCCTTTAGCTGAGGGCGTGGCGTGCGATACCGTGCCTGCGCAGCTTTCTATACAGCGTGTTGCGGCTGACGCCCAACTGCTCCGCCGTGTGCGTCATGTGCCAGCGCTGTTGCTGCAAAGCGGTGAGCAATGCCAGGCGCTCCGCGTCTTCCAGCGGCGACTCTGCGGGCCTGGCCTGCGCGGCGGCCACCGGGCGGGCCTGGCGAATCTGCGCGGGCAAGTCCTCAAGCGCTACGCGCCCTTCATCACACAGCGCCACCAGCGTACGCAGCACAGTGCGCAACTGGCGCACGTTACCCGGCCAGGCAAATGCCAACAGCGCCATACGCGCCGCCGGGTCGAGCGCCACCGCTTCGCCATTGGCCTCCTGCGCCAGCAGGAAGTCCAGCAACTGGGATTTATCACTGCGCTCGCGCAAAGCGGGCAACCCGACTTCCAGGCCATTGAGCCGGTAATACAAGTCCTCGCGGAAGCTGCCGTCCTGCACACGCTCCAGCAAATTCCGGTGGGTTGCGCTGATAATTCGCACGTTCACAGCCTGGGGCTCACCGCCGAGCGGGACCACCAGCCGATCCTCCAGCACCCTTAATAGACGGGTTTGCAGCGCCAGGGGCATATCGCCGATTTCATCGAGGAACAGGGTGCCGCCATCGGCCTGCTGCAACTTGCCTTGCATGCCCTCTTTGCGCGCACCGGTAAAGCTGCCGCCGCGATAGCCGAACAGTTCGCTTTCGATCAGGCTTTCCGGGATGGCGGCGCAGTTGAGCGCCACGAATGCCTTGTCGGCACGCTGGCTGGCCTGGTGCACCGCCTTGGCGAAGGCCTCTTTACCGGAGCCGGTTTCGCCATTGATCAGCAACGGCACATCGCGCTCGAATACCCGCAGCGCCTTGCTGAAGTCCCGTTGCAGCGCCGGATCGCCCAGGCAGATGCCGGGCAGGCGCGGCCGCTCCACCACGGCAGGCCGGGCGACCGGCGCGGGAACGCTGCGCGCCTGGCCCCGCAGCGCCGCGAACAGCGGCCGGCCATCACGGGTACGCAGCGGCCAACTGGCCGTGGCATTGGCACTGGCGCGTCCGAGCAACTGGTCCAGGGAGCATTCGAAAAACGCCTCCACCGGCTGCCCCAACAAGCCGCCACGCAGCTGCCCCAACAGGTTCAGCGCGCTCTGGTTGACGGCACAAATGCGCCCGTTGCCATCAAACGCCAGCAGCCCTTCGCTGAACAGGCCCACCGACTCCGCCTGCAGATGAAAACGCAGCAACCAGTGGTGTTCAAAGTGACGCAGGAAGTAGCAACTCTCGATCATCTTCGCCGACAGGTTCACCAACGCCATGGTGTGAAACTGGCTCTGGCGCGACACGGCTTCGCGCGCCGAAGACACATCCAGCACGGCCAGCAGGTCACCGTGGGGATCGAACACCGGGCTCGCCGAACACGTCAGCCCGGTATGCCGGCCACGAAAGTGCTCATCGCGATGGATGGTCAGGGATTGGCGCTCCACCAGGCAGGTGCCGATGCCATTGGTGCCTTCGCAGGCTTCGCTCCAATCCGCCCCCAGCCACAGCCCGGCGCGCTCGAAAATCTTACGCTCGGACGGCGCAGTGACACAGTTGAGGATCACGCCCCGCGCATCCGTGAGCAGCACGGCGTGCCCCGCGCCCGAGAGCTGCTGATGCAGGCTGTTCATCTCGCTGCCGGCGATGTGCAGCACCTGTTGCAGACGCTCGCGGCTTTCCAGCAGGCGGCCGTGTTCAAGCACGGTGGGGGCAATGGTTTGCGCAGGGTCGAGGTGGTAATCCTCCAGGCAACGCAGCCAGGAACGGGCGATGGAGGGGTCGCTGGACGGGTCGCGGCCATGCGCCACAGTGAGCACCTGCTGGGCATGGCGACTGAAATGATCGTTGTGCATTTCTTATTATTCTCCCTGCGTGAGAGCGCCCAGCATCCCCCAGCCATCCGACCAATGCAATCCCGGGCCGACTCACTGGTCACGGGCTGTACCGCAAATGGCACAAACTGTCACATGACCTGTATCAGCCCTGCCACAGCAACGCCTTGCAACAATGCCCAAGCTCTTGATTTCCCTGGCCCACGAAGCGGTGGCCCAACCTTTGCTCTACGCTTTATCAAGCGCTTGCAGCGCTGCGCTCCCAATAAACATAAAAGCCAGGAGATACCCACCATGCGTTACGCACACCCCGGTACTGAAGGCGCCATCGTTTCGTTCAAGGCCAAGTACGGCAACTACATCGGTGGCGAGTTCGTTGCGCCGGTCGATGGCAACTACTTCACCAATACCTCGCCGGTCAACGGCAAGCCCATCGCCGAATTCCCGCGCTCCACGGCCAAAGACATCGACAAAGCCCTGGACGCCGCCCATGCCGCCGCCGACGCCTGGGGCAAGACCTCGGCCCAGGACCGCTCGCTGGTCCTGCTGAAAATCGCCGACCGCATCGAACAGAACCTCGAACTGCTGGCCATTACCGAAACCTGGGACAACGGCAAGGCCGTGCGTGAAACCCTCAACGCCGACATTCCGCTGGCGGCCGACCACTTCCGCTATTTCGCCGGTTGCATCCGTGCCCAGGAAGGCACCAGCGCCGAAATCAATGAACACACCGCGTCCTATCACTTCCATGAGCCACTGGGCGTGGTTGGCCAGATCATCCCGTGGAACTTCCCGCTGCTGATGGCGGCATGGAAGCTTGCCCCGGCCCTGGCCGCCGGTAACTGCGTGGTGCTCAAGCCTGCCGAGCAAACCCCGCTGGGCATCAACGTGCTGATGGAATTAATCGGCGACCTGCTGCCACCGGGCGTACTGAACGTGGTGCACGGTTTCGGTAGAGAAGCCGGCGAAGCCCTGGCCACCAGCAAACGCATCGCCAAGATTGCCTTCACCGGTTCCACGCCAGTGGGCTCGCACATCATGCATGCGGCGGCCGAGAATATTATTCCGTCGACGGTGGAGCTGGGCGGCAAGTCGCCGAACATCTTCTTTGCCGACATCATGAAGGCCGAACCGTCGTTCATCGAAAAGGCTGCCGAAGGCCTGGTGCTGGCGTTCTTCAACCAAGGTGAAGTGTGCACCTGCCCGTCCCGCGCACTGGTGGAAGAGTCGATCTACGACGACTTCATGAAAGTGGTGATGAAGAAGATCGAGTCGATCAAACGTGGCGACCCGCTCGACACCGACACCATGGTCGGCGCCCAGGCGTCCGAGCAGCAGTTCGACAAGATCCTGTCCTACCTGGAAATCGCCAAGGGCGAAGGCGCGCAACTGCTGACCGGCGGCAAGGTCGAGAAGCTCACCGGCGATATGGCCGGCGGCTATTACATCCAGCCGACCCTGCTCAAGGGCACCAATGAAATGCGCGTGTTCCAGGAAGAAATCTTCGGCCCGGTGGTGAGCATCACCACCTTCAAGGACGAAGCCGAAGCCCTGGCCATTGCCAACGACACTGAGTTCGGCCTGGGCGCCGGGGTGTGGACCCGCGACATCAACCGCGCCTACCGCATGGGCCGGGCGATCAAGGCGGGCCGCGTGTGGACCAACTGCTACCACCTGTACCCGGCGCATGCCGCATTCGGTGGCTACAAGAAGTCCGGCGTGGGGCGTGAAACCCACAAGATGATGTTGGATCACTACCAGCAGACCAAGAACTTGCTGGTGAGTTACGACATTAATCCACTGGGCTTCTTTTAACTAACCCGCCTCCCACATTTGAAATGCAATCAAATGTGGGAGGAGCTTGCCCCGATTGCAGTGTGTCAGCCCCTAACTTTTTAACTGATCCACCGCCATCGGGGGCAAGCCCCCTCCCACCGTTTTAGATCTTCATAAGTACTTGCGAAGTGCATCCGGCACAAAGATGCCGAACTAAAAAAATAACAACGAAAGGTACTTTCACATGCCTAGCGAACCTACAAGTTCATCCGTCGACTTTGAAAAAGTCGACTCCCAATACTTCCAACAACGCGAATTGAAAAAAGGCGCCGCCGGCTGGGTGCTGTTAGTCGGCCTTGGTGTTGCCTACGTGATCTCCGGTGACTACGCCGGTTGGAACTTCGGCCTGGCCCAAGGTGGCTGGGGCGGGATGTTCCTGGCCACCTTGCTGATGGCCACCATGTACCTGTGCATGTGTTTTTCCCTCGCCGAACTGTCGTCCATGATCCCCACCGCCGGCGGTGGCTACGGCTTTGCCCGCAGCGCCTTCGGCCCCTGGGGTGGGTTCCTCACGGGCACGGCCATCCTGATCGAATACGCCATCGCCCCCGCCGCCATCGCGGTGTTTATCGGCGCCTATTGCGAATCGCTGTTCGGCATCGGCGGCTGGATGATTTACCTGGCGTTCTACATCATTTTTATCGGCATCCACATCTTCGGTGTCGGCGAAGCCTTGAAGCTGATGTTTGTGATTACGGCCGTTGCTGCGATTGCGCTGGGGGTATTCCTGGTCGCCATGGTGCCGCACTTCAACGTCGCCAACCTGCTGGATATCCCGGTGAGCGAGGCCAAGGGCGCCAGCACTTTCCTGCCCTTCGGCTACGTGGGTGTGTGGGCGGCGATTCCGTATGCCATCTGGTTTTTCCTGGCGGTAGAGGGTGTGCCCCTGGCCGCCGAAGAGACCAAGAACCCGAAGCGCGACCTGCCGCGCGGCTTGATCGGCGCCATTGTGGTGCTGACCAGTTTTGCCCTGCTGATCCTGGTGATTGCTCCAGGGGGCGCCGGCACTTATGCGCTGATCAAGTCCGGCAACCCGCTGGTTGAAGCGCTGGCCTTGGCCTACGGCGGCTCGACCTGGATGGGCAGCTTCGTCAACCTGGTCGGCCTGGCAGGGCTTATCGCGAGCTTTTTCTCGATCATCTACGCCTATTCGCGGCAGATCTTCGCCCTGTCCCGCGCCGGCTACCTGCCGCGCAAACTGTCCCAGACCAATAAAAGCAAGGCACCCGTGCTGGCCCTGGTGATCCCCGGCATCATCGGCTTTGGCCTGTCGCTGACCGGCCAGGGTGACCTGCTGATCCTGGTAGCGGTGTTCGGCGCGACCATTTCCTATGTGCTGATGATGGCCGCGCACATCACCTTGCGCATCCGTCGCCCCAAAATGGATCGTCCGTACCGCACGCCGGGCGGTATTTTCACCTCGGGCATTGCGCTGGTACTGGCCTGCGTGGCCGTAGTGGCGGGCTTTCTGGTGGATCCGCGCGTGGTGATTGGCGCCGCGATCATCTATGGAGTATTAATTGCTTACTTTGCTTTCTACAGCCGGCATCACTTGGTAGCGGGTACGCCCGAAGAGGAATTCGCGGCGATCCAGGCCGCAGAGGCCGCCCTGCACTAGATGCCGTAAACCTCGACGCGGGTGCCATTCTCACAGTGGGCCCGCGCCATCAAGGAGACACTGTATGGCAAGCTTTTCCCACGCGGTGGGTGCTCAAACCTACCGCTTCGACAGCCTCAAGGACGTGATGGCCAAGGCCAGCCCCGCGCGTTCCGGAGACTTTCTCGCCGGCGTGGCCGCACAGAACGACGGTGAGCGGGTGGCAGCGCAGATGGCGTTGGCGAATATCCCGCTGAAACACTTTCTGCAAGAAGTGCTGATCCCCTATGAAAGCGATGAAGTCACCCGCCTGATCATCGACACCCACGATAAACAGGCATTTGCCGCCGTCAGCCACCTGACCGTCGGCGGCCTGCGCGACTGGCTGCTCAGCGACGCGGCCGATGAACACGCCCTACGCGCCTTGGCGCCAGGACTGACACCGGAAATGGCCGCCGCCGTGTCGAAGATCATGCGCGTCCAGGACCTGGTGTTGGTGGCGCAGAAGATCCGCGTGGTCACGCAATTTCGCGGCACCCTGGGCCTCCGCGGACGTTTATCCACACGCCTGCAGCCCAACCACCCGACGGACGAACCGGCAGGCATCGCCGCGAGCATTCTCGACGGCCTGTTGTATGGCAACGGCGACGCCATGATCGGCATCAACCCGGCCACCGACAGCATCGCCTCGATCTGCGCCATGCTGGAAATGCTCGACGCGATCATCCAGCGCTACGAAATCCCGACCCAGGCCTGTGTACTCACCCACGTCACCACGTCCATCGAAGCGATCAACCGTGGCGTGCCGCTGGACCTGGTGTTCCAGTCGATTGCCGGCACGGAGGCGGCCAACGCCAGTTTCGGCATCAGCCTGAGCGTGCTGCAGGAGGGTTACGAAGCGGGTCTGAGCCTCAATCGCGGCACGTTGGGCCAGAACCTGATGTATTTCGAGACCGGCCAGGGCAGCGCCTTGTCGGCCAATGCGCACTTTGGTGTCGACCAGCAAACCTGCGAAACCCGCGCCTATGCGGTGGCTCGGCACTTCAAGCCGTTCCTGGTGAACACCGTGGTGGGCTTTATCGGGCCGGAGTACCTGTACAACGGCAAGCAAATCATCCGCGCCGGCCTTGAAGACCACTTCTGCGGCAAGCTGCTCGGCGTGCCGATGGGCTGCGACATCTGTTACACCAACCACGCCGAAGCCGACCAGGATGACATGGACACCCTGCTGACCCTGCTGGGCGTGGCCGGGATCAACTTCATCATGGGCATTCCCGGCTCCGACGACATCATGCTCAACTACCAGACCACCTCGTTCCACGACGCCTTGTACGCCCGCCAGACCTTGGGGTTGAAGCCGGCGCCGGAGTTTGAGCAGTGGTTGGCGAAAATGGGCATCTTCACGCAAGCCGACGGCAAGGTGCACTTCGGCAACAGCCTGCCACCGGCGTTTCGCCAAGCCTTGGCGCAATTGGGATGAAGGAGCCGCCTGTGCAACTCGACCTGCCTGATAACCCCTGGCTGGAACTGCGCCGCCTGACGCCAGCCCGTATCGCCCTGGGCCGCACCGGCACCAGTATCCCCACCAACGCGCAGCTGGATTTTCAATTCGCCCACGCTCAGGCGCGGGACGCGGTGCATTTACCCTTTGACCCTGCAGGCCTCAGCAGCCAATTGGCCGAACGCGGCCGCGACAGCCTGCTGCTGCACAGCGCTGCTGCCGACCGGCACAGCTACCTGCAACGCCCGGACCTGGGGCGGCGCCTCAGCGATGAATCGGCCCAGGCCTTGCGTGACCACGCCTCAGCCAATCCCGGCGGCGTGGACTTGGCAGTGGTCGTGGCCGATGGTTTATCGGCACTGGCCGTGCATAAACATACCTTGCCGTTTCTGACGCGCATGGAGGAACAAACCCACGCTGAAGGGTGGTCCTTGTCGCCAGTGATCCTGGTGGAACAAGGCCGCGTAGCAGTGGCGGATGAAATCGGGCAATTGCTCGGTGCCAAGATGGTGGTGATCCTGATCGGCGAGCGGCCTGGGCTCAGCTCGCCGGACAGCCTGGGCCTGTATTTCACCTACAACCCCAAGGTCGGCCTTACTGATGCCTATCGCAATTGCATCTCCAACGTACGCCTGGAAGGCTTGAGCTACGGCATGGCGGCCCACCGCCTGCTTTACTTGATGCGAGAGGCGTGTCGGCGGCAACTGTCGGGGGTCAATCTCAAGGACGAGGCGCAGGTCCAGACCCTCGAATCCGATGATCCTGACCTGATGAAAGGCAATTTCCTGCTCAGTTCACCGGATGACTGATTGCGGCACGATTGCGCTTTTTCGTGCCTTTAGGCAGCATCGAGTCACGGCCGCTCGTGTGGTCATACCCCATTTGGAAGTTGAGGCCTGGCATGCGGATTACTCAAGCGACCCTGGAACACCTGGACCTGTTGACCCCGCTGTTCGTCAAATACCGTGAGTTCTACGGCGCCTTGCCCTTCCCGGACTCATCGCGGGGCTTTCTGGAAAAACGCCTGCGCCGCAAGGAGTCGGTGATTTACCTGGCCCTGGCCGATGATGACGACAAGAAGTTGCTGGGCTTTTGCCAGCTGTACCCAAGCTTTTCGTCGTTGTCGCTCAAGCGGGTGTGGATCCTCAATGACATCTATGTGGCGGAGGATGCTCGCCGGCAACTGGTGGCGGATAACCTGATGCGCACGGCGAAGAAGATGGCCAAGGAAACCCACGCGGTGCGGCTGCGGGTGTCGACCAGCAGTGACAACGAAGTGGCGCAGAAAACCTATGAGTCGATCGGGTTTCGCGAAGACACCGAATTCAAGAACTACACGCTGCCGATCAGTGAGGATTGATCGCGGCAGCCCAAACACCTCAAACCTCATGTGGGAGGGGGCTTGCCCCCGATAGCAGTGTGTCAGTCAGCCAATTTGTAACTGGCACTGCCTCATCGGGGGACAGCCCCCTCCCACATTTAGCCCTGCAGCGCTTGCAAGCCCGAGTACCACGACATCCCCCGCTACAAAACCAACACGCTTTTCACGACTCAATCCGTATAATGCGGACCTTTCAGGGTTGTAAGAAATGCGGCATACACTTGTAGCCTTATTACCCGAGCTTCCGCACAGGCCTGCTGAGCCGGGCCATTCACACAGGTGCCATCCATGGATTTCAACCCGCTCGACCTTATCCTGCATCTCGATGTGTACCTCGACCTGCTGGTAACCAATTACGGTCCGTGGATCTACGCCATTCTGTTTCTGGTCATCTTTTGCGAAACCGGCCTGGTGGTCATGCCGTTCCTGCCGGGTGATTCGTTGCTGTTCATCGCCGGCGCCGTGGCGGCAGGTGGCGGCATGGACCCGGTCCTGCTCGGCGGCTTGTTGATGCTGGCGGCGATCCTGGGCGACAGTACCAACTACGTGATCGGGCGAACGCTGGGCGAACGCTTGTTCAACAACCCGAACTCGAAAATCTTCCGTCGCGACTACCTGCAAAAAACCCACGATTTCTACGACAAGCACGGCGGCAAAACCGTGACGTTGGCGCGCTTCCTGCCGATCCTGCGCACCTTTGCACCGTTCGTTGCCGGTATCGCGAAAATGCCCTACGCGCGGTTCTTCGGGTTCAGCGTGCTCGGCACCATTCTGTGGGTCGGCGGCCTGGTGACCCTGGGCTACTTCTTCGGCAACGTACCGTTCATCAAGAAAAACCTGTCGTTGCTGGTGGTGTTCATCATCCTGCTGTCGCTGGTGCCGATGATTATTGGCGTGTTCCGCAGCCGTTTTGGCCGCGCGTCCTCCGAAGCCAAGCCGCAGTAACCTGCGATGTGGTCCCTCAGCGCCTGGCGTCGCCGGCGCTTGCTGGCCAAGCACCCGATTGCCGAGGACACCTGGCAACGGGTGCGCCACCACCTGACCTTCCTCGACGGCATCAGCCCCGAGCAGGACCAGTGGCTGCGCGAAGCCTGCGTGGTGTTCCTCGCCGAAAAGCACCTGACCGCCCTGCCCGGCGTTGAGCTGCACCAGGAACAACGCCTGCTGCTCGCCGCCCAGGCGCAACTGCCGCTGATGAACCTCGGCGACCTTGACTGGTACCAGGGCTTTCACGAAATCGTGCTGTACCCCGACGACTTCGTCAGCCCTCAGCGCCATCGCGACAGCAGCGGCATCGAGCACGAATGGGACGGCGAACACAGCGGCGAAGCCTGGCAACAAGGCCCGGTGATCCTCGCCTGGCCCGGCGTGCTCGCCAGCGGCAACTGGGAAGGCTACAACCTGGTCATCCACGAACTGGCACACAAGCTCGACATGCTCAACGGCGACGCCAACGGCCTGCCGCCGCTGCACAACGACATGCGCGTGCAGGAATGGGCCAGCGTGATGCAAAGCGCCTACGACGACCTCAATCGCCAGTTGGACGACAACCCGGACGCTGACACTGAGATCGACCCCTACGCCGCTGAAAACCCGGCGGAATTCTTTGCCGTCACCAGCGAGTATTTTTTCAGCGCCCCGGATTTACTGGTCAGTCGTTATCCACAGGTGTACGCCCAACTGAGCCGCTTTTATCGCCAGGATCCCCTGGCCCGCCTTACTCGACTGCAAGCCGACGACCCGCGTTATCAGTCGCAGGGCGAATGACCGTACGACGTCTGGCGCATGGCATCGGCGGCGGAATGTGCCTATAATCGCCGCCACTTTTAGGCCAATCCGGCCAAGTTTCTTGGCCAACTAACGGGGGCAACGCCCAATGAGCTACAGCAAGATTCCGGCTGGCAAAGACCTGCCGAACGACATCTACGTCGCCATCGAGATTCCGGCCAACCACGCGCCGATCAAATACGAAATCGACAAAGACAGCGACTGCCTGTTCGTTGACCGTTTCATGGCCACCCCGATGTTCTACCCGGCCAACTACGGTTTTATCCCTAACACCCTGGCTGACGACGGTGACCCCCTCGACGTGCTGGTCGTAACCCCTTATCCGGTTACTCCAGGCTCGGTTATCCGCGCACGCCCAGTCGGCATCCTGAACATGACCGACGACGGCGGCGGCGATGCCAAAGTGATCGCGGTCCCTCACGACAAGCTGTCCCAGCTGTACGTCGACGTGAAGGAATACACCGACCTGCCGCCACTGCTGCTGGAACAGATCAAGCACTTCTTCGAGAACTACAAAGACCTCGAAAAAGGCAAATGGGTGAAGATCGACGGTTGGGGCAACGCAGACGCCGCCCGCGCCGAGATCCTGAAGTCGGTTGCTGCCTACAAAGGCTGATACCGGTTCCTCATTGCTTCGGCAATTGAAAAAGCCCCGATCATTCGGGGCTTTTTTGTGGGAAACGCTAAACGACAAGTTCAATGTTTTGCAAACACTGTTTAACTTCATTCAAAATCCGAAGTATCAAGCTACAACTAAGCAAAGACCTACAACCGCAACTCAACGCATGGTTTATTTGATCTGTATTCCCGGCCAGTAAACTCTGCGTTTATGAATACATCAGGTGATCGTTTAAAAGCGCTACTGCGGGAAGTTCATCTTTCCGCCTCCGACTTCGCCAAAAACCGTGGTGTCACGCCTCAACACGTGAACAACTGGTTCAAGCGCGGTGTACCCATGGGTCGACTCAACGAGATCGCAGAACTGCTGTGCATCTCCAGCCGTTGGCTGCGCACCGGCGAAGGCCCCAAACACCCACCGGCCAACTTCCTGCTGGAAGGCCCGGACACCCGAAAAGGACTGCCCACCACCCGCGAAGGAAGCGGCAAATACCTCACAGGCCCCGCCTGTCTCCCGGAAAAAATCGACGTGGAGATCGACCTCCACCCTTCATTCACCTCAACTGAGCGCATCCGCGTCTCCCTGCACACCCTCCAGACCCTCACCGTAAACCCCGACCGCGCCCTGGGCGCCTACATGGTCGACAACAGCATGATCGACATCATCCAACAAGGCGCCACCCTCGCCATCGACCGAGGCCGCACCCAAATCATCGACGGCGAAATTTACGCGGTAGAGCACGACGGTATGCTGCGCATCAAGTACCTCTACAACCGACCCGGTGGCGGCTTGCGCATGCGCAGCCACAATGCTGGCGAGCATCCCGACGAGTACCTGACTCATGAGCAACGTTTTGAGCAGAACGTCGAGATCCTGGGCTGGGTATTCTGGTGGTCCACACTGAACAACCGTCGCCCGCCCGTGCCGCTGGATGAGCATTTAATCGGCTGGGAAGGCTCTAAATCGGATCCGGAGGTGGGCATTTGAAATGAATGTGGGTATTATGCGCCGCACATTTGGCAGGGGGTGGCTTGACGCTATCCACCCTGCTCGGCGAAGCGGAGGAGTTCCCGCGGATGCCCCTACTATTCAGCCAGACGCGATGTGGGCTGAGCGATTTGAAGGCTGGTGAGGCTTGTCAAAAACAAGCTGAAGCAGTCCCCGAGAAGCCGGCCACAAGCCGGCTTTTTAATGCCTGAAGAATTTCGTATCTCGGCGAAACCTTGGTCCAAGACCTGGCTAGCCACGCCGGTATCGAATTTGACGCCCACACTACTCAGACTGATCTACTGCGCAAGCTCAGTCGCGAGATCCAACTGGATCAGAGTATTCACAGTTTGCTCCATACCCTGCGCGTCGAGGGAAACAGAGCAACGCACGGCTTCCGCCCCCAACATCGTGAAGCAATGGATGGGCTAAAGATCGGTCGCGCATTGGCTATCGGGTATCACCAGTCGTTCGGTAGGAGGGTTAATCTTTCAAATCCAAGCGCTGGGCCAACACCGTACACCCGCCCGATAATCAACAGCAAAAGCCGACTCATCCCAAAAGTAGTCACCCATCGCGTTGTAGATTTCTGGTGATAGGCCCTGATAACCATCCCACGTCAGATCCCAGCCCTCATCATCCAGTTGGTCAGCAGCATCGATTAAAAGGCGCTTACTTTTCCGACACCTATGAGAGCGCTGCAAGCTGGTAGGTCCTCAACATGTCGTTGACAGCGACACAAGCACGAAACATGTCGCAAAAATCCAAAAAAAACGACACGTTCCACACGAGTGCTTACACTGACGACTTGCTCTTCCAGCACGCTCAGGATGGCGCCAACCACGCAGACCCGGCGACCAAAGAGGCGTTGCGTTACCGCAAAACTCTGCATAACGGTTACCAATCGTTGGCTGAGCGACCACTATCCACCTGAGTCATTTCATCATTGCGCATAGAGCCGATTACTACCGACTACTACTTGATGTCACGCGCGAACAAGCCTGGGAGCCCTGGCTGCTGTACATGCTCACCGCCGTGGAAGAAACCGCTCGATGGACCACCGCCAAAATTGCTGCCATTCGCAGCCTATCCGAGCACACCAGCCAGTTTGTCCGTGAGCGCCTGCCAAAAACCTATTCCCGCGAATTAGTGGATGTGATTTTTGAACAGCCCTACTGCCGCATCAGCAACGTCGTCGACAAGCAGATCGCTCAACGCCAGGCCGCCTCTCGCTACCTCAAAGAATTGGTCTTTATTGGCGTTTTAGAAGAGGTTCAGATCGGCAAGGAAAAGCTCTTCATTCATCCCAAGCTGATGCAGCTACTGATTCGCGACAGCAACGACTTCAGGCTATACGCCTGAGCTGCACTTAAAGATCGAATCGCCTGAACGTTGAAGGCTGAACAGGCGAAGTTGTCTTACTTAGGCTGCATACACTCCACAGCCCGATCCGCCACCATCTTCGCCATCTCCACCAAATGCATCACAGCCCTCTGCGGCGCAGCCAGCGGTTGCCCAAGCACCTGCGACGTAGCCACCGCACACTGCAGCAACTCCGCTACACGCACCCAGGCATCCTCGAAGCTCAGCTCTTCATTGACGGTAAATGGGTTGGTCGCTGCCGATGACGGCGAATCTGAAAAAAACTTATCCATAACAAAACCTCTAGCGGTAGGTGATTACCACCGTCCTTTCGCGACTAAACGAGCAGAGGTGGCGGCTGTACGCAGGTTAGTCGACCGGCCGCTAGGCACCGGCGCACCCGAAGGTGCCCTGCGCACAGCCACCATAAAGTGCAGGTAAGAAAACACCTGTCTTTTAGATGGCGCGTGCGCCTAGCGAAGTCCGGGCGACTAAACCCGATCACTGAATAGGCAGTGACAAACCGCAGCCTAGTCGCGGGATTTTGCTGGCGCAAGCGGCTGGGATTCTCTAGGAAACGTCCTGCAAATGAAAGGGATCGGTACTGCTGGCCATGCAAGCATTGTCTCCTATGAGTTGACTGTATTACCTATTTCACCCGATTTATCCCTCGCCACCCACCCATTAATCTATGCCCATGTTGAACGCAACGCCCTTCCCTACTTAAACAAAAAGGATTCAACCATGAGCACTGCAACCTACAACCGCTTGAACAAAGACGACGCCATCGTTCTGCTGGTCGACCACCAAACCGGCCTGATCTCCCTGGTCCAGGACTTCTCGCCCAACGAGTTCAAGAACAACGTGCTCGCCCTGGCCGACCTGGCCAAGTTCTTCAACCTGCCGACGATCCTCACTACCAGCTTCGAGCAAGGCCCCAACGGCCCGCTGGTACCGGAGCTGAAAGAGATGTTCCCGGATGCGCCGTACATCGCGCGCCCTGGTCAGATCAATGCGTGGGACAACGAAGACTTCGTCAAGGCGATCAAGGCCACCGGCCGTAAGCAGATCATCATTGCCGGTGTGGTCACGGATGTGTGCGTAGCGTTCCCGACATTGTCGGCGCTGGCGGAGGGGTTTGAGGTGTTTGTGGTGACCGATGCGTCGGGCACCTTCAACACCACGGTGCAGCAGGCGGCGTGGAGCCGGATGACGCAAGCCGGTGCGCAGTTGATGAACTGGTTTTCGGTAGCGTGTGAGTTGCAGGGCGACTGGCGCAACGATATCGAAGGCCTGGGGAATCTGTTGTCGCAACGTATTCCCAACTATCGCAACTTGATGAATGGTTACTCTGCGCTGACAGCGCGCAAGGACTGACGTAAACCGCTGCATACCGAAAGCCTGCCCTTAAAAGCAGGCTTTCGGCGTTTCAGCCGACGGGCAGGTGGGTGTCGATACGGCCAAGGGCCCGCAGATAGAGGTTCATCGTGGTGCCGGCGCCTGGGGCGGTTTGCACTTTGACCGTGCCTCCCGCGCGTTGGGCGAACTCCAATACCTGGGACAACCCAAGGCCGGTGCCTTTGCCCGCGCATTTGGTGGTGAAGAACGGCTCGAAGACCTGGGCAGCCAGTTCCTCGTGCATACCGGGGCCGTTGTCGGCGATGCTGAGCAGCAGGTAATTACCCGCAGCCAGCGCTTCGTCCTGCTCGACGCTGACCAGCCGTGAGCGGATGTGCACGCGGCCATTGCCGCCCAGGGCATCGCGGGCGTTGGCCAGCAGGTTGATCACCGCGGCGCTCAATTGTGCCTCTTCGCACAACACACCGGTGCCGGCAGCCGCCAGGTCGAGGGAGAGCTCGACCCCGTCCGAGGCAGTCCGCAGCAACACGTCACGCATGCTTTCAAGGCGCTCATTGACGTCGATGCACATCAAGTTGGGGCTGTCGTGACGCACGCTGGTCAGCAGGTGATTGACCAGCAAACGGCCTTGATCCACCGCTTGCAGGCCGGCATCGCTGAAGCGCTCGACGTCGTCCGGGCGGCGCGCGCGCAATCGCACCATCTGCAAGCTGGCACTCAACGCTTGCAGGAGGTTGTTGAAGTCGTGGGCGATGCTGGCCGCCACCATGCCAAGCGACGAAACCCGCTTGGCATGGTGCATGAACTGTTCGGCCTGGCGCCCCAGCGCCTGCGCTTGAGCAAGTTCGTGTTCGAGGTGCCGGGCACGCAATTCCCGTTGTTCACTGAGCAGACGCAGTTGCAGCAACGAGGCGGTTTGCCGGGCCAGCGCCAACAAGGCATTGTGTTGCGCGACCGTCAGCGTGCGGGCCCGGGTATCGATGACACAGACCGTGCCCAGTGCAAAACCACGATCATCGCGAATCGGTGCGCCCGCGTAAAAGCGGATATACGGCGGCCCCAACACCAGCGCGCTGTGTTCGAAACGCGCGTCCAGGGCGGCGTCCTCGACCACCAGCACCTCATCGGGAGACAGGATGGCGTGCGCGCAAAACGCCAGGTCGCGGTGCGTCTCACGAACGTCGAGGCCGATACAGGCCTTGAACCACTGGCGCTCCTTGTCCACCAGCGATACCAACGCAATCGGTACGTCGCACAGGTTGGTTGCCAGCAACACAATGTCATCAAAACCAGGTTCAGGCGCGCTGTCCAGGATGCCCAGATGTTCCAGGGACCGGAGGCGCTCCTGCTCGTTGGCGGGGAGCGGGGCAGGAAGATGAGGCATCTGCATACGTCGCGGTCGGGTCCAGGGAAAAGAATGATGCTCGGCGAAGCACGGCGCAGCAAGGTAAATGAAGAGAACCTTATTTCCGTGCCTCAGTCAGACAGCCTTCGAGGGTTGGTTGTGTTTTTTGGCGCTCCGGCGGTAAACGGTGTGAATGAAGCCGTTGCTTAGAAGCACTGAGCGATTATTCGTTCCCAGCCTGGATGGGTGACTCTTTCTCTTGAACGGGAGCACCGTCACCGGCCAACTCACGCTCGATCTGTTCAATAGTAGGCAGGCTGGTTTGCAGTTCTGCCGGCAACGACTCGACCCGTTGATATTCAGCCACACCGATAGGCCGAGTGTGATCACGCAGAGCGTATTCGGCGACGACCTTATTTTTGCTCTTGCACAGCAGCAAGCCGATGGTGGGACCGTCCTGTGGGTGCCGGAACTGGGCATCCACGGCCGCAAGGTAAAAACTCAATTGCCCCAGATGCTCAGGCTTGAACCTGCCGGCCTTGAGTTCGATCACCACGTAGCAGCGCAACTTCAGGTGATAGAACAGCAGGTCGACAAAAAACTCGTCACCGCCTACATCCAGGCGCATTTGTCGGCCGACAAAGGCAAAGCCCGCACCCAGCTCCAACAGAAAATCGGTGACGTGCTTGATCAAGGCGCTCTCGATATCACGCTCATGCGCATCCGCAGTCAGGCTGAGAAAATCAAAGCGATAAGGATCTTTGAGGGACTCGCGCGCCAGATCGGATTGAGGCTTGGGCAGATGGCTCTCGAAATTGCTCACGCCATTGCCGCTGCGCTCCAGCAGGCGGGCCTCAATCTGGATGACCAGCACATTGCGAGACCAGTTGTGCTTGATTGCCTGGGAGGCGTACCAGCGGCGGGTTTCCGGGCCGGGCAGCTTGTCCAAAAGCGCAAGTTGGTGATACCAAGGCAATTGTGCAAGCACCCCTTGCACAAACTCCACATCTGGCCAAGCCTCCGCAAAAGCGCGCATGTACTTGAGATTACGCGGTGAAAAACCCCTCATCTCCGGGAAGGCGGCCCGCAGATCCTGCGCAAGGCGCTCAATGACCTTGGCGCCCCAGCCCTGCTTCGCCTGGCGGGTCAGGATATCGTTGCCGATCTGCCAGTAAAGCAGCACCAATTCACGGTTTACCGCCAGCGTAGCGCGCTGCTGAGCGGTATGAATGCGACTTTTGAGATCGACCAGCCAATCGTGGTAACCCTCGGGGGCCGTGGTCACGCCAATCGATCGCTCTTTCATGCCTGGCTCACTCTCGTATTAGCAACGGGAGGAAGCCTAGCCAGGGGATTTTGCTCTCACAAGCGCTAGAGCCCGCATCAGGAAGGCGCTTGCGAAGGACTCGGAATCGTCCTACTGGCGATTAAAAATCGTCCCCTCTCGGCGTCAAATCTTGACTCTCCCCTATACGGCAGCCCCTACCCTGAGCCTCTTTTTTTCCAGGACACTCTCCGTGGCTCATCGCACCCTGCTCATCCTCGGCCACCCCTCCAGCACCAGTTTCTGTTCGGCCCTCGCAGACACCTACACCCAATCGGCGAAAAACGCCGGCCATGAGGTACGTGCGCTACGCCTGGGTGAACTCGTTTTCGACCCGGTGCTTCACAACGGCTACAGCGACATTCAAGCCTTGGAGCCCGATTTGCTCAGTGCCCAGTCCGACATCCTCTGGGCGACTCATCTGGTATTTGTTTTTCCGATCTGGTGGGGCGGTATCCCGGCCTTGATGAAGGGTTTCCTCGACCGCATCTTCCTGCCCGGTTTTGCCTTCAAATACCGAGCGGGCAAGGCATTCCCTGACAAACTGCTGCAAGGACGCACCGCGCACTTGTTAGTGACCCTGGACACGCCCCCGTGGTATTACCGCTGGGTCTATCGCATGCCGGGCATTCACCAGATGCGTGCGACTACGCTGGCGTTTTGCGGCATCAAGCCAATCAAGACCTTGATGTTCGGGCCGATACTGGGGTCTACACCGGCGCATCGGGCGAAGTGGCTGAAGCAGGCCGGCGGACTATTTGAAAAAGGGAGTTTTCATGTACATCGGCAAAGCCGCGCAGTTGGCGGGCACCACCATCAAGGCGATTCGTCACTATGAGGCGATCGGCCTGTTGCCGCCGCCGCAACGCCAGGGGCAATACCGGGTGTATTCGGAGCAAAGCGTTGAGCTGCTGATGTTTATCAAGTGCGCGCAGCAATTGGGGTTCAAGCTCAAGGAGTTGCAGGAGATTCTTGCAGGCCACGTAGGCGATGTATTGCCCTGGGAGCGGGCGGACCAGGCAATCGCCGAGAAGAAACACGAATTGGCCACTCAGATTGCAGCACTGCAAAAGACGCAGGCAGGATTGCTTGCGTTCGAAGCCCAGCTAAAGGATGCAGAAGGCCGCTGCGCTCAACCGGCCACAACATCTGCCTGAGTGGACGATGAGCCGAATAGGAGGCACAATCGGCTCGCTACATGAGCCGAATAACGTTTTTATTCGGCTCACGCAACCAGGTACCTCCCATGGACCACCCATTCTGGATCTGGCAACACCCCGACTGGCCGCACTTCCATTGGCAACCAGGACGCTTGGCGGCCTTGCTACGTGAGTGCGGGCAAGCGCAAGGCAAGCTGCTGGGCATGCTCGGCACCGTCAGCCAGGCGGTTAACGCGCACAACGAGCTGGATGCGTTGCTGCAAAACATCCTGACCTCTTCGGCCATCGAGGGGGAACAGTTGAATGTGGGCTCGGTACGCTCATCACTGGCACGGCGCCTGGGCCTGGAGCCGTTGAAGGACGCCAGCGTCAGCCGTCGCAGTGAAGGCTTGGCCGATCTTATGATGGACGCCACCGAGCAATACGCCCAGCCCTTTACCCTCGCCCGTCTTTTGAATTGGCATCATTGGCTGTTTCCAGCACCGGAAGCGGGTTATGCCGCACGGGCACTGAATGTTGGAGCATTGCGTGGCGATGAGCCGATGCAGGTGGTGTCGGGGCGGCTTGATCGGCCGATGGTGCACTTCGAGGCACCGCCGCGCAAAGGCCTGGAGCAAGCGCTGGAAGACTTCCTCGAGTGGTTCGAAACCAGCCGGAATCAACCGGAACTGGACCCGCTGGTCCGCGCCGGCGTGGCGCATTTCTGGTTTGTCACGCTACACCCGTTCGATGACGGTAATGGTCGACTGACACGCACCATCACCGACTTGGCGTTGGCCCAGGGCGAACACCAGGCCATCCGCTTTTACGCCATGTCGGCCAGCATTCTTGAGGACCGCGCAGGCTATTACAAAGCGTTGGAGTCCAGCCAAAAAGCCACGCTGGATATTACCGACTGGCTGGAATGGTTCCTCAAGACCCTGCTGCGCAGCCTGCAGCAAGCCATGGTGCGGATTGACCGGGTATTGGACAAAAGCCGGTTCTGGCAGCAGCACCGCGACCTCGCGTTGTCTGCCGAACAGATCAAGGTGCTCAACCGCCTGCTCGATGGCGGTGAAAAGGGTTTTGAGCACGGTGTCAGCGCGGCGCAGTACCAAGCAGTGGCAAAGGTGTCCAAGGCCACGGCGACGCGGCATCTGGCTGATTTGCTGGAAAAGAACTGCCTGGTCCGACTCCCCGGAGGCGGCCGCAGCACGCGGTATCAAGTCAATACAGCGAACAGGTGACACCCCCACTCATTTGCCCAGAATCCCCATGTCTGCTAGTGTCGCGCCGGTTTACCGTCTACCGGAATAGCCGCCATGGCCCGCAAAAAAGTTGCACTCGATTTCGAACAATCCCTCGCCGACCTGCAAACCCTGGTCGAGCGTCTGGAGAACGGTGAGTTGTCGCTGGAAGACTCGTTGACCGCGTTTGAGCAAGGCATCGGCCTGACCCGTGACTGCCAGAGCGCGCTCGCGCAGGCGGAGCAGAAGGTGCAAGTACTGCTGGAACGTGACGGGGAGTTGGCCGAAGAACCTTTCGATGCGGAACAGCCCGAATGATCGACGCGTATCAGGCCAGTAGCCAAGCCCGGGTCAATGCGGCATTGGAACCCTTGTTTGTTGCGCCAAGCCCGGAAATGAAGCGCCTCTATGAGGCCATGCGCTACAGCGTGATGAATGGCGGCAAGCGTGTGCGCCCGTTGCTGGCGTATGCGGCTTGTGAAGCACTCGGTGCGCCGGCCGAACAGGCGAACGGCGCGGCCTGCGCGGTGGAGCTGATTCACGCCTACTCCCTGGTGCATGACGATTTGCCGGCGATGGACGACGACGATTTGCGGCGCGGCCAGCCCACCACCCACAAAGCCTTCGATGAAGCGTATGCGATCCTGGCCGGTGACGGTTTGCAGAGCCTGGCGTTCAGCGCGTTGCTGGACCCGGCGCTGAGCAGCGTCAATGCCGAGCTCCGCCTGCGCATGGTGACCGCACTCGCACACGCTGCGGGCCCGGCAGGCATGGTGGGCGGGCAGGCGATCGACATGGGTTCGGTCAGCCTCAAGCTGGACCAGCAAGCCCTCGAACACATGCACCGCCACAAGACCGGCGCCTTGATCGAAGCCGCCGTGCACTTGGGCGCGCTGGCCAGCGGGCGTGCTGAAGCGCCTCAATTGGCGGCGCTGAAGACCTACGCGCTGGCCATCGGCCTGGCGTTCCAGGTGCAGGACGACATTCTTGACGTAGAAAGTGACACCGCAACCCTGGGCAAACGCCAGGGCGCCGATATCGCACGGGACAAACCGACTTACCCTGCGCTGCTCGGGCTTGCTGCGGCCAAAGCCTATGCCTTGGTGCTGCGTGACCAGGCCCTGGACGCCCTGCGACCATTCGACGCGGCGGCAGAGCCACTGCGTGACCTGGCGCGGTATATCGTCGAACGCCGCCACTGACACGCGCGGCCTTTACGGCCGCATATGGGCCAAGTTCGGCGCTCTGCGTGGGCAGTTTGCGATGCTTGAGGTAAACTGCCGCCTCTTCTATACCTATAACGATTCGCCTGATGCCCACGACGTTTCAAGAGATTCCCCGCAAGCGCCCGTCCACGCCCCTGCTTGACCGTGCTGTCACGCCGGTCGGCCTGCGTCGACTGGGTGAAGCCGAGCTGGAAACCCTGGCCGATGAGTTGCGCCTGGAATTGCTCTACACGGTCGGCCAGACCGGTGGGCATTTTGGTGCCGGCCTGGGCGTCATCGAGCTGACCATCGCCCTGCATTACGTGTTCGACACCCCGGATGACCGGCTGGTGTGGGACGTGGGCCATCAGGCGTATCCGCACAAAATCCTCACGGGCCGCCGCGAGCAAATGGGCACCCTGCGCCAGAAGGACGGCATTGCCGCCTTCCCGCGCCGCGCCGAGAGCGAATACGACACCTTTGGCGTCGGCCACTCCAGCACCTCCATCAGTGCAGCGTTGGGCATGGCGATTGCCGCCCGCCTGCAGGGCAGCGATCGCAAGGCGATTGCCGTGATTGGTGACGGCGCGCTGACCGCCGGCATGGCCTTCGAAGCGCTGAACCATGCGCCGGAAGTGGACGCCAACATGCTGGTGATCCTCAACGACAACGACATGTCGATCTCGCGTAATGTCGGCGGCCTGTCCAATTACCTGGCAAAAATCCTCTCCAGCCGCACGTATGCAAGCATGCGTGAAGGCAGTAAGAAGGTGCTCTCGCGTCTGCCAGGCGCATGGGAAATTGCCCGGCGCACCGAAGAATATGCCAAGGGCATGCTGGTCCCGGGCACCCTGTTCGAAGAGTTGGGTTGGAACTACATCGGCCCGATCGACGGCCATGACTTGCCCACCCTGATCGCCACGCTGCGCAACATGCGTGACCTCAAGGGCCCGCAATTCCTGCATATCGTCACCAAAAAAGGCAAAGGCTTCGCCCCGGCGGAGGTCGACCCGATTGGTTACCACGCAATCACCAAGCTCGACCCACTGAACGCTCCCGCCGCTGCGCCGAAAAAGGCCAGCGGGCCGAAGTATTCCGGTGTGTTCGGCGAATGGCTGTGTGACATGGCCGCTGCCGACCCACGCCTGGTAGGCATTACCCCAGCGATGAAGGAAGGCTCCGACCTGGTGGCGTTCAGCGAGCGTTTCCCGCTGCGCTACTTCGACGTCGCGATTGCCGAGCAGCACGCGGTGACCTTCGCCGCCGGCATGGCCTGTGAAGGCGCCAAGCCGGTGGTGGCGATCTACTCGACGTTCCTGCAACGCGGTTACGACCAGTTGGTGCATGACGTCGCGGTGCAGAACCTCGACGTGCTGTTCGCCATCGACCGCGCCGGCCTGGTGGGCGAAGACGGCCCGACTCACGCCGGCAGCTTCGACCTGTCCTACCTGCGCTGCATCCCCGGCATGCTGGTGATGACGCCGAGCGACGAGAACGAACTGCGCAAGATGCTCAGCACCGGCCACTTGTACAACGGCCCCGCCGCCGTGCGCTACCCGCGTGGCAATGGCCCGAATGCCGTGATCGAGAAGGACCTGGAGCCTATCGAGATCGGCAAGGGCATCGTGCGTCGCCAAGGCAGCAAGACCGCGTTCCTGGTGTTCGGCGTGCAATTGGCCGAAGCACTGAAGGTCGCCGAGAAGATCGACGCCACCGTGGTCGACATGCGCTTCGTCAAACCCCTGGATGAGGCCTTGGTGCGCGAGATCGCCGGCGGCCATGAACTGCTGGTGACCGTCGAAGAAAACGCCATCATGGGCGGCGCGGGTGCGGCGGTCAGCGAGTTCCTGGCGCGGGAGAATATCCTCAAGTCCGTGCTGCATCTGGGCTTGCCGGATGTGTATGTCGAACACGCCAAGCCGGCGCAGATGCTGGCGGAGTGTGGGTTGGATGAAGCGGGCATTGAAGCCTCAGTACGCGAACGCATGACACTGCTGGCGCTGTAGAAACCGGCTCAACAGGTGGGAGGGGCTTGCCCTCTCCCACATGGGTTATGTATCACGTTTGAAGCTACGGACAGCCGATGAATCGCCTTCGCCTTGCCCTGCCCTTGCTGCTTCTCTGCGCGCCGGACCTGCTGGCCGACACCCGCGACGACGCGCTGAAACTCCCCAACGTCGTCATCAGCGCCAACCGCCAGGTGCAGGCCCGCAACGACAGCAGCGCCGCCAACACGGTGTTCACCCGCGACGACATCGACCGCCTGCAGCCTACCCGCCTCACCGACCTCCTCAGCCGCGTGCCCGGTGTACAAGTCGCGCCCAGCGGTGGGCGTGGCAGCCTGCCGGGGATTTATATGCGTGGCACCAAATCCGCGCAAAGCCTGGTGCTGGTGGACGGCCAGCGCATCGCCAATACCACCTCCGGCGACAGCGGCCTGCAATACCTCAATGTCGACCAGATCGAACGGGTGGAAGTGCTGCGCGGCTCACGCTCGGTGATCTATGGCAGCGATGCGATTGGCGGGGTGATCCAGGTGTTTACTCGGCGCAACGCCGAGCCAGGCGTACAGCCGCGCTTGAAACTCGGGTTTGGCAGCCATCAGACCTGGGAGCGCAGCCTCGGCCTCTCCGGCGGCGACGAACAAACGCGTTTCAACCTGGGGGCGAGCCTGGATGACACCGCCGGGATCAACTCGACGCACACCTCATTCCCCAGCGATGGGGACCATGATGCCTACCGCAACCAGTCCCTCAGCCTGAACCTCAGCCATTCCTTCAGCGATGGGCTGGAGGCGGGTTTCAACCTGTTGGATAACCGTGGCAAATCGGAATACGACAACAGCTTCGGCCGCTACGACCTCGCCACCGGGCAAACAGTTGGGCAAAAGCCCTACACCGACTACGCCGTGAGCAGCGCCAGCGGCTATGTCGATGCCACGCTCAACGAGCACTGGCAATCGCGCCTGGAGCTGGGCCATAGCGAGAACCGCGATACCAAGCGCGACACCCTCAGCGATGACTTCAGCGTGTTCAACACCTACCGCGATTCGGTCAACTGGCAGAACGACCTGACGCTGAATGACCAGAACAGCCTGATACTCGGCGGCGACTGGTACGAAGATCGGTTCCACGGCTCCACCACCTTCACCCAAAACAGCCGCTGGAACCGCGCCGCCTTCGTACAGCATCGCTTCCATGGCGAGTGGTTTTCCACCGAACTGGGGCTACGGCGCGACCAAAACCAGCAGTTCGGCGGGCAGAACAGCTGGAGCGGCACCGTGACAGTGCCGGTCAACCCGGACAACGACCTGCTGCTGACCTACAGCGAAGGCTTCCGCGCGCCGACCTTCAACGACCTGTACTACCCCGACACGCAGTACAGCAACCCCGACCTGCAGCCCGAAACCTCCAAGAGCTACGAGTTGCAATGGCGCAGTCAACTGAGCGACAGCACGCGCCTTGAAGCCTCGCTGTACCGCACCGACTTGAGCGATGCGATCATCCTCGACCGCTCCGGCAAGCCGCAGAACGTGGCGTCGGCGCGTATCAACGGCTTTGAGGCCGCACTCAAGCAGGAGCTGTTTGGCTGGCAAGGCAACCTTGGGTTGTCGCTCATCGACCCACGCGACCGCGACAGCGGCCACACGTTGGCCCGCCGGGCGCGGCAGACGTTGAACCTGGATCTGGATCGGCAATTCGACACGCTGGGGCTGGGCGCCAGCTGGCAGGCCATCAGCAGCAGCTATGACGATGAAGACAACACTCACCGCCTGGGCGGCTATGCCTTGCTTGGGTTGCGCAGCAGTTGGGCGCTGAATCGGCAAGTGGCGCTGTCGCTGAAGGTCGATAACCTGCTGGACAGGTCCTATGCGCGGGCGCGTTACAGCTATAACGACCCGGGCTTTTTAAACAATCAGGATTATCGCGAAGAGGGTCGGGTGTGGATGTTTGGGGTGACGTGGACGCCTGAGAGCTGAGGTGCCTGCGATGGCGGTATCACAGGTTCGGCGCAATCACCTGACACAACCGCCCCACCGCCTCCAACATCTGCCCACTGGGCCTCTCCAGGCCTTTGTCCGGCACTAACCGCACCCGCGCCGCCATCGTCGGCCAGACCTTCCAGGCCTCCTGCTGAGCCTGATCACCCACCAGGATCATCTCGGGATTACGCTGCAGCACCGACTCGATATTGACCTGCGGCGCGGGCAGCTTGAGGTCATCGAACACATTGCGCGCACCGCACACCGTCAGCGCATCGCTGATGATCTGCCCACCGCCCACTGTGTACAGCGGCTGATTCCAGACTTGGTAAAACACCCGCAACGGCTCGGCACGCTGATAGCGCTGGCGCAGTTCGGCCAGGCGTTGGCGCAATTGCGCGGCCAGTTGCCGTCCGGCCTCAGGGCGATCCAATTGCTCGGCGATGGCCTGGACCTGAGTGGTGAGTTGTTCAAGGCTATGGGGTTCGGCGACGTACACCGGGATATTCAGGCGCTGCAACTGCTCACGCTGGGCGGGGCCGACACTGCCAGGCCAGAGCAGGATCAGGTCAGGCTTGAGGCTGAGCAGGCGCTCCATGTCCAACTGGCCGTAATGCCCCACCGACGGCACTTGCGCCAACGCCGCCGGGCGCTCGCCGCCGTCGAGCACGCCCACCAACAGATCGGCGGCGCCCAGTTCGACCACGATTTCAGAAAGCGACGGCGCCAGGCTCACGACCCGTTCGATCGCCAGCGCCTGGGCACTGAATGCCAGCAGCACCACCGCCAGCCAGTGACACCTCATCCCAGTTGACGGGGAATGCGATAGAGGTAGAACAGCACCACGGTCGACAGCGCCAGCAGGAACAGCGGCACCGCTTCCAGGCCGACGAACACCGACAACGCACCGATCCAGGCCGGCACGGCAGCGATCAGCAACGCCGTGCGCCGACGGGCCGCCAGGGTGATCCAGGCAGCGGGTTCTTCGGGAGTATCGAGGGCTTTGGAGGTGGCGATCAACGCATGTTTATAGCCGTTGAAATAACGCAGGCTGAGGAACATCGAGGCCACGCCGGCGATAAAGAAGGGCATGGCCAGCACGGGTAGGAGGGACTCGGCTTGGCCAAACACCAGGTTGATCACAAACAATGGGAGCAACGCCAGGGCCAGGTACTGCCACCAATTGAAGGATAGCCGCCGTTTCACCTGGCCACGGGTCACGCGCGGTCGACCTCGCCCTGGTGCTCGTTACCCATCATGTGGTCGAGCTTGCTGGCCTTGGTGGCCAGGTAGAGTTTGTTGTGCGGATTGTGTCCGGTGTGCAGCGGCACGCGCTCGGCCACCGTGATGCCCATCTCGGTCAAGGCTTTGACCTTGCGCGGGTTGTTGGTCATCAGGCGCAGGGAGCTGACGCCCAGATGCTCCAGCATCGGCAGGCAGATCGCGTAGTCACGCTGGTCGGCGGCAAAGCCCAGGCGCTCGTTGGCCTCGACGGTATCGGCACCGCCATCTTGCAGCTCATAGGCGCGGATCTTGTTCATCAGGCCAATGCCACGGCCTTCCTGGCGCAAGTACAACAGCACGCCCCGGCCTTCACGGGCGATGGCCCGCATGGCTGCTTCCAGTTGCGAACCGCAGTCGCAACGCTGGCTGAACAGCGCATCGCCGGTCAGGCATTCGGAGTGCACCCGGCCCAGTACCGGCGCGCCATCAGCGATATCGCCCAGGCTAAGCACAACGTGCTCGCGCCCGGTGGCTTCTTCGAGAAAGCCGTTCATGGTGAACGTGGCAAAAGGGGTAGGCAGCTTGGAAGCAGCGACGAAAACGACGGGCACCGTGTGCTCCTGATTTCAGTTTTTACAAAGGCGGCCATTGTAACAGCAGGTTCCTACAGACGCTTAAGCTGAATTATCGCTGATAAAGATCAATCGGTTCGATTGGCCTTCGTCCTGGTTCTATGCAGGTTAGAACGGATAGGCCTGGTGCCAGCGCTCGAAAATCGGTCTCAGCTCGCCGCTTTTTACTAACGCGTCCATACGCTGGTCGAACACGCCCGCCAACACCCGCCCTCGCTCGCTGTCGGTAAACCCGACGTAGAGCGGCAACTCAACGACAGGGGTGAGCTTAAACTGTGTGGGGTCTTTCGCCTGGCTGAGTACGAATTTGGACTCGGTGAGGGAGTCGATATAAAAGTCCGCTCTGCCGTGCTGGAGCATCGGCAGGATGCCATCGCGGCGTTCGATCTGGTTGAAGCGCTGTACATTCGGCAAGTACGCCTCGAACTTATAGCCGCGCACCCACGCCAGGCGGTAGTTGGCCAGCGTGGCCAGGGTCGGCGTGGGTGTGGTCGCCAGCCCCAGCGCATAAATGTGGTCGGAATCGTAGCGCCAGTGCGGGTACACCACGCCTTTGACTTCGCCCGGATAGGAACCGACCCAGCCATCCACCTCGCCGCGCTGGGCCAGGCCAACCGAGCGGGTGTAGGGCACAGAGCGGGTTTGCAGCTTGAACCCAGCAGGCTCAAATACCTGTCGCAATAAGTCCCAGGCCAGGCCGCTGCCATCGGCATTGGTGTAGTCATCCCAGGCCTCACTGGCCAGCGACACTTTACCGGGAGCCACCGCGGCCTCCTGTGCCTGCGCCAAGGGGGCGACGCAGCACAGCAGAATCCTCAGCCAGCGGTGCACATCCATAATGATGACCTCCTACAGGTATTGCATCCGTATGAGGCTATAGGGTAGCGCAGGTCGCCCGGTTACGGCGCCTCGCGAAAGTGTTGATAGCCACGAATGGCTGGGGTGATGTCCTGCCCGTCTGCGTCGAGTAGGGTTACGCCCTGCCCCGGCTCGACCCGGCCGATCACATGGATCGGCAACCCATCGGCCAGCAGTGGTGCCAGTTCGGCGGGCGGCAGGGTGAACGCCAGCACGTAGTCGTCCCCCCCGCTCAGGGCCGCCACCCGCGCTTCGTCATCACCGACGAACGCCAGCAGCGCCGTGGACAACGGCAAACGCTGGCGCTCAATCAACAGGCTGACCTGTGATGCCGTGGCGATATGCCCGCAATCGGCCAGGAGCCCATCGGAAATATCCATCGCCGACGTGGCCTTGCCGCGCAGCGCCAGCCCCAGGGCCAACTGCGGTTGCGGCGACCAGTAATGAGCCAGTAACGGATCGGCGATCGCCGCATCGGCGCTGCGCTGGCCCAATACCAGCGGCAAGGCGCCGGCGGCGTTGCCCAGTTCGCCGCCGACACACAGCAGGTCGCCCGGTCGCGCGCCGCTGCGGGTCAAGGCTTGCCCGGCCGGCACACGACCCAACACGGTCAAGGTCAGGCTCAGGGGGCCACGCGTGGTATCGCCGCCCACTAACCCCACGCCGCAACGTTGCGCCATGGCATTCAACCCTTGGGCATAGCGTTGCAGCCAATCGGCATCGACCGTCGGTGTGGTAAGGGCAAGGGTAAACGCGAGGGGATGGGCGCCCATAGCGGCCAGGTCACTCACCGCCACGGCCAACGAGCGCTGGCCGAGCAGGAAGGGGTCGCAGGGGTCGGCAAAATGCACCCCGGCCACCAGTGTATCGGTGGAGATTGCCAACTGCTCCCCAGTGGGGAGCGCCAGCAAGGCGCAGTCATCGCCGATCCCCAGGGCAATCCCCTCGCCGCCTTGCGCACAAGGCGCGGCGGCGAAGTAGTTGCGGATCAGCTCAAACTCGCCCATTCAGGTTTCAAGCGCGATTCAGCGCTTGTACGCCTTCACTTCGGCTTCACGCAGGCGTGGTGCCAGCTTGTCGAGCACGCCGTTGACGAACTTGTGGCCGTCGGTCGAACCGTAGACTTTCGCCAGTTCGATACCTTCGTTGATCACCACGCGGTACGGCACGTCAACGCGATACAGCAGCTCCCAGGCGGACAGGCGCATCACGCACAGCTCAACCGGGTCCAGCTCGTCGATGGTCAGGTCCAGGCATGGCGCCAGGGCTGCATCGATCTCGGTCAGGTGGGCATGCACACCGTGCAGGATGTCGTGGAAGTACGGCAGGTCGGCGAAGGTGAAATCGTTGTCGACGCGAAACTGTGCCTCGATTTCGTTCAACGAAGCGCCCGCTATCTGACGCTGATACAGCGCCTGGGTCGCCAACTGCCGAGCAGCGCGACGCTTCTCGTTCTTGGATGGCTTGCCGGCATCGGCTGGGCGTGGGTCACGCGGGTTGAAGTTGTCGCTCTCGTCGGAAATCACTTGGCCTCCAACTGCGACAGCAGGCTGACCATTTCCAACGCGGACAGGGCAGCTTCAGCGCCTTTGTTACCAGCCTTGGTGCCGGAGCGCTCGATGGCTTGCTCGATGGAATCAACGGTCAGTACGCCGAAAGCGACCGGTACGCCGAACTCCATGGACACCTGGGCCAGGCCCTTGGTGCATTCGCCGGCCACGTATTCGAAGTGCGGGGTACCGCCACGAATGACCGCGCCCAGGGCGATGATCGCCGCGTATTCACCCTGCTGGGCAACTTTTTGCGCAACCAGTGGAATTTCGAAGGCGCCAGGGGCACGGATGATGGTGATGTCGCTCTCGCTCACACCGTGGCGAACCAGGGCGTCCACGGCACCGCTTACCAGGCTTTCAACCACGAAGCTGTTGAAGCGGCCAACCACCAGGGCGTAGCGGCCTTTGGGGGCGATGAAGGTACCTTCGATGGTCTTCAGGGTCATTCGACAAATCTCTTAAAGAGCCGGGACGCGTGTATGACGCGTCCCTTAGTGATATTTGAACCGCGAACAAAGGGCGAAAACCGCCAGCCTTTATTCGGAGGGCACGTATTCTACTACTTCCAAGTCGAAACCGGATATCGCATTAAATTTCATCGGTGCGCTCATCAGGCGCATTTTGCGCACGCCCAGGTCCCGCAGGATCTGCGAACCGGCACCGACGATGCTGTAGGTGGTCGGCTTTTTCACCGGCGCGTGGTCAGCCGTTTCGCGGATATGCGCCAGCAAGACGTCGCCATCCACCGGGTTGCCGAGCAGCAGCACCACACCGCTGCCCGCCTCGGACACCGCGGACATCGCGGCGCGCAGGCTCCAGCGACCCGGTTGCTTGACCATCAGCAGGTCACGCAGCGGGTCCATGTTGTGCACGCGCACCAGGGTCGGCTCTTCGGCGCAAATGGTGCCCAGGGTGAGGGCCATGTGCACGTCGCCTTCCACTGAATCACGGTAGGTAACCAAATTGAATTGGCCCAGTTCGCTGTCGAGTGGCTGCTCGGCAATCCGCTGAACGGTACGTTCGTGGATCATCCGGTAGTGAATCAGGTCGGCAATGGTGCCCACCTTGATGTTGTGTTCGGCGGCAAAGGCTTCAAGTTCGGCACGGCGAGCCATGGTGCCGTCGTCGTTCATCACTTCGCAGATCACGCCGCTTGGCTCGAAACCGGCCATGCGTGCCAGGTCGCAGGCGGCTTCGGTGTGGCCGGCGCGGGCCAGGGTGCCGCCCGGTTGGGCCATCAGCGGGAAAATGTGGCCTGGGCTGACGATGTCTTCGGCCTTGGCGTCTTTGGCGGCGGCGGCTTGCACCGTGCGCGCGCGGTCAGCGGCAGAAATACCGGTGGTCACGCCGGTAGTCGCTTCAATCGACACGGTGAACTTGGTACCAAAACCCGACCCATTGCGCGGCGCCATCAATGGCAGCTTGAGCAACTCGCAACGCTCGCGGCTCATGGGCATGCAGATCAGCCCACGGGCATGCTTGGCCATGAAGTTGATGTGCTCAGCCTGGCAGGCCTCGGCGGCCATGATGATGTCGCCTTCGTTCTCGCGGTCTTCGTCATCCATCAGGATGACCATCTTGCCTTGGCGGATGTCTTCAACCAGTTCTTCGATACTATTGAGCGCCACAGGGCACCCCCTTGGTCAGGATTTCAGGTAGCCATTAGCGGCCAGAAAACTTTCGGTGATGTTCCCGGATGTTGGCTCTGCGGCCTTATCGCCCATCAACAGGCGCTCCAGGTAACGGGCAAGCAAGTCGACTTCCAGGTTCACCCGGCGACCCGGCTGGTACGAGGCCATGATCGTTTCGCTGAGGGTGTGGGGAATGATGGTCAGTTCGAATTCGGCGCCGTTCACGGCGTTCACGGTCAGGCTGGTGCCATCGACAGTGATCGAGCCTTTGTGGGCGATGTATTTGGCCAGCTCTTTGGGCGCGCGGATACGAAATTCCACGGCCCGCGCATTTTCGCTGCGGGCGACCACTTCGCCGACGCCGTCGACGTGGCCGCTGACCAGGTGACCGCCCAGGCGGGTGGTCGGGGTCAGGGCTTTTTCCAGGTTGACCGGGCTGCCGGCCTTGAGATCGTTCATCGCGGTGCAGTCCAGGGTTTCCCGGCTGACGTCGGCGGCAAAACCGTTGCCCGGCAGTTCGATGACGGTCAGGCACACGCCGCTGACCGCAATGCTGTCGCCCAGTTTGACGTCGCCGAGGTCGAGCTTGCCGGTTTCAACCAGCAGGCGCACGTCGCCGCCTTTGGGGGTCATTGCACGGATGCTGCCGATGGATTCGATAATGCCGGTGAACATTTCGTTCTCCTGAAAACGAGGGGCTGACGCTCAAGCGCAGGCCGGGAATTATACGCTCGCTGCTGGCACAGGGATGGCAGTGACCCGCCAGTCGTCGCCTACAGCGCGCATTTCAGTGATCTTGAGTTGGGGGGCGTCGGCCAGTTTATCAAGCGGCCAGTCCAGCAAAGGCCGGGCGGCGGAGCCGAGGAACTTGCCTGCGACGAATATCACGTATTCGTCTACCAGGCCTTGTTGGGCAAACGCACCCGCCAGGCTTGGACCAGCTTCCACCAGCACGTCGTTGACGCCACGCGCAGCCAGCGCGACCAGTGCCGAGCGCAAGTCGACCTGGCCTTCGACACCCGGCACCACCAGGCACTCAGGGCCACGGGGGAACTGATTTTCGGCGGTCACGCAGGTGATGACCAACGCCGGGCCAGCCTTGAAGAACGGCGCGTTGAGCGGCACTCGCAGGCGGCCGTCGATCAGCACGCGCAATGGCGGGCGCGACATGGCCAGGGCGGTGGTGGCGTCATCCAGGCCGAGTTCGGCGGCGCGCACGGTCAGGCGTGCACCGTCGGCCAGCACCGTATCGGCGCCGGTCAGCACCACGCTGGCCTCGGCGCGCAGGCGCTGTACGGCAGCGCGGGCGGCGGGGCCGGTGATCCATTGGCTTTCGCCGCTGGCCATCGCGGTGCGGCCGTCCAGGCTCATCGCCAGCTTGACCCGCACAAACGGCAGGCCCTGCTCCATGCGCTTGAGGAACCCTCTGTTGAGGGCCCGCGCTTCACTTTCCAACACACCGCTGCGCACGTCGATCCCGGCCTGGGCCAGGCGCTGCATGCCGCGCCCGGCGACTTCCGGGTTAGGGTCCTGCATCGCCGCGACCACCCGCGCCAACCCGGCACTCACCAGCGCATCGGCGCACGGCGGGGTGTGCCCATAGTGGCTGCAAGGTTCGAGGGTCACATAGGCGGTGGCGCCGCGCGCCTTGTCACCGGCAGCGCGCAGGGCATGAACTTCGGCATGGGGCTCGCCGGTGCGCACGTGCCAGCCTTCGCCGACGACCTGCCCATCGCGCACAATCACGCAGCCCACCCGAGGGTTGGGGTGGGTGGTGTACAGACCCTTGCGCGCCAGTTCGAGGGCGCGGGCCATGTAATGGGCGTCGAGCACAGCTTGTTCGGCAGAGGGTGAATTCATTCTTTGGCAGGCTCACGGGCCAGGCGGTCGATCTCTTCGCGGAACTCATTGAGGTCCTGGAAGCGTCGATACACCGAGGCGAAACGGATATAGGCAACTTCGTCGAGCTTTTGCAGCTCGCCCATTACCAGTTCTCCAACCACCAGGCTCTTGACCTCGCGCTCGCCGGTCGCACGCAGCTTGTGCTTGATATGCACCAGCGCCGCCTCCAGCCGCTCGACACTCACCGGGCGTTTTTCCAGGGCGCGCTGCATACCGGCGCGCAGTTTTTCTTCGTCGAAGGGTTGGCGGCTGCCGTCGGACTTGATCAGCCGTGGCAATACCAGTTCGGCGGTTTCGAAGGTGGTGAAACGTTCACCGCAGCCAGAGGCCAGGCATTCGCGCCGGCGACGCACTTGATCGCCCTCGGCGACCAGACGCGAGTCAATGACCTTGGTGTCGTTGGCACCGCAGAAGGGACAGTGCATGGTGGGCAGGCAACAAATAAAGGGAGGGCCATGGTAGCGCATCCCCGTGGCAAGACAAGCCATAGCCTTTACGGTATATAGGCTGGCTATTATGTTTCATATTTTTCAAGCCACGGATTTTGTCCTTTCTGGAGCCGTACATGCAGTTACGACCACTTGTTTTGCTCACCCTGTTCAGTGTCCTGGTCGCCTGCAGCAGCGAAGCCCCCAAGCCTGCCGCCCCTCAACCGGCGCCTGCGCAAGAGAAAAAAGTCCCCGGCATTGAAGACACCGGTCCCCTGCCCGCCTACCAGCGTGAAATCAGCGGCAGCCTGACCAACGTGCCGGCCGGCGCTGAAGTCGAGATGGCGTTGCTGGTGATCGACGACCGTTCGCGTCCGCAACAACTGCTGGCCAGCAGTGTGCTGACTGGCAATGGCCAGCCCCTGGCCTTCCGCCTGCGCTACAACCCCGAAGCCTTCCCCGCCGGTGCGCGGGTTGAACTGCGCGGCCGCGCCAGCCAGTCCGGCCAGCTGATCCTGCACCTGCCCGCCGTGCGCATCACCCAGGCGATCACCCAGAGCACCGGCCCCCTGCAACTCGTCAAGGCACCATGACGCCACCGTTGGACCTGCAAGCGGCGCTGAGCGAACTGATCGGCGACGCACAGCTGGTGCCCTGCCCGTTGCCGGGCGCCGAGCTGTCGTTGTGGCTGCTGGATGCCGACAACATGGACCGCGCCTTCAGCCCCGAAGAAACCCGCCGCATCCTGCATGAACCGCCCTACTGGAGTTTTTGCTGGGCCAGCGGCCTGGCGCTGGCGCGCTACCTGGCGGCGAACCCTGAGTGGGTCGCGGGCAAGCGCGTGCTGGACTTTGGCGCGGGTTCCGGCGTGGCCGCGATTGCAGCGGTCAAGGCTGGCGCACGGGAAGTGGTGGCCTGCGACCTGGACCCACTGGCCTTGGCGTCATGCCGGGCGAATGCCGAGCTTAACGGTGTAGAACTGGGCTACTCCGCCGATTTTTTCGCCGAAGCCGACCGCTTCGACCTGATCCTGGTCGCCGATGTGCTCTACGACCGGGCGAACCTGCCGCTGCTGGATCAGTTCCTGACCCGAGGCCGCGAAGCGCTGGTGGCGGATTCGCGCGTGAGGGACTTTCAGCACCCGGATTATCGGAGGCTGGAAATTCTTGATGCACTGACATTGCCGGACCTGGCGGAGCCTTGGGAGTTTCGCAAGGTGAGTCTTTACCACTCGCAGCGCTCTTGAAAGCCCCCCTCCTGTAGTGAGCGGGCTTGCCCCGCGCCGGGTGGCGGAGCCGCCCCAAAACAGGCGGCTAAATTCTGTCTGGAAGGTTGCGGTGACCGGATTGGGGCGGCTTCGCCACCCAGCGCGGGGCAAGCCCGCTCACTACCGTGGCAGGCATCACGCGTTTGAACTCCAAGCCGCTTCCGGTAGCCAGCGCCAGCCCTTATAGTTGCCCCATTCCCGCTTTATTCGAGACGCCCCATGAGTGAACCCACGCCGTATATCTTCGACGTCACCACCGCCAATTTCGACCAGGCCGTGATCCAGAACTCCTTCGAAAAACCCGTGCTGGTGGATTTCTGGGCCGAGTGGTGCGCGCCATGCAAGGCGTTGATGCCGATGCTGGCGAAGGTTGCCGAGAGTTATCAGGGCGAGTTGCTGCTGGCCAAGGTCGATTGCGAGGCCGAGCAGGACATCGTTGCGCGGTTTGGCATTCAGAGCCTGCCGACGGTGGTGCTGTTCAAGGATGGCCAGCCGGTGGATGGGTTCGCCGGAGCGCAGCCGGAGTCGGCGGTGCGGGCGATGCTCGAGCCGCATGTGCAGATGCCGCCACCGGCGGCGGCGGATCCGTTGGAGCAGGCCCAGGCACTGTTTGCCGAAGGTCGCATCAGCGATGCTGAAGCCGTGCTGGTGACGCTGCTGGGCGAAGACAACACTAACGCCGCGGCGTTGATCCTGTACGCCCGCTGCCTGGCCGAACGCGGTGAATTGGGTGAAGCCCAGACCGTGCTGGACGCGGTGAAGAGCGACGATCACAAAGCCGCCCTCGCCGGGGCCAAGGCGCAGATCACCTTCCTGCGCCAGGCTGCCGACCTGCCGGACGCCGCCGACTTGAAAAGCCGCCTGGCGCAAAACCCGCAGGACGACGAAGCGGCCTATCAGTTGGCGATCCAGCAACTGGCGCGCCAACAGTACGACGCGGCGCTGGAAGGTTTGCTCAAGCTGTTTATCCGCAACCGCAGCTACAGCGAAGGCCTGCCGCACAAGACCTTGCTGCAGGTGTTCGAACTGCTGGGCAACGACCACCCGCTGGTGACCGTGTACCGCCGCAAGTTGTTCGCCGCGCTGTACTAATCGCCGACCCAGCTGTACAGCGGCGTATCCCCGCCGCTGGCAACCTTCACCTGGGCGCTGTGGCGCAGGCGTACCAACAGGCGCTTGCCCGCCGAGGCGTCGCCGGCCAGGCCTTCCAACTGGTCAAGCAACTCCAGGCCACTGAGCTGTCCGGCCTTGCGCAACAGCGCCTGGGCGCCCTGCCACAGCTCATCATTGTGTTTGACCGGAGCCACGGGCGCGGCGGCCGGGCTGGCGACGGGCGTAGCCTGCAAGTGCGCGCCCAGCCGTGCCCAATCGCCGTCATCGAGCTCCAGGGTCAAGTCCACCGGCAGGTCGCCGACCGTTCCACGAATTCGCAACATCGTCCTTACTCCTGCATTTTTCCGACAAGCATGCTCCCATGCGGCTTGCGCAACGCCAAGCGGGCGGTCAAACTCTCAGCCAATTGTTATAAGATCACATAACAAAAATTTCATGTTCTGGAGTCTTCTCATGCGCCGTTTGTTGCTTGCTTTGCCGTTTGCCCTGCTGCCATTGGCGGTTGCCCATGCTCATGACGACCACGACCATGAACACGGCAGCCTCGGCGCCCACGAGCATGGCGTCGGCCGCCTCAACGCAGTGCTCGACGGCCAGGCCCTGGAGCTTGAGTTGGACAGCCCGGCAATGAACCTGGTGGGTTTCGAACACCTGGCCACCACCCCGGCGGACAAAGCCAAGGTCGCCGCCGCGCGCAAGCAACTGGAGAACCCCGTCGCCCTGTTCAACCTGCCTAAGGCTTCCGGTTGCGTGGTCAGCACCCAGGAGCTCAACAGTCCACTGTTCGGCGATAAGCCCGAAGCCGACCATGACGACGATGATGACGACGCCAAAGACGGCGCCCACGAACACCCTCACGACCACAGCGAAATCCACGCGCACTACCAGTTCACCTGTGCCACACCGACGGCGCTGAGCACTCTTGACCTGACCCAGGTGTTCAAGACCTTCCCCGCCACCCAGAAAATTCAGGTACAACTGATCGGCCCGAGCGGCCAGCAAGGTGTTGAAGCGACGGCCACCGCAGCCACCCTGAAGTTCTGAGTCCCCATGACCCACGCATTGATCGAACTGTCTGACCTGGGCTTCAACTGGCCCGGGCACCCACAGTTGCTGGACATCCCCGCGTTCCGCCTGGAAGCGGGGGAAACCCTGTTTCTCAAAGGCCCGAGCGGCAGTGGCAAAACCACACTGCTGGGCCTGCTCGGCGGCGTGCAGAAACCCAGCCGAGGCAGCATCCGCCTGCTCGGCCAGGAGCTGACTGAGCTCTCGGCCGGTGCCCGCGACCGTTTCCGCGTCGACCACACCGGCTACATCTTCCAGCAGTTCAACCTGCTGCCGTTCCTGTCGGTGCGCGAGAACGTCGAATTGCCGTGCCACTTTTCCACGCTGCGCGCGCAACGAGCAAAACAGCGCCACGGCAGTGTCGACCAGGCCGCCGCTGCGTTGCTCGCGCACCTGGGTTTGAAAGACAAAGACCTGCTCGAAAGGCGTGCCGACTCGCTGTCCATCGGCCAGCAACAAAGGGTGGCCGCCGCCCGTGCGTTGATCGGCCAGCCGGAACTGGTGATCGCCGACGAGCCTACCTCGGCCCTGGACTACGACGCCCGCGAAGCCTTCCTGCAACTGCTGTTCGCCGAATGCCGCGAAGCGGGCGCCAGCCTGTTGTTTGTCAGCCATGACCAGAGCCTGGCTTCGCTGTTCGACCGCAACCTGTCGCTGGCCGAACTCAATCGCGCCGCCACGCCCGCAGAGGTTTGAGATGTATCTGTTCCGTCTAGCCATGGCCAGCCTGGCTAATCGCCGCTTTACCGCGATCCTCACTGCTTTCGCCATCGCGCTTTCAGTCTGCTTGTTGCTCGCGGTGGAGCGCGTGCGCGTTGAGGCGCGCAACAGTTTCGCCAGCACCATCAGCGGCACCGACCTGATCGTCGGCGCCCGCTCGGGCTCGGTCAACCTGCTGCTGTACTCGGTGTTCCGCATCGGCAACGCCACCAACAACATCCGTTGGGACAGTTTCGAACACTTTGCCGCCAGCCCCCAGGTGAAGTGGGCGATCCCGATGTCCCTCGGCGACTCCCATCGCGGCTACCGCGTGATGGGCACCAACGCGTCCTACTTCGAACACTACCAATACGGCCGCAAGCAAAACCTCGAACTGGCCAGCGGCCGCGCCTTCGCGACCGACCCGTTCGAAGTGGTGCTCGGTGCCGAAGTCGCCGACGCGTTGCATTACAAACTCGGCGACAAACTGGTGCTCGCCCACGGCGTGGCGGTGGTCAGCCTGGTCAAGCACGACGACAAACCGTTCACCGTGGTCGGCATTCTCAAGCGCACCGGCACGCCGGTGGACCGCACGTTGCACATCAGCCTCGGCGGCATGGAAGCGATCCATATCGACTGGCACAACGGCGTGCCCGCGCAGCTCAAAGGCCGTATCAGCGCCGACCAGGCACGTAACATGGACCTTACACCGCAGGCCATCACCGCGTTCATGCTCGGCCTGAACAACAAGATTTCCACCTTCGCCCTGCAACGGGAAATCAACGAATTCCGCGGCGAACCGATGCTGGCGATCCTGCCCGGCGTGGCACTGCAAGAGCTGTGGAGCATGATGGGCACCGCCGAAAAAGCCCTGTTCGTGATCTCGCTGTTCGTGGTGCTCACCGGCCTGATCGGCATGCTCACGGCGATCCTCACCAGCCTCAACGAACGCCGCCGCGAGATGGCGATCCTGCGTTCGGTGGGCGCACGCCCGTGGCATATCGCGACGCTGCTGATCTTCGAAGCCTTCGCCCTGGCGCTGTCTGGCGTGATCGCGGGCGTGGGTTTGCTGTACGTGTGCATGGCCGCGTCGCGCGGGTACCTGCAGGCCAACTACGGCCTGGACTTGCCGATGTCGTGGCCCAGCGAATATGAATGGACGTTGCTCGCCGGTATCCTGGCGGCAGCGCTGTTGATGGGCAGCGTGCCCGCCTGGCGCGCCTATCGACAATCCCTGGCCGATGGCCTGTCCATACGTTTATGAGGAAGGCTTTGATGCGTCGCGCCCTGCTTGCCCTGTTTCTGCTGATTGCCCTGCCCGCCTGGGCGGAAGATCAGCCCAAGGACTTGTCCTGGCAGGAAATGATCCCGCCGGACGCGCCGCCGGAAATTCCCAATATGAAACCGCTGCACGACCTGTCGAACATGGCCGATGCGTTGTCCGTCGAGGCGGCGCCGGCCGCCAAACAGGATTTGCCCAATGCGCCGGTGGTGCAGAGCCTCGACGGTCAGCACATCCGTTTACCGGGTTATATCGTGCCGCTGGAAGTCAGCGAAGAAGGCCGTACCACCGAGTTTCTGCTGGTGCCGTATTTCGGCGCGTGCATCCATGTGCCGCCGCCACCGTCGAACCAGATCGTGCATGTCAAAAGCGAAATCGGCGTGAAGCTCGATGAGCTCTACCAGCCGTACTGGATCGAAGGCGCGATGCAAGTCAAACCGTCCACCAGCGAACTCGCCGATGCCGGTTACCAGATGGATGCCGAGAAAATTTACATGTACGAGCTGCCGGAATAGCGCTGATCGCCCTTTCATTGAGCTGAGTCAAAAGACCGAACGGAACGATCTTTACCATTGGACGTACAACTTTTAAACGTCCTTTGGAGCTCCCATGAACAAGTCTCTGCTCGGCGCGTCCCTCTTCGCGCTCGCCCTCGCTGCCCCTGTTGCACACGCTCACGAAGCGGGCGACATTCTGATTCGCGCCGGTGCAATCACCGTGAACCCGAAGGCAGACAGCAGCAGCGTCAAGGTTGACCAGGGCCCACTGGCCGGCGCCAATCTGGGCGGCAAGGCGACCATGAGCAGCGACACTCAGTTGGGCTTGAACTTCGCCTACATGCTGACCAACCACGTCGGTATCGAACTGCTGGCGGCCACACCGTTCGAGCATGACGTGAAGATCAAGAACACCGCCCTCGGCGCCGCGAACGGCAAACTCGGCACCCTGAAACACCTGCCGCCGACCCTGAGCGTCGTGTACTACCCACTGGACAACAAGTCGGCTTTCCAGCCGTACGTGGGCGCGGGTATCAACTACACCTGGATCTATGACGAACACGTCGGCAGCCGCGCATCGGACGCAGGCTTCAGCAACTTCAAGGCCGAAAACTCCTGGGGCTGGGCGGCGCAGATCGGTGCCGACTACATGATCAACGACAAGTGGATGATCAACGCCCAGGCGCGCTACATCGACATCAGCACCAAAGCGACGGTGGACAACAATGCCCTGGGCCAGGGCACGCGCGCCAAGGTCAATGTGGACGTGGACCCGATGGTCTACATGGTGGGTATCGGCTACAAGTTCTGACACCAACCTGACCAGTAACACAAAACTCAATGTGGGAGGGGGCTTGCCCCCGATTGCAGTGTGTCAGCCAACACATATTTGACTGAACCACCGCTATCGGGGACAAGCCCCCTCCCACATTTGGCTCGTGCCCACATTAGGTTTGTGTGCGGGATCAGCTGTGACGGTAGAACCGGTCCAGCAACGCCGGCAGCCCCGCCCGCCACGCCCGTGGCTTGATGCCGAAGGTGTGAAGGATTTTCTTGCAAGCCAGCACCGCGTGTTGCGGCTCATCCGCCGCATCCGGCCGGGCCGCATGGGCCTGGGCGGTGGGGGATTCGATCGCCAGCGGGTGGAAGGTACGTGCTTCAGTCAAAATCGCCTGGCCCAGCGCCAACGGTGTGGTCGCCTCATGCCCGGCGTAGTGGTACGTGCCCCACAACGGCGCCGCGCAATCGAGTTGCTTGAGCACCGAGATGATCACCCGCGCCGCGTCATCCACCGGCGTCGGGTTGCCGCGACGGTCGTCCGCCATCAGCAATTCATCCGGTTTCTCGGCCCGCGCCAGGAAGCGCCCGAGGGTGCCGTCGACGCTGTCATCCAGCAGCCAGCCGAAACGCAACAGCACATGTTGTGGGCAGGTGGCACGCACACTCTGTTCGATTCGCCACAACGCCTGGCCGCGCAGGCCCAGGGGCACCGGCTCGTCTTTTTCGCTGTAGGCGGTGGCGCGGGAGCCATCGAACACGCGGTAGCTGGACGGTTGCAGCAAGGTGATGTTGTGGTGCTGGCACAGTTCGGCCAGGCGCTCGATGGCGAATTCCTGGGCGGCCAAACGGGTTTCGCTGACCACCTCGGCCTGGAACCAGTCGAAATAGTAGGCGAGGTTGATCAACGCATCGGGACGGGTGTCGTCGAGCAGTTGGGTAAGGCTCGCGGCATCCCAGCCGTCTTTGGGCGGTTTGGGGGCGAGGAAACCGATGTCTTCCTCTGCACCGAGGCGAATCAGCGCCTGCCCGAGGGCATTCCCGCCGCCCAGTAACATAAGGCGCATTCGCATAGATTGAGCAGGCCCGGTCTGTGTGGAACGAAGGTTTTCAGGTATTTGTCAGAATCGTTGCATTTTGCGGGTTTGTAGCGCAACCGTCACGGATAAAGTGCGCGATTGCAACTTGTTGGAACAGGGGCTATCAATCACTTCATGAACCTTCCTGAATCCACCGACACCGCATTGACCGGCTTCCACCCCGCCGTCAGCACCTGGTTCCGCAGCACCTTCCCCTCGGTGACAGGCGCCCAGGCCCAGGCATGGCCGCTGATCCGCCAGCGCCAATCAACACTGATCGCCGCGCCCACCGGCTCCGGCAAGACGCTCACAGCGTTCCTGGCGGTGCTGGATGACTTGGTCCACCAAGGCCTGGCCAACGGCGGTGAACTACCGGATGAAACCCTGGTGGTCTATGTGTCGCCACTCAAGGCGCTGTCCAACGACATCCAGATCAACCTGCAAAACCCGCTGGCCGGGATCACTGAGCATCTGCGGAACCTGGGCCTGCCGCCGCTGGCCATCCGCACCGCCGTGCGCACCGGTGACACCCCGCAAAAAGACCGCGCACTGATGCGCAAGCGCCCGCCGCATATCCTGGTGACCACCCCGGAATCGCTCTACGTGCTGCTGGGCTCGGACTCCGGCCGACAGATGCTCGCCAGCACGCGCACGGTGATCATCGATGAAATCCACGCCATCGCCGCCGGCAAACGTGGCAGCCACCTGGCCTTGAGCCTGGAACGCCTGCAAGGCTTGTGCGCCGAGCCACTGATGCGCATCGGCTTGTCGGCCACGCAAAAGCCCATCGACGCGGTGTCGCGGTTCCTCGTCGGCAGCGGCCGGGCGTGCGCGATTGTGGATATCGGCCACGCCCGCCCGCGCGACCTGGATATCGAGGTGCCGCCCGTGCCGCTCTCTGCGGTGATGGCCAACGATGTGTGGGAGCGGGTCTACGACCGCCTCGCCGAGTTGGCCCGCGAACACCGTACCACGCTGATTTTTGTCAACACCCGGCGCCTGGCCGAGCGCCTGGCGCGGCATTTGAGCGAGCGCCTGGGCAAAACCGCCGTGGCCGCCCACCACGGCAGCCTGGCCAAGGAAATGCGCCTGGACGCCGAACAGCGCCTCAAGGGCGGCGAGCTGCAGGTGCTGATCGCCACCGCGTCCCTGGAGTTGGGGATTGATATCGGCGATGTCGATCTGGTTTGCCAGATTGGCTCGCCCGGCTCCATCAACGGCTTTCTGCAAAGAGTCGGTCGCTCCCGCCACCAGGTGGGTGGCACGCCCAAGGGACGACTGTTCGCCACCACCCGCGACGACCTGATTGAATGCGCCGCCCTGCTCGACTGCGTGCGCCGGGGCGAACTCGACACGCTGCAGATTCCCGTGGCGCCCCTGGATGTACTGGCCCAGCAGATCATCGCCGAGGTCAGCGCCCAGGAATGGTCCGAGCAGGCCTTGCTGGCGCTCATCCACCGCGCCGCGCCCTACGCCACGCTGGATGAGCGCCACTACCAGGCACTGCTGCAAATGCTCTCCGACGGTTACAACGGTCGCCAGGGCATCCGCAGCGCCTACCTGCACCGCGACGCCCTGACTCGCACCCTGCGCGGTCGACGGGGCGCCAAGCTGACCGCCGTCACCAGTGGCGGCACCATCCCCGACAACGCCGACTACAGCGTGTTGCTCGAACCCCAGAGCCTGAACATCGGCAGCGTCAACGAAGACTTCGCGGTGGAAAGCATCGCCGGGGATATCTTCCAGCTGGGCAACACCTCGTATCGCATCTTGCGGGTCGAAGCCGGCAAAGTGCGCGTCGAGGACGCCCATGGCCAACCGCCGACCATCCCCTTCTGGCTCGGTGAGGCGCCGGGGCGCAGCCACGAATTGTCAGCGGCGGTGGCGCGCCTTCAAGGTCAGATGGACGCGCTGCTCAGCGCCACGCCGGGTGACCTGCACGCCGCACAGGATTGGCTTACCGACACCCTCGGCCTGAACCGCGCCAGCGCCGAGCAGATCCTCGATTACCTGGCCCGCGCTCGCCTGGCCCTGAGTGCGTTGCCGTCCCAGGACACGTTGATCATGGAGCGGTTTTTCGACGCGTCCGGTGGCACTCAACTGATCATCCACACGCCGTTCGGCAGCCGCGTCAACCGCGCCTGGGGCCTGGCCCTGCGCAAGCGTTTTTGCCGCACGTTCAATGTCGAATTGCAGGCGGCGGCCAGTGAAAATGCAATCGTGCTGTCGCTGTCAACCAGCCACAGTTTCGAGCTGGACGAAGTGTGGCGTTACCTCAATAGCCAGAGTGCCGAGCACATCCTGATCCAGGCGGTGCTGGATGCGCCGCTGTTTGGCGTGCGCTGGCGCTGGAATGCGGGGGTGGCGCTGGCGTTGCCGCGCTATACCGGGGGGCGCAAAGTGGCGCCGCAGATTCAGCGCATGAAAAGCGAAGACCTGATTGCCAGCGTCTTCCCCGACCAGATCGCTTGCCTGGAAAACCTCGCCGGCGAGCGCGAGGTGCCTGAACACCCGCTGGTCGAGCAAACGCTCGACGACTGCCTGCACGAAGCCATGGACAGCGAGGGTTGGCTTGCGCTGTTGCGGCGCATGGAACATGGCGAGGTGCGCCTGATCAGCCGCGACCTGCCCGCGCCCTCGCCCATGGCCGCAGAAATCCTCAGCGCCCGCCCCTACACCTTTCTCGACGATGCCCCCCTGGAAGAGCGCCGCACCCAGGCCGTGCTCAACCGGCGCTGGAGCGACCCGCAGAGCACCGACGACCTCGGCGCACTGGATGCGGATGCCATCGCCGGCGTGCGCGAAGAAGCCTGGCCGGCGCCCAACGGACCGGACGAAATGCATGAGGCGTTGATGAGCCTGGCGTGCATCGCCGATAACGAAGTCACGCCGCAATGGGCGACTTGGCTGCACGCATTGGCCCAGAGTGGCCGCGCCTATCAACTGCACACTCACTTACACACCCGCCTGTGGGTCGCCGTCGAACGCCTGAGTTGTGTGCAGACGATCTACCCCGGCAACGTGCCGTTGCTGCCCGGCTTCGATGAGCCCTGGACCGTTGAGGAGGCCGTCACGGAAGTGCTTCGCGCGCGCCTCGGTGGGTTTGGCCCGCTGAGCCTGATCGAGATCGCCGCGCCCCTGGCCTTGCCGGTGGCGGATGTCACTCAGGCACTGGCCCGCCTGGAGCATGAAGGCTACGTGCTGCGCGGGCATTTCAGCCCCGGCGCCACCCAGGAGCAATGGTGCGAACGCCATCTGCTGGCGCGCATTCATCGTTACACGGTTAAGCGCCTACGCCGGGAAATCGAGCCGGTGGCGCTGCAGGACTTCATGCGTTTTCTGTTCGATTGGCAGCATTTGTCCGACGGCACCCGTGGCCAGGGCAGCGCGATGTTGCCGCAGATCGTCGGGCAGTTCGAAGGTTACGCCGCCGCCACTTCCGCCTGGGACAGCGATTTGCTCAGTGCGCGGCTCAAGGATTACTCCTCGACCTGGCTCGATGAGTTATGCCGCAGCGGCAAACTGGTATGGACGCGCTTGAGCAACAAGACCAGCGCCATGGCATTGCGCAGCACTCCGGTGGTGTTGCTGCCACGCAACCAAGTGGGACTGTGGAGCGGACTGACCGAACCCACCGACGCCACCACGCTGTCGCCCAAGGCGCAGAAGGTGCATCAAGCCCTGCGCGACCACGGCGCGCTGTTTTTTGATGAACTGGTGCATGAAGCCCACTTACTGCGCAGCGAACTGGAAACCGCTTTGCAGGAACTGGTCGGTGCCGGTGTGGTGAACGCCGACAGCTTTGCCGGGTTGCGTGCGCTGACCACCCCCGCGAGCAAACGCCAGGCGCGCAGCAGTCGGCGCGGGCGCGGCGCGTTTATCGGCGGTATGGACGATGCGGGGCGTTGGGCGCTGATCCGACGCCCGTCGACTGCCGCAGGTCCGCCTTCCGCCGAGACCCTGGAGCATGTGGCGATGACCTTGCTGCGCCGCTATGGCGTGGTGTTCTGGCGCTTGCTGGAGCGCGAGGCGGAGTGGCTGCCGAGCTGGCGCGAGTTGCTGCGCACTTTCCATCGGCTGGAGGCGCGCGGGGAGATTCGGGGTGGGCGGTTTGTCAGTGGTTTGGCGGGGGAACAGTTTGCGTTGCCGGAGGCGATTCCGTTGCTGCGTGAAGTGCGGCGTCGACCCCATGATGGGAGTTTGATTGCGGTGTGTGGCGCAGACCCGTTGAACCTGGTGGGCACGCTGTTACCGGGCACCAAGGTGCCGGCGGTGAGTGGCAATCGCATTGTGTACCGGGATGGGTTGCCCGCGGCGGTCATGGTGGCGGGCAAGCAGCAGGTGTTAGTAGAGGTGGATCGGCAGGCGGTGCAGGAGAGGCTGATCAGGCATTGAGTGTTGGGGTGACTTCCAAGGACCTCATCGGGGGCAAGCCCCCTCCCACAGGTGGACCGAGTCCAACCTTGGAATAGGGCCCACCTGTGGGAGCGGACTTGCTCGTGAAGGCGTCGGCCCAGTCACCGCAGAATTACTGAGGCCTGGGCTGCTCGGTAAGCACCACCGATGCGGGCACCTCCTCATCCGGCTCATCCACCTGCGCCGCACGTTTAGGCAACAGCACCTGCTGTGGATAAGTCTGCGCGAAGTGCACCTCATCACAGTTATCCACAAGCTTTTTGAGGCGCTGATTGAACGCGCGACTCACTGCATACTGCCCGCCCGACACGGTGCGGAACTGCGCGGTAAGCACCACGCCATTGAGGTCCATCTTGTCGACACCGAACACCTCCAGCGGCCCTTGCAGGTTGTACTTGAGGAACACGTCATCACGGATCGACTGCCCCGCTTCGCGAATCAGCTCCACTGCCTTGTCCACGTCGGTGTCGTAGGTGAACTGCACTGAGAAGAACGCATAGGCAAATTGCCGCGATTGGTTGGTGACCGCCTTGATCTGCCCGAACGGCACCGAGTGCACAAAGCCCTTGCCGTCGCGCAGGCGCAGGGTGCGGATGGTCAGGCCTTCGACGGTGCCGGCGTGGCCGGAGTCAAGCACCACCCAGTCGCCGATGGACAGGGTGTCTTCGATGATGATGAACAGGCCGGTGATCACATCCTGCACCAGTTGCTGCGACCCGAAGCCGATGGCCAGGCCGACCACCCCGGCCCCCGCCAGCAGCGGCGCGACGTTGATCCCGAGGTTGGCCATGGTGGTAATCGCGCAGATCACCACCAGGATGATTTTCACCGCGTTGCGCAGCAGCGGCAGGATGGTTTTGACCCGCGTGCTGGGCTGGCGGCTGGAGCGTTTATTGACCGGTGGCTTGAGCGCTTCCTGGATCGCCGTGTCGAGCACCACCCAGAACAGCCAGGTCATCAGCAGGATCAGGCCGATGCTGCTGAGGGAGTCGCTGATCGCCCGGCCCACCGAGTTACGCTGGGCAAATTCGAACAGCGACACGCCCCAGATTCGTCCAAGAATCTCGATAAAGGCGATGGCCATGACGATACGCAGGATCGCGTGCAACAAGCTGAGGAAGCGTTCCTTGTAGGCGCTGCTGCGCTGGATCGCGACCTGGCTGCGGGATTTGAACAGGTGTTGCAGCACGGTGCTCAGGAACACCGTACCAATCAGCAAAATGGTGGTGAACAACGCACAACGCAGGGCCTTCTGGTTATCGTCGCCGGCCCCGATCAAATTGATCGCCGAGACCAGCACCATCAACAGGATCGGCCAGTACCACAACCCGGAAAACACCCGCAGTGATTGCTGCAACGCCGGGTGTTTAAGGCGTTGAGTCAAGGGTCGATTGCGGATCAGGTGGGCCACCGGTCGACGCAGGCGCACCACCAGCACGCCGAAGATCACGGCGGCGAACAGGCCGGTAAACACCGCGATGCTGCTGGTGATATTGCCGCCGAACTGACGGGCGATTTGCGGGCTGGTCAGCGCGTCGCTGAGGGCGACGAGAAAGCCGATCAGGAACAACGGCGTGGGACAGTAGCTGCGGATAATCTGCACCGCCGGGCGCTTGTGGCCGACATTGAACATCACAATCACGCACAACAGCATCGACGTGGAAAAAATACCGCTGCTGGTGGCGTAGGCAAAACACAACGCCAGCGCACGCCCTATCGATGTGGGTAAAAAGTGGCTGACGTACAGCGTCAGCGGCAGGCAGATCAGCGCGGGAATCGTGTAGGGCAGCACATACCCAAGCACCGCTTGCAGGCGCCCGCGCCGGGCGACAAATGGGCGCCGGCTCACGCGTTGGACGATAAAACGCCCTAGCAGCGTCAGCAGGGTAAAGGCGCCGATCCACACCCCTGACAACAGCAGGAAGTTCCCTGCGATGCTCCATGGCGAACGCTCGGACGTCTGGTCGACCAGCCGCCCGACTTCATCCGCCGCACGGTCGGCCCGCAGGCGCCAGGCGTCGATCAGGTTCTGGTTGAGGTCGAGCTTCTCTTGCACATCATCGATGCTGGAGCTGATCGCGCCGAGCAGGCCGCCCTCGACCAGCAATTCCGGCTTGGCCGGCGCTTCAGGTTCCGGAGCGGTGGCCGCGGCTTGCAGTGCGGCACTGGGACAAAACAGCAGCGCGCCGAGCAGTAATGCAGTCTTTAGATTCAGCAAAACACCGGGCTCCTTCAGAAGGGTCTGTAAGGAACTGACGGGTTTGAGCCTTGATCGTTCCCCGTTTGCGGCATCTTTGACTTGCAGGCAACTATCAAATGCCAATCCCTGGCTTTTTCCGCAACAGCCAACACTCGTCACTGCGCTCCTGATTGAAACCCACCGGAGTTGCAGCCATGCCCATTGCCTTTAACCTGGGGATCGCCGGTGGCGCCTGGGGCGGCGGGTTGATCGTGACGCATATGGCGCTCATCCACACGGCCTGGATCGGTTGGGGCCGGTGTACGCAGAGCGTTCGACGCGGATAGTCGCCGGCACTGAATCAGCAGCCATACACATCCAATGTGGGAGGGGGCTTGCTCCCGATAGCGGTGGGGCAGTTGATGCAGGTGTCGACTGATCGACTGCTATCGGGAGCAAGCCCCCTCCCACATGGGTTCTATGCCGTCTGTAGGAAGGTGGAAACTTTCAGCCAAAAATCATAGTCAGCCATAAACGGGGGCCAGGCCCCCACTTTTTCACAGGAGCAATTATGGCTGCGATCCCTGACTGGGTGCCCGTAACCCCCAGCGTCGCCATCAGTCGCTTCACGGTGCTGACGGTCAATATCCACAAGGGTTTCACCGCCCTCAATCGACGCTTCATCCTGCCCGAGCTGCGTGAGGCGGTGCGCAGTGTGGGCGCCGACATGGTGTTCCTGCAGGAAATTCACGGCACTCATGAGCGTCACCCCCAGCGCTTCAGCGACTGGCCGAACATGCCTCAGTATGAGTTCCTTGCCGACAGCATCTGGCCGCAGTTCGCCTACGGGCGCAATGCGGTCTACCCCCACGGCGACCACGGCAATGCCCTGCTGTCGAAATTCCAGATCGTGCACTACGACAACCTCGATATCTCCCAAAGCGGGCATGAAAACCGTGGGCTGCTGCATTGCGTGCTGCGCTTGCCGGGCACCGGGCAGGAAGTGCACGCGATCTGCATCCACCTGGGCCTGCGTGAGGTGCATCGCCAGCAACAGTTGCGCTTGCTGGAGCAGCGCATCAGCGAGATCCCGGCCGGTGCACCGCTGGTGGTCGCGGGCGACTTCAACGATTGGCGCCAGAAGGCCGACCTCAGTCAAAGCGGACTGCGGGAAGTCTTCATCGAAACCCACGGCAAACTCCCGCGCACCTTCCCGGCGCGCCTGCCCTTGCTGCCACTGGACCGCATCTATGTGCGCAATGTGAAAGTGCATAACCCTCGGGTGCTGACCTCACGGCCTTGGTCGCATTTGTCCGACCACGTGCCGCTGTCGGTGGAGATCGAACTATGAACGTTGCCGTAGAACATATTTCCACTGACCAGCCGCCGGATGAAGCCAAGGCCCGTGACCTGGATTACGGCTGGCAGAGCGGCAACCAGGTTGAGTTGCTCGAGAATGGCGAGGCGTACTTTCCCAAGGTGTTCGAGGCACTGCGCGCGGCGCGGCGGGAGATCCTGCTGGAGACCTTCATTCTCTTCGAAGACAAGGTCGGCCATGAGCTGCAGGGCATTCTCATCGAGGCCGCGCAGCGCGGCGTGAACGTGGTGGTCAGCCTCGACGGTTTTGGCTGCGGCGAGTTGAGCCCGGTGTTTCTCAGTGAGCTGGCCGAGGCGGGCGTGGCTGTGCAGATGTTCGACCCTGCGCCGAAAACCCTCGGCATTCGTACCAATTGGTTCCGCCGCCTGCACCGCAAGATTGTGGTGGTGGACGCCGAGGTGGCGTTCATCGGCGGGATCAATTTTTCCGCCGATCACTTGGGTGACTATGGGCCTGAGGCCAAGCAGGACTATGCGGTTCGGGTGACCGGCCCGGCGGTGGCGGACGTGCATCATTTCGCCCTTGCCCAAAGCGGTCGCCAGGTACGTAAGCGGCGCGGTTGGCGGCGGCGCCAGCAGCGACCGGCGTTGTGGTCCACCGACAAGAGCGACGGCCAGGTGCGCTTGATCTACCGCGACAACCTGCAGCACCGCGACGACATCGAAGAAGCGTATGTGTACGCATTGAGCAAGGCACAACATCGCGTGGTGATCGCCAACGCTTACTTCTTCCCCGGCTACCGCTTGCTGCGCGAGATCCGCAATGCAGCGCGCCGTGGCGTGCAGGTGCAAATGATCATGCAGGGCCAGCCCGATGTGCTGCTGGCCAAGCTGGCGGCGCGCATGCTCTACGACTATCTGCTCAAGGATGGCGTGGTGATTCACGAATACTGCCAGCGCCCGCTGCATGGCAAAGTCGCCTTGGTGGATGACGAATGGAGCACCGTTGGTTCGAGCAACCTGGACCCGTTGAGCCTGTCGCTGAACCTGGAAGCCAACGTGCTGATCCGCGACCGTGCGTTCAATCAGCAGCTGTATGAACGCCTGGAAACCCTGGCAAAAAATCATTGCCAGACGATGCCGAAAAACCGTAAGCCGCGCCTGTGGCTCTGGCGATTGACCGTGGGGTTCCTGGTGTTCCATGTGATGCGCCACTTTCCCGCGCTGACGGGTTGGTTACCGGCGCACAAGCCCCGTTTGAAACCTTTCGAGAGCCCGTCCCATGACGTCTGAAACCAAAGGCTCGCGGTTCAAGCGCTGGAAGAAACCGCTGACCATCGCCTTCTTCCTGCTGCTGATCGTACTGTTCACCATGCTCGCCCGGCGTATCGACTGGAGCGAAGTGGTGCAGACCTTGGGCGATTTCAAACTGCGCACGCTGGTGATCGCAGGCACGCTGACGTTATGCAGTTTTCTGGTGTACGCCAGTTTCGACCTGATCGGCCGCACCTATATTCGCCAGCCCCTGGTGTGGAAGCAGATCCTGCCGGTGGGCATCATCAGCTATGCGTTTAACCTCAACCTGAGTGCGTGGGTCGGGGGCATCGCGATGCGCTATCGGCTGTATTCACGGCTGGGCGTGAGCAACAGCAATATCGCCAAGATCCTGGGCCTGAGCCTGGCCACCAACTGGTTTGGCTACATGGCGATAGCCGGGGTGATTTTCAGCAGCGGCCTGGTCACGATGCCGCCGGGGTGGAAGGTCAGTACCCTTGCATTGCAAGGCATTGGTGCGGTGTTAGTGCTGGTCAGCCTCGGGTATCTGGCGGCCTGCCAGTATTCGAAAAAGCGTGCGTGGACGATTCGCGGCATGGAAATCAACCTGCCGTCGCTGCGCATGGCGTGTTTGCAATTGATGTTGGGCGCGCTGAACTGGTCGCTGATGGCTGCGGTGATTTTCACCCTGCTGCCGGCCAAGCTGGACTATCCACTGGTGCTGGGCGTGTTGCTGATCAGCGCGATTGCCGGGGTGCTCACCCACATACCGGCCGGGCTTGGGGTGCTGGAGGCAGTGTTTATTGCGCTGTTGCAGCACGAGGCGTCGCGGGGCAGTTTGCTGGCGGGGTTGATCGCTTATCGGGCGATCTACTTTATTGTGCCGCTGCTGATTGCGCTGGTGATGTACCTCGGCGTGGAAGCCAAGGCCAAGGCATTGCGGGTGAAGAAAACACCGGCTTGAAAGAATGTGGGGTGATCAAGCGCTATCGCAGGCCAGCCGGCGATAGCGATCTAAAGCGCAACAAACTATTGAGCCTGGATGATGCTCAACCGCTCACCCACCACCATCTCCGTGATCCAGTCCACCAGGATGGAGGTGTAGGCCTGCTGGGACACCGGATCGCTGAGGGAATGATCGGCCCCGTCGATGATGCGGTGAGTCAGTGAATGCGTCTGCTGGCACGCCGCGCGGTAACTCATGATGGTGGCGTGGGGCACATGGTCGTCGGTTTCCGACTCGACGATCAGCACGTCGCCGGTAAACGCCGAACACGCGTGCAAGGCGCGATTGGTCTCGGCGTGGACCAGGGTGCTGCGGTAATCCATCAAATCCATCTTGTCCAGATCGCGCTTGGGCTTAAGCCATTCGTCGTCGCGGTACAACGCAGGCACGCGCAACGCCAGCCAGCGCACCGGACGCAAGGAGGTGAGAATCGCCGCCAGGTATCCACCGTAACTGGTGCCGACGACGGCCACCGCCGAGGTGTCGATGGCCGGGTGTGACAACAGCCGGTCGTACGCCGCCAGCAAGTCGCGCAGGTTGTCGTCGCGGGTCACACGGGCTAACGGAATGCCGGAGCCGGCGTGGCCTCGCAGGTCGAAGGTCAGGCACACGCACCCGAGGCCGGCGATGCCCTTGGCACGTTCAAGGTCGCGCTCCTGGCTCCCGCCCCAGCCGTGCACGAACAACACCCCCGGCACTTTGGATTTGGGGCTGAGGAAGGTGCCGCTCATCTGTTCGTCGTCGATATCGATCGCAATGCTTTCGCTTCTAGCCGTCATAAGATTTAACCGTCACGTACTTGAGAAGAAACTCGCTGTTTTCCGCCGGGCCGCGATACACCTCGATGGCATCAGCCGGCAACGGTTCGTCCACGTAGGTTTCCACCGAGGACACATGGATCGCGCGCAGGCCAGGGTTGTTGATAAAACTCTGCAACGCCGCGACTTCCGCACTGCTCGCCCCGCCCATGCGCCAGGACTGCTCGAGCACGCCGCTGCGACGCTGGCCGTCACTGTCCAGGCCTTGGGCGATGTCGTAGTTGCGCCGTGAGGCATAAAAGCCAGGGTAGGCCTCATCGGCGGCATTGTCGAAAACCTGGGCTTGCTCAATGGCTTCACGCACGTCGTCGGGCAAGTCGAGCAGCAACAGGTCGGCGTAGCCTCCCGGCACCACCAGCAGGTCGGAGCCGCCGTAGACGTCTTCGCCCTGCCCGTCTTCCGTCAGGTATTGCTCGCCGCAGTAACTGAACACGTGCCCGCCGATAAAACTTTGGCCGACGCTGTGGGTGACCACATCGTGCAGGTCCTGCTCCAGCACCACGCCTTCGCTGAACAGCTTCGCAGCGTCAGGTCGCGCCAGCACAGCGTCGAATTCGTCGAGGCTGTGGATAACTTCCTGCCCGCGCCCCGCACAGGCGTGCACAGGTTTTATACGGATTGGCCCGCTGTAGAGCAAGCGTGTGGCGGCAGGCCGTGCGTCCTCAAAGGCGAAAACGCTCAAGCCATCCAGCACGACGTTTCGCACACGCTCGCAGAACAGCGCAGACCAACCTTCCGGCGCTTTGGCCTCGGGGCCGAGCAGGCCATGACTGATGGCCTTGGTGCAGATGAAGTCGTGGTCGACGTAGCCGCCCCACAAATCCTCAGGCCCTTTGATATTGAGCGTTCGAGCCTGCGCCGGGCCGACCAGGGTTTGCGTGGGCAGCAGGTAAAGCGCTCGCCCCGCATGCCGGTCGGGGTCATAGCTGCCGCCGAATTTGAGCCCCAGGATCTGCGCCAGCCAGCGCGCCAGGGCGCGGTTGGTCTCGACCTCATGCAGCGGCGCGCCCTCGCGTATGGAATGCGCGACTACCAGCTTCTTGCGTTGAATCGGGGTCATGCGTCCCCCTTGGCCATCCAGCCATGTGTGTGCAGAGAAGGCTGCAGGGATCAGGCCAAGGCTGTTTCAGGGGAGAAGGTTCTCAAATCAAGCAGTTGCCGGAAAACCGATGGCAGTTGGCCTGCCTCATTCTGCACGACAGTGCTTCAGCGCCGCGGCGTTCTGCACGATTCAGACGCCAAAGCGGCTGCGGTAATCGCTGGGCGCCATGCCGGTGATCTTCTTGAAGATAGCGCGAAAGGCACTGGGGTCCTGGTAACCCACGGTCCAGGCAATATGGTCGATAGTGCCGTTGGTGAACTCAAGCATCTGCCGTGCCTTGCCCACGCGCAGGTGCTGGCAGTATTCGGTGGGTTTCAAGCCGGTGGCGTTGCGAAAACGCCGCAGGAACGTACGCTCTTCCAGGCCCGCCTCCTGAGCCATCGCCGCCACGCACACATCCACCGCACCGCTGGCCTGCAGCCAATGCTGAACCTTGAGGATGGCTGCGTCACCGTGGCCGAGAATGGGCGCGAAGTTACTGCCGCACTGGCTGGCGCTGTCACTGTGCTCGATCACCAGGAAACGCGCTGTGTCGGCCGCGACGCTTGGGCCCATCAGGCGATCGACCAGGCGCAGGCCGAGTTCGGACCAGGCCATCAAACCGGCGGTGGTGATCAGGTCGCCGTCATCGACAATGGGTTTGTTCGCTTCCAGGCGTACGGCCGGGTAGCGGGCCGCGAAGGATTCGGCGGAAGACCAATGGGTGGTGGCGCTGCGCCCGTCGAGCAGTCCACTGCGCGCCAGCATGATCGAGCCCACACACACGCCGCCCAACACCGTGCCGGCCGTGTGTTGCCGGCGAAGCCATTCCAGTAGCGCAGGGGGCGCCTGGTCTTCGGTGAACTCACCCATCGACGGCGGTACCAGTACGGCCATCAACGGTTGATCGGGGCCGGGGGCACTGCTGAACACGCGCACGGGTGTGCCGCTCGCCTCCACCTGCCAATGGCTGACCCGCAGCAACGGCAATTGCGCGGACTGGTGCTCGGCGGCGATGCGATTGGCCACGCCGAACAGGTCGGTCAGGCCATGCACGGCCGCCCATTGCGCGCCTTGGTAGATCAACACGCCCAGCTCAACAACGACCATTGTCAGTTTTCCCCCTGTTATTGTCGGTGCAGCCAATCCTAAGTGCAGGCGCCAGCTAACATACTGGGCCCATCAACCCATCACGAGGCAACACACATGGCCAAGCAAGCGCTCATCCTAATCGATATCCAGAACGACTACTTCCCCCAGGGCAAGTGGCCACTCGACGGCGTGGAGGCCGCGGCAGACAAAGCCGCGCAGGTGCTGCATGCTTTTCGCCAGGCCGGCGATGCAGTGATTCATGTGCGTCATGAGTTCACGTCCGATGAAGCGCCGTTCTTCACGCCAGGCTCCGAGGGCGCGCACCTGCATAGCAAAGTGCTGAACGAGGGCAATGAGCCGGTGGTGCTCAAGCATTTCGTGAATGCGTTTCGCGAGACCAACCTGCGTGCCTTACTGGAGCAACGCAGCATCACCGAAGTGGTGGTAGTCGGCAGCATGAGCCACATGTGTATTGACGGCGTGGTACGGGCGGCGGCGGACCTGGGTTACAAGGTCACGGTGATTCATGATGCGTGTGCGACGCGGGATCTGGAATTTAATGGCACGGTGATTCCGGCGGCGCAGGTGCATGGGGCTTATATGGCGTCGCTGGCGTTTGGTTATGCGGGCGTGGTGTCGGCGGATGAATACTTGAAGGCGCAAGCGGCGTCTTGACCACCGCTTGCTCAGGGCATATCAGCGAGTCGCGATGATGAACAAGCGCGGGAATGGCAGCAGTACGGTGCCGTCAGCCAGCGCTGGGTAAGCCTGGGTGATCCGCGCTTTGTATGCCTGAAGAAAAGCGGCTTTTTCTTCATCACTCAACGGCGCCAGGAATGGACGTAGGGCTGAGGCCTTGAACCATTCCACCACGGCGCCGTGGTCCGCCAGCGGGTGCTGATAGGTGGTGCGCCACACATCGACGGTGCTGCAATGTGTGCTCAGCAGCTCGTAGTAGTCACTCGCGGTGTGGCGCTCATTGTGTTTGACCGCGCCGATTTTGGCAGACCATGGGCCATCGGCCGCGACTTCGCGGGCGAGACGGTGGGCGGGTTCATCAAGGTTGTCCGGGGTTTGCACCGCCAGCGTGCCGCCTTGCGTCAGGTGCTTGACCAGGTGCGGATACAGCGTGGCGTGGTCCGGCAGCCATTGCAGGGACGCGTTGGCCAGGATCACATCGAAGGCTTGCGCGGGGTTCCAGGCACCGATATCCGCCAGCTTGAAGTTCAGCGCGGGGAGGCGTTTACGGGCGTCGGCCAGCATGTCGTCGGAGCTGTCCATGCCGGTGACGTGCGCGTGCGGGAAGCGCGCAGCCAGCACCTCCGTGGAGTTGCCGGGACCGCAGCCCAAGTCCACGGCATGGCGCACTTCAGCATTCGGAATGGCCGCGACCAAGTCACGGACAGGACGGGTGCGCTGCTGTTCGAACATCGTGTACTGCTGGGCTGACCAGGTCATCACGGCTTTCCTTGTTTTGAGGGTGGGCGACAGCCTAATTCTTGTGACCTGCAATGCACAAACGCCAGTGCCTGTTCATGCCGGCGGAAAGAGCATCGTCGCCAATTAAAGGTGAGCAACCTCCAGACGCCGCCCCATCACCTCTCCACGATGAAAGGCCGCTATGGCCTGATCGATTTCCTCCTGACACTCAGGGAAAAATTCAATCACCCACTCACGAATTCTCTCGAGTAAACCTTCGTCTCGCTTTATTTCATTTTTCAAAAACACCGCGTACCCATAGGAAAGGGTTAACACTTCATCTGACGCAAAAAAACGTAACCACTTAACCATCGCCTCCACATCACCACCAAAATTCAACATCAGATCAAGGCACCTGATGAGCTGCGCCGACGCGTTGTGCAACGTGTAATCACCCATCGTTAAGCACGCCTGACAGTGTTCGCCGGCAATCTCCTCAAGCAATGCGAAGCCACTCTCATCCAGTTCCTCGGACTCATCCAGACTAATCGCGCCATGGTTTGCCCGATTGCGCTCGGCCAGCAGAAACCTGATCGTGCCGCTCTCCACTTCAACCACGAAAAGGAAGACAGGCAGTGGCGAAATAGAAAGATAGTTTTCAGTACTTTGCTTGAGTTTCAGGGCTCGTACCTTCTTCCTGGAGCCTTTGACTTGAACCTTGAAGAGGATCCCAGTCGCATGACCACGCTCGCTGAATACTTCAACCTCGCCGTCGATGCCATAGTCTTTATCTTTTTCCAGACGGCGATAAATCCAGCCCCTCGCCGTGATAGCCCGTTCTACCAGAGACTCAGCCAGAGTCCCTATGACGTGAGAAGCTGGACGTTTAGGTAATGCCCTCATTGCTAGCTATCCCCCTCCAAAAGTGGCTTACATCATGCGGCCCCTGCTGAGGTCTACAGCGTGGCCAGCCATGTGATCTTTACTTTCTCACAGGCAAAGAAAAAGCCCCGGATGCTTATGCACCGGGGCTTTCAGGGTAAAACTCTACATCAAGTCTCTGAGCCGTATCCTAGAACGGGATATCGTCATCAAAGCTGTCGAAATCCGGAGCCGGTTGCGGAGCGGCCTGTTGTGGCGCTGGACGCGACTCACGTTGTGGCTGCTGGCTTGGCTGTGGACGCGACTGCTGTGGACGCGGTGCCGAGTTGGACATGCCGCCCTGGCCCTGTTGGTCGCCCTGTGGACGGCCGCCCAGCAGTTGCATGGTGCCTTGCATGTCGACCACGATTTCGGTGGTGTAACGCTTGATGCCGTCTTTTTCCCACTCGCGGGTTTGCAGTTTGCCTTCGATGTAGACCTGCGAACCTTTACGCAGGTATTCACCGGCGATCTCTGCAACCTTGCCGAACATCGACACACGGTGCCATTCGGTTTTCTCGACCTTCTGGCCGCTCTGCTTGTCGGTCCACTGCTCGCTGGTCGCCAGACTCAGGTTGGTCACGGCGTTACCGTTAGGCAAGTAGCGAACTTCGGGATCCTGGCCGCACGTACCGACCAATATGACTTTGTTAACCCCACGGGCCATAACGTTCTCCTAGGCTGGGCGCGCTGTCGGCACTGGGTTGACCAGTTGCTCGAGCGTCGCGCGATCCAATAATTCGGTGTCCAATTTGATGTAAATGGCCGCCTCTTCTGCGACCACAACTGCATCTGTTACCCCTACGACGGCCTTCAGGCGCTCTACCAGGCCGCTTTCACGGATCGCCTCAGGCGATAGCGGCAGACGCAGACTTGTGACGTAGGGAGGTTCGCGCATGGTAACAGCAAAGGCGAGCCAAAGTGCAGCCAGCCCGGCGCATCCGAGGAAGACAACCGACAAACCGCCATGCTGGAACATCCAGCCCCCCATGATGCCGCCCAGTGCCGAACCCAGGAACTGGCTGGTGGAATACACCCCCATGGCCGTGCCTTTGCCGCCCGCCGGTGAAACCTTACTGATCAGCGAAGGCAATGACGCCTCCAGCAGGTTGAACGCGGTGAAGAACACCACCGTGCCGATTACCAGCGCCCGCAGGCTGTCGCCGAACTGCCAGAAGAATAGCTCAGTGAGCATCAGCGTCGCGACGGCGCCGAGCAGAACTCGTTTCATTTTGCGTTTTTTCTCGCCATAGATGATGAACGGGATCATGGCGAAGAACGAAATCAGCAGCGCTGTGAGGTAGACCCACCAGTGCTGTTCCTTGGGCAGGCCGGCTTTTTCCACCAGTGCCAGGGGCAGCGCGACAAAGCTGCACATCAGCATCGCGTGCAACACGAAGATACCTAAATCCAGGCGCAACAGGTCGGGATGCTTGAGCGTCGGCAACAGTGCCTTGCGGGCCACACCCGACTCACGGTGCTGCAACGTCCCGGTGGAACGCGGCACCATAAAGGCCACGATCACAATACCGAACAGCGCCATGCCGCCGGTGGCCAGGAACAGCCCGTGCAGGCCGAACGCGCGGGTCAGCAAGGGGCCGACCACCATGGCTACGGCAAATGACAGGCCGATGGTCATGCCGATCATGGCCATGGCTTTGGTGCGATGTTGTTCGCGAGTCAGGTCCGACAACAGCGCCATGACCGCTGCGGAGATCGCGCCGGCGCCTTGCAGGATACGACCGGCGATCACGCCCCAGATCGAATCCGATTGGGCTGCGAGCACACTGCCGAGGGCAAACACGATCAGCCCCAGGTAGATCACCGGGCGGCGGCCAATGCGGTCGGAAATGATCCCGAACGGAATCTGAAAAATCGCCTGGGTCAGGCCATAGGCGCCAATCGCCAGGCCGATCAATGCGGGGGTCGCGCCTGCGAGATCCATTCCATAGGTCGCCAGCACCGGCAACACCATAAACATGCCCAGCATACGGAAGGCGAACACCAGGGCCAGACCGCTTGCCGCTCGGGTCTCGCCGCTACTCATGCGTTCGCTGTGGGGATCGTGCATGGAAAAACCTCGTGTGAACCGGCGGCGATTCTACCAGTCCCATCGATTGAGAGGGTATATGCGGCGCTTTGCCGCGCAGCTTTCATCTAAGGCTGCAAGCGGCCTTTTGACAGTGTATATTCATCCAGTCTTTAGCCGTATACTCCGGCATTATTTACGCCCGCCGTGCGAGGCCATCTTGGACAAGATCCTGATTCGTGGGGCTAGAACCCACAACCTGAAGAATATCGACCTGACCCTACCCCGGGACAAACTGATCGTCATCACCGGCTTGTCCGGCTCCGGCAAATCGTCCCTGGCGTTCGACACGCTGTATGCCGAAGGCCAACGTCGCTATGTGGAATCGCTGTCGGCCTACGCCCGCCAGTTTCTGTCGATGATGGAAAAACCCGACGTCGACACCATTGAAGGCCTGTCGCCGGCGATCTCCATCGAGCAGAAGTCGACTTCCCATAACCCGCGCTCCACCGTGGGCACCATTACCGAGATCTATGACTACCTGCGCCTGCTGTATGCACGCGTAGGTATCCCGCGTTGCCCCGATCATGACATTCCCCTGGAAGCCCAGACCGTCAGCCAGATGGTGGACCTGGTGCTGGCCCAGCCGGAAGGCGCCAAGCTGATGCTGCTGGCACCGGTGATCCGTGAGCGCAAGGGCGAACACCTTTCCGTCTTCGAAGAGCTGCGTGCGCAAGGTTTTGTGCGCGCGCGGATCAACGGCAAGCTGTATGAGCTGGACGAAGCGCCGAAACTCGACAAACAGAAGAAACACTCGATTGATGTGGTCGTCGACCGCTTCAAAGTGCGCGCCGACCTGCAGCAGCGCCTGGCGGAATCTTTCGAAACCGCGTTGAAGCTGGCCGACGGCATTGCCCTGGTGGCGCCGATGGATGACGAGCCGGGCGAAGAGATCATCTTCTCCGCGCGCTTTGCCTGCCCTATCTGCGGCCACGCCATCAGCGAGCTGGAACCCAAGCTGTTTTCCTTCAACAACCCGGCTGGCGCCTGCCCGACCTGTGATGGCCTGGGGGTGAAGCAATTCTTTGACATCAAGCGCCTGGTCAACGGTGACCTGACGCTGGCGGAGGGGGCGATTCGCGGCTGGGACAGGCGCAACGTCTATTACTTCCAGATGCTTGGGTCGTTGGCGTCGCACTATAAATTCAGCCTGGAAGTGCCCTTCAACCAACTGCCGGCGGACCAGCAGAAGGTCATTCTCCACGGCAGCGGTTCACAGAATGTCGACTTCAAGTACCTGAACGACCGTGGCGATATCGTCAAGCGCTCACACCCGTTCGAAGGTATCGTGCCGAACCTCGAGCGTCGGTACCGTGAGACCGAGTCGGCGAGCGTACGCGAAGAGTTGGCGAAATTCCTCAGCACCCAGCCTTGCCCGGATTGCCGCGGTACTCGTCTGCGCCGTGAAGCCCGGCATGTGTGGGTGGGCGAGAAAACCTTGCCGGCGGTGACCAACCTGCCGATTGGTGATGCCTGCGAGTACTTCGGTGTGCTCAAGCTGACCGGTCGCCGTGGGGAAATCGCCGATAAGATTCTCAAGGAAATCCGCGAACGGCTACAGTTCCTGGTCAACGTTGGCCTGGATTACCTGTCGCTGGATCGCAGTGCCGATACCTTGTCCGGCGGTGAAGCCCAGCGGATTCGCCTGGCCAGCCAGATTGGTGCAGGCCTTGTGGGCGTCTTGTACATCCTTGATGAACCGTCGATCGGCCTGCATCAGCGTGACAATGATCGCCTGCTGGGCACGTTGAAACACCTGCGGGATATCGGCAACACGGTAATTGTGGTCGAGCACGATGAAGACGCGATCCGCCTGGCGGATTACGTCGTCGACATTGGCCCGGGCGCTGGCGTGCATGGCGGCCATATTGTCGCCGAGGGCACGCCCGCCGAAGTCATGGCTCATCCGGATTCACTGACCGGCAAATACCTTTCCGGCCGTGTGAAGATCGCAGTGCCTGCAAAACGTACACCGCGCAACAAGAAGCTGGCGCTGCACCTCAAGGGCGCGCGTGGCAACAACTTGCGCAATGTCGACCTGGAGATTCCACTGGGTCTGCTGACCTGCGTGACCGGTGTTTCCGGCTCGGGTAAATCGACGCTGATCAACAACACGCTGTTCCCCTTGAGTGCCACCGCCCTGAATGGCGCGACCACCCTGGAAGCGGCTGCCCACGACAGCATCAAAGGCCTGGAACACCTGGATAAGGTGGTCGATATCGATCAGAGCCCGATTGGCCGCACGCCGCGCTCCAACCCGGCGACCTACACCGGGTTGTTCACGCCTATTCGTGAGCTGTTTGCTGGCGTGCCGGAATCCCGCTCAAGGGGTTACGGGCCTGGCAGGTTCTCGTTCAACGTCAAAGGCGGTCGCTGTGAAGCCTGCCAGGGCGATGGCTTGATCAAGGTGGAGATGCACTTCCTGCCGGACATCTACGTGCCGTGCGATGTATGCAAGAGCAAGCGCTACAACCGCGAAACCCTGGAGATCAAGTACAAGGGCAAGAGCATCCACGAAACCTTGGAAATGACCATCGAGGAAGCACGGGTGTTCTTTGATGCGGTCCCGGCGTTGGCGCGCAAGCTGCAGACACTGATGGACGTGGGTTTGTCGTATATCAAGCTGGGCCAATCGGCGACCACGCTATCGGGTGGTGAGGCGCAGCGGGTGAAGCTGTCTCGCGAGCTGTCCAAGCGCGATACCGGTAAGACCCTGTATATCCTCGATGAGCCGACCACCGGCCTGCACTTCGCGGATATCCAGCAACTGCTGGACGTGTTGCACCGCCTGCGCGACCACGGCAATACCGTGGTGGTGATCGAGCACAACCTTGATGTGATCAAGACCGCGGATTGGCTGGTCGACCTGGGGCCGGAAGGCGGCTCCAAGGGTGGCCAGATCATCGCCGTTGGCACACCGGAGCAGGTCTCCGAAATGCCACAGTCGCACACCGGTTACTACTTGAAACCGTTGTTGGCACGCGACCGGGCCTGAGTTATTCAGGCCCAATAAAAAGCCCCTGTCACTTTGCAGTGACAGGGGCTTTTTTATAGCCGGAATCAGAACTGCGATTGCAGGTAATTCTCCAGGCCCACCAGCTTGATCAGGCCCAGCTGCTTTTCAAGCCAGTAGGTATGATCTTCTTCGGTGTCATTCAACTGCACCCGCAGAATTTCCCGAGTGACATAGTCGTTGTGCTGCTCGCAGAGCTCGATGCCCTTGCAGAGCGCGGCACGGACCTTGTACTCGAGGCGCAGGTCGGCAGCGAGCATGTCAGGTACCGTGGTGCCCACATCCAGATCATCGGGACGCATACGCGGCGTGCCTTCGAGCATGAGGATACGGCGCATCAGTGCGTCGGCGTGCTGTGCCTCTTCTTCCATCTCGTGGTTGATACGCTCGTAGAGCTCGGTAAAGCCCCAGTCTTCGTACATGCGCGAGTGGATGAAATATTGGTCACGAGCAGCCAGTTCGCCCGTCAGCAACGTGTTGAGGTAATCGATTACGTCGGGGTGACCTTGCATCGCCCTACATCTCCCTGCTTGAAAGTCTGTAGTTTGAACCATGATGACTTGAAGGTCACGGGACCAACGGCAGAAAAGTGAACATTTCCGGAGAAAAGTAGCTGAAATAACGCAAAAACCGCCCAAATGAGGGCGGTTCTGCTTATCGTTTAGAGTTAGTTAAGCGATACACCCAGTGCAGATGCGACCCCTTCTCCATAAGCAGGATCTGCCTTGAAGAAGTACTGCAACTGACGCTGAACAACGTCGCTGGAAACGCCCGCCATGGCGCCGGCAATGTTGTTGATCAGCAGGGCTTTCTGCTCATCATTCATCAAGCGGAACAACGCACCGGCGTGGCTGTAGTAATCGCTGTCTTCGCGATGATCATAACGATCCGCCGCGCCACTCAGTGCCAATGCCGGCTCGGCATACTGCGGAGCCTGCTTCGGTGCATCGGCGTAGCTATTTGGCTCGTAGTTTGGAGCCGCGCCGCCATTGCTGCCGAATGCCATCGAACCATCACGCTGGTAGCTGTTAACCGGGCTGCGTGGCGCGTTCACCGGCAGGTGCTGGTGGTTGGTGCCGACACGGTAGCGGTGGGCATCAGCGTAAGCGAACACACGACCTTGCAGCATGCGGTCCGGCGACAAACCAACACCCGGAACCATGTTGCTTGGACCGAAAGCCGCCTGCTCAACCTCAGCGAAGTAGTTAAGCGGGTTACGGTTCAGCTCCAGCTCACCGACTTCGATCAATGGGAACTCTTTCTGCGACCAGGTCTTGGTCACGTCGAAAGGGTTCTCGTAGTGAGCGCTGGCCTGGGCTTCAGTCATGATCTGGATGCACACACGCCATTTCGGGAAATCACCGCGTTCGATAGCGCCAAACAGATCGCGTTGGGCGTAATCAGGGTCGGTACCGGCCAAGCGTGCAGCGTCAGCAGGCGACAGGTTCTTGATGCCTTGCTTGGTCTTGTAGTGCCATTTGACCCAGTGACGCTCGCCCTTGGCGTTGATCAGGCTGTAGGTGTGGCTACCGAAGCCGTGCATGTGGCGGTAGCCGTCCGGGATACCACGGTCCGAAAACAGGATGGTGACCTGGTGCAACGCCTCAGGGGAGTGCGACCAGAAGTCCCACATCATCTGCGCACTTTTCAGGTTGCTTTGTGGCAGGCGCTTTTGGGTGTGGATGAAGTCAGGAAACTTCAATGGGTCACGAATGAAGAACACAGGGGTGTTGTTACCCACGATGTCCCAGTTGCCCTCTTCGGTATAGAACTTCAGGGCGAAACCACGAGGGTCACGCTCGGTGTCAGCCGAACCGCGCTCACCGCCCACAGTGGAAAACCGCAGGAACGTCGGCGTTTGTTTGCCGATGGACTCAAACAGCTTGGCGCTGGTGTATTGCGTGATGTCTTGTGTGACCGTGAAGGTGCCATAGGCGCCCGAACCCTTGGCATGTACACGACGCTCAGGAATGTTTTCACGGTTGAAGTGGGCAAGCTTCTCGATCAGGTGAAAATCGTCGAGCAGCAAAGGGCCACGCGGGCCGGCGGAACGGGAATTCTGATTGTCCGCAACGGGAGCTCCGCTGGCGGTAGTAAGGATTTTATTCTGGCTCATGCTCAATTTCCCTCAGGTCGGACTTGGAACTGCCGGCTAATCGGCTTGGAGGGAGTATTGATCATCAATATGACGCCTACAAATTCATTAAATTGTAGTCACCGATAGAAAATAACTACCAATATCCCCAAGCCTAATAGTGCCGAGCATAGCTCGAGTAAGCTTGTACAAATCGCGCTTTTATTACGCGCACAAAAAACCGGGCACTAGGCCCGGTTCTTCGTTACAGCTTGTCGTCTTACTCGGCGCTTACAGCTTCGCCGGCAGTAGCACGATCAACCAACTCGACGTACGCCATAGGCGCGTTGTCGCCAGCGCGGAAACCGCACTTGAGGATGCGCAGGTAGCCACCCTCACGGGTAGCGTAACGCTTGCCCAGGTCGTTGAAGAGCTTACCAACGATAGCTTTCGAACGAGTACGGTCGAAAGCCAGACGGCGGTTAGCCAGGCTGTCTGTCTTGGCCAAAGTGATCAGCGGCTCAGCAACGCGACGCAGTTCTTTAGCTTTCGGCAGTGTAGTTTTGATCAGCTCGTGCTCGAACAGCGACACCGCCATGTTTTGGAACATGGCCTTGCGGTGCGAGCTGGTACGGCTCAGGTGACGACCACTTTTACGATGACGCATGGTTCATTCCTTACCAAACTCACGTTCGGTGATTACGACGATCAGGCAGTCGCCTTGTCGTCCTTCTTAAGACTTGCAGGCGGCCAGTTGTCGAGGCGCATGCCGAGGGACAGACCGCGGGAGGCCAGAACGTCCTTGATTTCAGTCAAGGATTTCTTGCCCAGGTTCGGAGTCTTCAACAGTTCTACTTCGGTACGCTGAATCAGGTCACCGATGTAGTAAATGTTTTCCGCCTTAAGGCAGTTAGCCGAACGTACAGTCAGTTCCAGATCGTCAACCGGGCGAAGCAGGATCGGATCGATCTCGTCTTCCTGCTCGATTACCACTGGTTCGCTGTCACCTTTGAGGTCGACGAACGCAGCCAACTGCTGTTGCAGGATGGTTGCAGCGCGACGGATAGCCTCTTCAGGGTCCAGAGTACCGTTGGTTTCCAGATCAATAACCAGCTTGTCCAGGTTAGTACGCTGCTCGACACGGGCGTTTTCCACCACGTATGCGATACGGCGAACCGGGCTGAACGAAGAGTCAAGCTGCAAGCGACCAATGCTGCGGCTTTCGTCTTCATCGCTCTGACGCGAGTCGGCCGGTTCATAACCACGACCACGAGCTACGGTGAGCTTCATGTTCAGGGCGCCGTTAGACGCCAGGTTAGCGATTACGTGATCGGGGTTAACGATCTCGACATCATGATCCAGCTGAATATCGGCAGCGGTAACCACCCCCGAACCCTTCTTCGACAAGGTCAGCGTAACTTCGTCACGGCCGTGCAGCTTGATAGCCAGACCTTTAAGGTTCAACAGGATTTCAATTACGTCTTCCTGTACACCTTCGATGGCGCTGTACTCGTGGAGCACACCGTCAATCTCGGCCTCGACTACTGCACAGCCGGGCATTGAGGACAACAGGATGCGGCGCAGCGCGTTGCCCAGGGTGTGGCCAAAACCACGCTCGAGAGGCTCGAGAGTAATTTTGGCGCGGGTTGGACTGACAACCTGCACATCAATGTGGCGGGGTGTCAGGAACTCATTTACCGAAATCTGCATGGATGCACCTATTTTCTAGCCCTTACTTGGAGTAGAGCTCGACAATCAGGCTTTCGTTGATGTCGGCGGACAGATCACTGCGAGCAGGAACGTTCTTGAAAACGCCCGACTTCTTCTCAGTGTCTACTTCTACCCATTCTACGCGGCCACGTTGGGCACACAGATCGAGAGCTTGGACAATGCGAAGTTGGTTTTTTGCTTTCTCGCGGACTGCGACCACGTCACCAGCACGAACCTGGTAGGACGGAACGTTTACGGTCTGACCGTTAACGCTGATCGATTTGTGCGATACCAGCTGACGGGATTCGGCACGAGTCGAACCAAAGCCCATACGGTATACAACGTTGTCCAGACGGCATTCGAGCAGTTGCAGCAGGTTTTCACCGGTTGCACCTTTCTTGCCAGCAGCTTCTTTGTAGTAGCCGCTGAACTGACGCTCGAGAACGCCGTAGATACGACGGACCTTCTGCTTTTCACGCAGTTGGGTGCCGTAATCGGACTGGCGACCGCGGCGTTGGCCGTGGATACCAGGTGCTGCTTCAATGTTGCACTTCGATTCGATCGCGCGCACGCCGCTCTTCAAGAAGAGATCGGTGCCTTCACGACGAGCGAGTTTGCATTTTGGACCAATGTAACGAGCCATTCTTTACAATCTCCTGGATTACACGCGGCGCTTCTTCGGCGGACGGCACCCGTTGTGCGGGATTGGCGTCACGTCGGTGATGCTGGCGATCTTATAGCCACAGCCGTTCAAAGCACGGACAGCAGACTCACGACCTGGACCTGGACCTTTGACGTTAACGTCGAGGTTTTTCAGGCCGTATTCCAGCGCAGCTTGACCAGCACGTTCAGCAGCTACTTGAGCAGCAAACGGGGTGGACTTGCGGGAACCGCGGAAACCCGAACCACCGGAGGTAGCCCAAGAAAGCGCGTTACCTTGACGGTCGGTGATGGTCACGATGGTGTTGTTAAAAGATGCATGGATGTGGGCGATGCCATCAACCACTGTCTTTTTAACTTTTTTACGAGGACGAGCAGCAGGTTTTGCCATGATAATTTTCCTGTCGATTCGCGTGGGCGATTACTTGCGGATCGGCTTACGCGGACCTTTACGGGTACGCGCGTTAGTCTTGGTACGCTGACCGCGCACTGGAAGACCACGACGATGACGCAGACCACGGTAGCAACCGAGGTCCATCAAACGCTTGATTTTCATGTTGATTTCGCGACGCAGGTCACCTTCAGTGGTGAACTTCGCCACTTCGCCACGCAACAGCTCAATCTGCTCGTCGCTCAGATCTTTGATCTTTGCGGCTGGGTTTACCCCAGTATCTGCGCAAATTTTCTGCGCAGTAGTGCGACCAACACCATAGATGTAGGTCAGCGAGATAACAGTGTGCTTGTTATCTGGAATGTTAACGCCTGCAATACGGGCCATTCAGTGGGACTCCAATTGACAGCTACCTACGCCCCGGAAGCCAAGAAATAGGGCGCGAGATAATATCGCTGTAATAACAAATAATCAACCCGGCAGCGCACTAGCTGCCGGGCTTCAAGCGGATCACACTCAGCCTTGGCGCTGTTTGTGACGCGGTTCCGCGCTGCAAATTACTCGAACAACACCTTCGCGGCGAATAATCTTGCAGTTACGGCACAGCTTTTTCACCGATGCACGAACTTTCATCACCAACTCCTCGAACCTTATGGGGTACTCAGCGCAACATGCCGCTGCCGTAGCCCTTCAGGTTGGCTTTCTTCATCAGGGATTCGTACTGGTGCGAAACGAGGTGCGATTGTACTTGGGACATGAAGTCCATCACAACCACGACCACGATCAGCAACGAGGTCCCGCCAAGGTAGAACGGAACGTTTGCTGCAACCACCAGGAACTGGGGAAGCAAGCACACGGCCGTCATATATAGAGCACCGAACAGGGTCAAACGAGTCAGAACGCCATCAATGTAGCGCGCAGACTGCTCACCTGGACGGATGCCCGGAATAAAGGCACCGGACTTCTTCAGGTTTTCCGCTACGTCTTTCGGATTGAACATCAACGCCGTATAGAAGAAGCAGAAGAAAATAATCCCTGCACTAAACAGCAGAATATTCAACGGCTGACCAGGAGCGATCGACTGAGAGAGGTCCTGCAGCCAGCCCATATTTTCAGACTGACCAAACCAGGTACCCAACGAAGCCGGAAACAGCAAAATGCTGCTCGCGAAAATTGCCGGAATAACACCGGCCATATTCACTTTCAGCGGCAAGTGGCTGGTCTGCGCAGCAAAGACCTTACGGCCCTGCTGACGCTTGGCGTAGTGAACAGCAATACGACGCTGGCCACGCTCAATGAACACCACAAAACCGATAATCGCTACTGCCAGCAAACCGATGGCAACCAGGGCGAAAATATTGATATCACCCTGACGCGCAGACTCGAAAGACTGCCCGATTGCTCTCGGAAGACCGGCGACGATACCTGCGAAAATCAACATCGAGATACCGTTACCAACACCACGCTCAGTAATCTGCTCACCCAGCCACATCATGAACATCGCACCAGCCACAAACGTGGATACCGCGACGAAATGGAAGCCAAAGTCACCAGTGAACGCAACACCCTGCCCGGCCAAGCCAACGGACATGCCGATAGCTTGAACCAGGGCGAGGATGACAGTGCCGTAGCGGGTGTACTGGCTAATCTTGCGACGGCCAGCTTCACCTTCCTTCTTCAACTGCTCCAGCTGCGGGCTGACGGCGGTCATCAGTTGCATGATGATCGATGCCGAGATGTACGGCATGATCCCCAGTGCAAAGATGCTCATCCGTTCCAGCGCGCCGCCGGAAAACATGTTGAACAAGCTAAGAATGGTCCCCTCATTCTGTCGAAACAGGTCTGCGAGTCGGTCCGGGTTGATACCTGGAACCGGGATGTGTGCGCCTATTCGGTAGACGATAATCGCCAGGAACAGAAAACGCAGACGAGCCCAAAGTTCAGACATACCGCCTTTGCCGAGCGCTGAGAGAGCACCTTGCTTAGCCATTTATTCCTCGAACTTGCCGCCAGCTGCTTCGATAGCCGAACGCGCACCTTTGGTGGCGCCGATTCCCTTGCCGATAGTGACAGCGCGAGTCACTTCACCGGACAGCATGATTTTCACACGCTGTACGTTGACGTTGATCACGTTGGCATCTTTCAGGGTCTGCACAGTAACGATGTCGCCTTCCACTTTAGCCAGCTCGGACAGACGCACTTCTGCGCGATCCATAGCTTTCAGGGATACGAAACCGAACTTAGGCAGGCGACGATGCAGCGGCTGTTGACCGCCTTCAAAGCCTGGAGCGATGGTGCCACCGGAGCGGGAGGTTTGACCTTTGTGGCCACGGCCACCAGTCTTACCCAAACCGCTACCGATACCACGGCCCGGACGATGCTTTTCGCGACGGGAACCCGGCGCTGGACTCAGATCATTGAGTTTCATCGATTAACCCTCTACACGCAGCATGTAGTAAGCCTTGTTGATCATCCCGCGATTCTCGGGAGTATCCTGGACTTCTACAGTGTGACCGATGCGACGCAGACCCAAACCTTTAACGCACAGTTTGTGGTTAGGGATGCGGCCGGTCATGCTTTTGATCAGCGTTACTTTAACGGTAGCCATGATCAGAAGATCTCCTTGACAGTCAGACCACGCTTGGCAGCGATGGACTCAGGAGATTGCATAGCTTTCAAACCTTTGAAAGTGGCGTGAACCACGTTTACCGGGTTAGTCGAGCCGTAGCACTTGGCCAGAACGTTCTGAACACCAGCCACTTCGAGGACAGCACGCATAGCGCCACCAGCGATGATACCGGTACCTTCAGAAGCAGGCTGCATGTACACCTTGGAAGCGCCATGGGCGGATTTCATTGCGTACTGCAGAGTGGTGCCGTTCAGATCAACTTGGATCATGTTGCGACGAGCAGCTTCCATTGCCTTCTGGATCGCAGCAGGCACTTCACGTGACTTGCCACGGCCGAAGCCAACACGCCCTTTACCATCACCTACCACTGTCAACGCGGTGAAAGTGAAGATACGGCCGCCTTTAACGGTTTTGGCTACGCGGTTAACTTGAACCAGCTTCTCAATGTAGCCTTCGTCGCGCTTTTGGTCGTTATTTGACATAACTTAGAACTCCAGCCCAGCTTCACGAGCAGCATCAGCCAGCGCTTTCACGCGACCGTGGTACTTGAAGCCAGAGCGGTCGAAAGCCACTTGCGAGACGCCGGCGGCCTTAGCACGCGTAGCGACCAGCTGGCCAACCTTTGTGGCCGCGTCGATGTTGCCAGTGGCACCATCACGCAGTTCTTTATCCAAAGTCGAGGCGCTTGCCAGGACTTTGTTGCCGTCGGCCGAGATGACCTGGGCGTAGATGTGCTGCGACGAGCGATACACGCAGAGACGCACGACTTCGAGTTCGTGCATTTTCAGGCGTGCTTTGCGAGCGCGACGCAGTCGAGTAACTTTTTTGTCGGTCATTTGCTATGCCCTACTTCTTCTTGGCTTCTTTACGACGGACGACTTCGTCCGCGTAGCGCACACCTTTGCCTTTGTACGGCTCTGGTGGACGGAAGTCGCGGATCTCAGCGGCCACCTGACCTACCAGCTGCTTATCGATGCCCTTGATCAGGATATCGGTTTGGCTAGGGGTCTCAGCGGTGATGCCTTCCGGCAGTTCGTAATCCACTGGGTGCGAGAAGCCAAGGGCCAGGTTCAAAACCGTGCCTTTTGCTTGCGCTTTGTAACCAACACCGACCAGCTGGAGCTTACGCTCGAAGCCTTGGCTTACGCCTTGGACCATGTTGTTTACCAACGCACGCGTGGTACCGGCCATTGCGCGAGTTTGTTGATCGCCATTGCGAGCAGCGAAACGCAGCTCACCAGCTTCTTCAACGATCTCAACGGACGAATGGATGTTCAGTTCAAGAGTACCCTTGGCACCCTTCACCGAAAGCTGTTGGCCTGCGAATTTGACTTCGACACCGGCTGGCAGCTTAACGGGGTTCTTAGCGACGCGTGACATGCTTATCCCCCCTTAGAACACAGTGCAAAGAACTTCGCCGCCGACACCGGCAGCGCGCGCAGCACGATCCGTCATCACACCTTTGTTGGTGGAGACGATAGACACACCCAGACCGCCACGAACTTTCGGCAGATCTTCGGCGGACTTGTACTGACGCAGGCCTGGACGGCTAACGCGCTTCACTTCCTCGATGACCGAACGGCCTTCGAAGTACTTCAGCTCGATGGACAGCAGTGGCTTGGTTTCGCTGCTGATCTGATAACCCGCAATGTAGCCTTCGTCTTTCAGGACTTTGGCAACAGCTACCTTCAACTTGGAAGATGGCATGCTTACGACGGACTTTTCAGCCATCTGGGCATTACGGATACGAGTTAGCATGTCCGCTAACGGGTCCTGCATACTCATGGGCTAGACGCTCCTAATACAAAAAAATTAGCCTTGCGGCTACATATGTCGCCGAGAATCTCCGAGCGTAAAAAACACGGGCTCAGGCGAGCCGCGTATTTTAGACACACTACGGAAATGAAACAAGCCCCAAAAGGGGCTTGTTCCAGATTCAAGGTCACCGGCGGTCAGTATCTTGCGACTCAGACCACCCGGACGTTGAAAGTACTTACCAGCTGGCTTTAACCAGACCTGGTACGTCACCACGCATTGCCGCTTCACGCAGTTTGTTACGGCCGAGGCCGAACTTGCGGTAAACGCCGTGTGGACGACCGGTCAGGCGGCAGCGGTTACGCATGCGCGAAGCGCTTGCGTCACGTGGCTGCTTCTGCAGGGCAACTGTAGCTTCCCAACGCGCTTCTGGACTTGCGTTCAGATCAACGATGATTGCTTTCAGTGCTGCACGCTTCTTGGCGTACTTGGCAACCGTGAGCTGACGCTTCAGCTCGCGGTTTTTCATGCTCATCTTGGCCATGGTCCTACTCCAATCAGTTGCGGAACGGGAATTTGAAAGCACGCAGCAGGGCGCGACCTTCATCATCGTTCTTGGCAGTGGTGGTCAGGGTGATGTCCAGACCGCGGAGAGCATCGATCTTGTCGTAGTCGATTTCCGGGAAGATGATCTGCTCTTTCACGCCCATGCTGTAGTTACCACGACCATCGAAGGACTTGGCATTCAGGCCGCGGAAGTCGCGAACCCGAGGCAGGGAGATCGACAGCAGACGATCCAGGAATTCGTACATACGCTCACGGCGCAGAGTCACTTTGACGCCGATCGGCCAACCTTCACGGACTTTAAAGCCAGCGATGGATTTCCGAGCGTAAGTCACAACGACTTTTTGACCGGTGATCTTTTCCAGGTCAGCTACAGCGTGTTCGATGACTTTTTTGTCGCCGACCGCTTCGCCAAGACCCATGTTCAGGGTGATTTTGGTAACGCGTGGAACTTCCATCACGTTCGAAAGCTTAAGTTCTTCCTTAAGTTTCGGTGCGATTTCTTTCCAGTAAATCTCTTTTAGTCGTGCCATGGTCTTCTACCTAGCAGTGTTCAAGCATCAACCGCTTTTTGGGTCGACTTGAAGACACGAATTTTCTTGCCATCTTCTACTTTGAAACCAACGCGGTCAGCCTTGTTGGTTTCGCCGTTGAAAATGGCGACGTTAGAAGCGTCCAGTGGAGCTTCTTTTTCGACGATACCGCCTTGTACGCCCGACATCGGGTTAGGCTTGGTATGACGCTTAACCAGGTTCAGACCACCGATAACCAGACGGTTATTAGCGAGAACCTTAAGCACCTTACCGCGCTTACCTTTGTCTTTGCCGGCGATCACGATGATCTCGTCGTCACGACGAATCTTTTGCATGTCGGATCTCCTTACAGCACTTCTGGGGCGAGCGAGACGATCTTCATGAACTTCTCAGTACGAAGTTCACGGGTCACTGGCCCAAAGATACGGGTGCCGATCGGCTCTTGCTTGTTGTTCAGAAGAACAGCAGCGTTGCCATCAAAGCGGATAATGGAGCCATCAGCACGGCGTACGCCGTGACGAGTGCGGACTACAACAGCAGTCATCACTTGGCCTTTTTTCACTTTACCGCGAGGAATTGCTTCCTTCACGGTAACTTTGATGATGTCACCGATACCAGCGTAACGACGATGGGAGCCACCCAGCACCTTGATGCACATAACGCGGCGAGCGCCGCTGTTATCGGCCACATCGAGCATGGATTGAGTCTGAATCATATAATTTCTCCGACCCCTAGTCCTTAGACTTCCACAGCGCGTTCGAGAACATCAACCAGCGCCCAAGACTTGGTCTTGGCCAGGGGACGAGTTTCACGAATAGTGACTTTGTCGCCGATGTGGCACTGGTTGGTTTCGTCGTGCGCGTGCAGCTTAGTCGAACGCTTAACATATTTACCGTAGATCGGGTGCTTAACGCGACGCTCGATCAAAACGGTGATGGTTTTGTCCATCTTGTCGCTGACAACACGGCCAGTCAGCGTACGGACAGTCTTTTCGGCTTCAGCCATGATCACTTACCTGCCTGCTGGTTGAGCACAGTCTTCACGCGAGCAATGTCACGCTTAACTTGCGAGAGCAGATGAGACTGCCCCAACTGGCCAGTTGCTTTCTGCATACGCAGATTGAACTGGTCGCGCAGCAGGCCGAGCAGTTGCTCGTTCAGCTGCTGTGCGGATTTTTCACGAAGTTCATTCGCTTTCATCACATCACCGTCCGTTTAACAAAGGAGGTGGCGAGCGGCAGCTTTGCAGCAGCCAGGGCGAAAGCCTCACGCGCCAGCTCTTCAGAAACACCCTCGATTTCATACAGGACTTTACCTGGCTGAATCTGGGCTACCCAGTATTCCACGTTACCCTTACCTTTACCCATCCGAACCTCAAGAGGTTTTTTGGAGATCGGCTTGTCCGGGAATACACGGATCCAGATCTTGCCGCCACGTTTTACGTGACGGGTCAGAGCACGACGCGCTGACTCGATCTGACGAGCGGTGAGACGACCACGAGCTACAGACTTCAGCGCGAACTCGCCGAAGCTGACTTTGCTACCGCGCTGAGCCAGACCACGGTTGTGGCCTGTCATCTGCTTGCGGAACTTCGTACGCTTAGGTTGCAACATTTGGCGTACCCCTTACTTAGCAGCTTTTTTACGAGGCGCTGGTGCTTGTGGTTTCAGTTCTTCTTGGCGACCACCAATTACTTCGCCTTTGAAGATCCAAACCTTTACACCGATCACACCGTAAGTGGTGTGAGCTTCGTAGTTGGCATAGTCGATGTCGGCACGCAGGGTGTGCAGTGGCACACGACCTTCGCGATACCATTCAGTACGTGCGATTTCAGCACCGCCGAGACGACCGCTCACTTGGATTTTGATGCCTTTGGCACCAATGCGCATGGCGTTCTGTACAGCGCGCTTCATAGCGCGACGGAACATTACGCGACGCTCCAGCTGCTGAGCTACGCTCTGCGCAACCAGCATACCGTCGAGCTCCGGCTTACGGATCTCTTCGATATTGATGTGCACAGGCACACCCATTTGCTTGGTCAGGTCCTGACGCAGTTTCTCAACATCTTCACCTTTCTTCCCGATAACGATACCTGGACGAGCGGTGTGGATGGTGATACGTGCAGTTTGCGCCGGACGATGGATATCGATACGGCTTACGGACGCGCTTTTTAGTTTGTCTTGGAGATACTCACGCACCTTCAGATCAGCGAACAAATAGTCCGCATAAGTCCGACCGTCTGCGTACCAGACGGAGGTGTGCTCCTTGACGATTCCCAGGCGAATGCCAATGGGATGTACTTTCTGACCCATCTCTTCGACTCCGTTACTTGTCAGCAACCTTGACAGTGATATGGCAAGACCGCTTGACGATGCGATCAGCACGGCCTTTGGCACGTGGCATGATGCGCTTCAGCGAACGCCCTTCGTTGACGAAAACGGTGCTGACCTTCAGGTCATCAACGTCTGCGCCTTCGTTATGCTCGGCGTTGGCTACGGCCGACTCCAGCACTTTCTTCATGATCTCGGCGGCTTTCTTACTGCTGAAAGCCAACAGGTTGAGCGCTTCGCCCACCTTCTTCCCGCGGATCTGGTCGGCGACCAAGCGGGCTTTCTGGGCGGAGATTCGAGCGCCCGACAACTTAGCGGCTACTTCCATTTCCTAACCCCTTAACGCTTGGCTTTCTTGTCTGCCACGTGCCCACGATAAGTGCGGGTACCGGCAAACTCGCCTAGTTTGTGGCCGACCATGTCTTCGTTCACGAGAACTGGGACGTGCAAGCGACCGTTGTGTACAGCGATGGTCAAACCGACCATTTGTGGCAGGATCATCGAACGACGCGACCAGGTCTTAACTGGTTTGCGATCGTTCTTTTCCGCCGCCACTTCGATCTTCTTCAGTAGGTGAAGATCAATAAAAGGACCTTTTTTCAGAGAACGTGGCACTGTCGTATCCCTCTATTTACTTGCGACGACGGACGATCATTTTGTCGGTACGCTTATTACCACGAGTCTTCGCGCCCTTAGTCGGGAAGCCCCATGGCGATACCGGATGACGACCACCAGAGGTACGACCTTCACCACCACCGTGTGGGTGGTCAACCGGGTTCATGGCAACACCACGAACGGTTGGGCGAACGCCACGCCAGCGTTTGGCACCAGCTTTACCCAGCGAACGCAGGCTGTGCTCGGAGTTCGAGACTTCGCCCAGGGTCGCGCGGCATTCAGCCAGCACTTTACGCATCTCACCAGAACGCAGACGCAGGGTCACGTAGACACCCTCACGAGCGATCAGCTGAGCCGAAGCACCAGCGGAACGAGCGATTTGCGCGCCTTTACCTGGCTTCAATTCGATGCCGTGTACGGTGCTACCAACTGGAATGTTGCGCAGTTGCAGAGCGTTGCCCGGCTTGATCGGCGCCAAGGCACCTGCGATCAGCTGGTCACCAGCACTCACGCCTTTAGGGGCGATGATGTAGCGACGCTCGCCATCTGCGTACAGCAGCAGTGCGATGTGAGCAGTACGGTTTGGATCGTATTCAATACGCTCGACAGTGGCGGAGATGCCATCTTTGTCGTTGCGACGGAAATCGACCAGACGATAATGCTGCTTATGGCCACCACCGATGTGACGAGTGGTAATACGACCATTGTTGTTACGACCACCAGTCTTCGATTTTTTCTCGAGCAGCGGTGCGTGAGGAGCGCCTTTATGCAGCTCCTGGTTGACCACCTTGACCACAAAACGGCGGCCAGGGGAAGTCGGTTTGCATTTAACGATTGCCATGATGCACCCCTTCCTTACTCAGCACTGCTGCTGAAATCGAGATCTTGGCCTGGCTGAAGGGAGATAACTGCCTTCTTCCAGTCATTACGCTTGCCCAGACCGCGAGCAGTGCGCTTGCTCTTACCCAGAACATTCAGGGTAGTAACACGCTCTACTTTCACGCTGAACAGGCTTTCGACGGCCTTCTTGATTTCCAGCTTGGTTGCGTCAGTTGCAACCTTGAAAACGAACTGGCCTTTCTTGTCAGCCAGAACCGTAGCCTTTTCGGAAACGTGCGGGCCAAGCAGAACTTTAAATACGCGTTCCTGGTTCATCCCAGCAGCTCCTCGAATTTCTTCACGGCCGACACGGTGATCAACACCTTGTCGTATGCGATCAGACTAACTGGATCGGAACCTTGCACGTCACGTACATCAACGTGTGGCAGGTTGCGAGCAGCCAGGTACAGGTTCTGATCAACAGCTTCCGACACGATCAAAACGTCGGTCAGGCTCATGTTGTTCAGTTTGCCCAGCAGATCTTTGGTTTTTGGACTCTCAACAGCGAAATCCTGAACCACGACCAGACGGTCAGTACGCACGAGTTCAGCAAGGATGGAGCGCAGAGCTGCGCGGTACATCTTCTTGTTGAGCTTCTGCGAGTGATCCTGTGGACGAGCTGCGAAAGTGGTACCGCCGCCACGCCAGATTGGGCTACGGATAGTACCGGCACGAGCACGGCCAGTACCTTTCTGACGCCAAGGGCGCTTACCGCCACCACGAACGTCGGAACGGGTCTTTTGCTGCTTGCTACCTTGACGGCCGCCGGCCATGTAGGCCACGACTGCTTGGTGAACCAGCGTCTCGTTGAACTCGCCGCCAAACGTCAGTTCGGAAACTTCGATCGCTTGAGCGTCATTTACATTTAATTGCATGTCAGCTTCCCCTTAACCGCGAGCCTTGGCCGCTGGACGTACAACCAGGTTGCCGCCAGTAGCGCCAGGAACAGCACCCTTGACCAACAACAGATTGCGTTCAGCGTCGACGCGCACTACTTCGAGGGACTGCACGGTCACGCGCTCAGCGCCCATATGACCGGACATTTTTTTGCCCTTGAATACACGACCAGGAGTCTGGCACTGGCCAATAGAGCCCGGGACGCGGTGGGAAACGGAGTTACCGTGAGTGTTGTCTTGGCCACGGAAATTCCAACGCTTGATCGTACCCTGGAAGCCTTTACCTTTGGACTGACCGGTTACATCAACCAGTTGACCAGCGGCGAAGATTTCAGCGTTGATCAGATCGCCAGCCTGGTAGTCGCCGTCTTCGAGACGGAACTCCATAACAGTGCGACCAGCTGCAACGTTTGCTTTAGCGAAGTGACCTGCTTGAGCAGCAGTCACGCGCGAAGCACGACGCTCGCCGACAGTGACTTGCACTGCACGATAGCCATCGGTCTCTTCAGTTTTGAACTGGGTGACGCGATTCGGTTCGATCTCAATGACCGTGACCGGAATGGAGACACCTTCTTCGGTGAAAATACGGGTCATACCGCATTTACGACCGACTACACCAATAGTCATGTTGTAAACCTCATGAGTGTACGGGGCTTTCACCCGCTATGGCCGCCCATTTCAGAGCGTTACACGACTAAGACCCAAGTCTTAGCCGAGGCTGATCTGTACTTCCACACCGGCCGCCAGATCGAGCTTCATAAGTGCATCAACGGTTTTATCCGTTGGCTGGACGATGTCCAGTACGCGCTTATGAGTACGGATCTCGTACTGGTCACGCGCGTCTTTGTTGACGTGCGGGGAGACCAGAACGGTGAACCGCTCTTTACGGGTAGGCAGTGGAATTGGACCACGCACTTGAGCACCAGTACGTTTCGCGGTTTCCACGATTTCCTGGGTGGATTGGTCGATCAGGCGATGGTCAAAAGCCTTCAACCTGATACGGATTTGCTGATTTTGCATTGGATTTCAGACTCCGGCTGCTATTCCCAGCGAGCGCAATACGCCCGTTAAAAGGAGGCGCAATTCTATAGACGCCCCAGATAGGTGTCAACCCAATAAAAAGGCCCCCGCTAAGCGGGGGCCTTCTCAAAAAACCGAGCTATCTCAGAAGAGATAATTACTCGATGATTTTAGCTACAACACCAGCACCAACGGTACGGCCACCTTCGCGGATAGCGAAACGCAGACCGTCTTCCATTGCGATGGTTTTGATCAGGGTGACAACCATTTTGATGTTGTCGCCTGGCATTACCATTTCAACGCCTTCCGGCAGCTCGCAGTTACCAGTCACGTCAGTAGTACGGAAGTAGAACTGTGGACGGTAGCCTTTGAAGAACGGAGTGTGGCGACCGCCTTCTTCTTTGCTCAGCACGTACACTTCAGCTTCGAACTTGGTGTGCGGCTTAACCGAACCTGGCTTGACCAGAACCTGGCCACGCTCAACGTCGTCACGCTTGGTACCACGCAGCAGAACGCCGCAGTTCTCGCCAGCACGACCTTCGTCGAGCAGCTTACGGAACATTTCAACACCGGTGCAGGTGGTGACGGTAGTGTCACGCAGACCAACGATTTCCAGTGGATCTTGAACCTTAACGATACCGCGCTCGATACGACCAGTCACAACAGTACCACGACCGGAGATCGAGAATACGTCTTCGATTGGCATCAGGAACGGCTTGTCGATAACACGGACTGGATCTGGGATGTAGCTGTCCAGAGTCTCAACCAGTTTACGAACGGACGTGGTGCCCATTTCGTTGTCGTCTTTGCCTTCCAGAGCCATACGAGCAGAACCGATGATGATCGGAGTGTCGTCGCCTGGGAAGTCGTAAGTGCTCAGCAGATCGCGCACTTCCATCTCAACCAGTTCCAGCAGCTCAGCGTCGTCTACCAGGTCAGCCTTGTTCAGGTAAACCACGATGTACGGAACGCCTACCTGACGGGACAGCAGGATGTGCTCACGGGTTTGTGGCATCGGACCATCAGCGGCCGAGCAAACCAGGATCGCGCCGTCCATCTGGGCAGCACCGGTGATCATGTTCTTCACATAGTCAGCGTGACCTGGGCAGTCAACGTGAGCGTAGTGACGGATCAGCGAGTTGTATTCAACGTGCGCGGTGTTGATGGTGATACCACGAGCTTTCTCTTCTGGTGCGCTGTCGATTTTATCGAAATCAACGATTGCAGAACCGAATACTTCGGAGCAAACGCGAGTCAGAGCAGCAGTCAGAGTGGTTTTACCGTGGTCAACGTGACCGATAGTGCCAACGTTGACGTGCGGTAGGGAACGATCAAATTTTTCTTTAGCCACGACAATTAACTCCTTGCCTAAAGGACTGAATCAGCCTTGTTTTTTGGATACAGTTTCAGCGATGTGCGCCGGAGCTGTGTTGTATTTTTTGAATTCCATAGAGTAGCTTGCGCGACCCTGGGACATGGAGCGAACGTCGGTCGCATAACCGAACATCTCACCCAACGGAACCTCGGCGCGAATCACTTTGCCGGAAACCGTGTCTTCCATACCCAAGATCATGCCGCGACGACGGTTAAGGTCGCCCATGACATCACCCATATAGTCTTCAGGTGTAACAACTTCTACCGCCATGATTGGCTCAAGCAACTCACCACCGCCCTTCTGGGCCAGTTGCTTGGTTGCCATGGAAGCAGCCACCTTAAACGCCATCTCGTTGGAGTCGACGTCGTGGTAAGAACCGTCAAAAACGGTTGCTTTCAGGCCGATCAGCGGATAGCCGGCAACAACACCGTTCTTCATCTGCTCTTCGATACCCTTCTGGATAGCAGGGATGTATTCCTTAGGAACAACACCACCTACTACTTCGTTCACGAATTGCAGACCTTCCTGACCTTCGTCAGCAGGAGCAAAACGGATCCAGCAGTGACCGAACTGACCACGACCGCCGGACTGACGAACGAACTTGCCTTCGATTTCACAGTTCTTCGTGATGCGCTCACGATAGGAAACCTGAGGCTTACCGATGTTGGCTTCGACGTTGAACTCACGGCGCATCCGGTCAACCAGGATGTCCAGGTGCAACTCGCCCATGCCGGAGATGATCGTTTGACCAGTCTCTTCATCAGTTTTGACGCGGAAAGATGGATCTTCCTGAGCAAGCTTGCCCAGAGCGATACCCATTTTTTCCTGGTCATCCTTGGTCTTAGGCTCTACGGCAACCGAAATAACCGGCTCCGGGAAGTCCATGCGAACCAGGATGATTGGCTTGTCAGCGTTGCACAAAGTTTCACCAGTGGTGACGTCCTTCATGCCGATCAAGGCCGCGATGTCACCAGCGCGCACTTCCTTGATTTCTTCACGGGCGTTTGCGTGCATTTGCACCATACGACCCACGCGCTCTTTCTTGCCTTTAACCGAGTTGATCACGCCGTCGCCGGAGTTCAACACGCCCGAGTAAACACGGACGAAGGTCAAGGTACCCACGAATGGGTCAGTGGCAATTTTAAATGCCAGAGCGGAGAACGGTTCTGCGTCGTCTGCATGACGCTCCAGCTCGATAGTCTCGTCATCCGGGTCGGTACCCTTGATGGCAGGAATATCAACAGGTGCTGGCAGATAGTCGATCACAGCATCGAGAACCAGGGGAACACCCTTGTTCTTGAACGAGGAACCGCAAACAGCCAAGACGATCTCACCAGCAATAGTACGCTGACGCAGAGCAGCCTTGATTTCCACGTTGGTGAGCTCTTCACCTTCGAGGTACTTGTTCATCAGCTCTTCGTTGGCTTCAGCCGCAGCTTCAACCATGTTGTTGCGCCACTCGTCAGCCAGTTCCTGCAACTCTGCAGGGATAGGCTTGCGAACAGGAACCATACCTTTGTCAGCGTCGTTCCAGTAAACCGCTTCCATGGTCAGCAGATCGATCTGGCCTTGGAAGTTGTCTTCGGAACCGATAGCCAACTGGATTGGCACTGGGGTGTGACCCAGACGTTGCTTGATCTGACCGATCACGCGCAGGAAGTTGGCACCAGCACGGTCCATCTTGTTTACGTAAACAAGACGTGGAACGCCGTATTTGTTGGCTTGACGCCATACGGTTTCCGACTGAGGCTCAACACCCGAGGTGCCGCAGAACACAACGACAGCGCCGTCGAGTACGCGCAGGGAACGCTCAACTTCAATGGTGAAGTCTACGTGGCCTGGGGTATCGATTACGTTGAAACGGTGCTCGTCTTTGTACTGCTTCTCGGAACCCTTCCAGAAGGCGGTAATAGCAGCAGAAGTAATGGTAATACCACGCTCCTGCTCCTGAACCATCCAGTCTGTGGTCGCGGCGCCGTCATGCACCTCGCCCATTTTGTGACTTTTGCCGGTGTAAAACAGTACGCGCTCAGTGGTGGTGGTTTTACCAGCATCCACGTGAGCAACGATACCGATGTTACGGTAGCGGCTAATCGGAGTAGTACGAGCCATAAAGCCCTCGCAAAATTAGTGAAGCTAAGATTAGAAGCGGTAGTGCGAGAAAGCTTTGTTAGCTTCAGCCATACGGTGCACGTCTTCACGCTTCTTAACAGCAGCACCTTTACCTTCAGCAGCGTCCAACAACTCGCCGGCCAAACGCAGAGCCATAGACTTCTCGCCACGCTTACGGGCGAAGTCTACCAACCAGCGCATTGCCAGGGCGTTACGACGGGACGGACGAACTTCAACCGGAACCTGGTAAGTAGCACCGCCTACACGGCGCGACTTCACTTCGACCAGCGGAGCGATGGCGTCGAGAGCTTTCTCGAAGATTTCCAGGGGGTCGCTGTTCTTGCGTTCTTTAACCTTTTCCAGCGCGCCATAAACGATACGCTCGGCAACGGCTTTCTTGCCGCTTTCCATCACGTGGTTCATGAACTTGGCCAGAATTTGGCTTCCGTATTTTGGATCGTCAAGCACTTCGCGCTTGGCTGCTACGCGTCTTCTTGGCATGGATAAGCCCTCAAACGGTCTTCAGGTTCGCTCGGAATCGGTGCCCTTTCGGGACGCCTCCGACCTTACTCTTATCGACTCAGAAAATAAGATGATTCAGTTTTGCAAAAAGCCGCTACTACTTAGGCTTCTTGGTACCGTACTTCGAACGACCCTGGTTACGACCTTTAACGCCGGAAGTATCCAAGGAGCCGCGTACGGTGTGGTAACGAACACCTGGCAAGTCTTTTACACGACCGCCGCGGATCAGTACCACGCTGTGCTCTTGCAGGTTGTGACCTTCACCACCGATGTACGAGGAAACCTCGAAACCGTTGGTCAGGCGCACACGGCATACTTTACGCAGTGCCGAGTTAGGTTTTTTCGGCGTAGTGGTATACACGCGAGTGCATACGCCACGACGTTGCGGGCAGTTCTGCAGCGCAGGCACGTCGGATTTCTCGACGATACGCTTACGCGGCTGACGTACCAGCTGGTTGATAGTTGCCATCTACTAGCTCCACTGTTGTCTTGCGACGCTATTGTCTTGCAAGAAAAGCAAAATGGCAGGAACGAATTCCCGCCAAATTTAGGGGTACAAGAGTCTAAAGAGGATCTTGCCCCCAGTCAAGGCAAGGCCCCGACCTCCCCTCTCGTCGAACCGGGGCAAATTTGCCTCGTTCCGACGAATGGGGCTGCCAGGGCCCGGACTTATCTAGTGCAGAACTCAGTTACCGCTTGAGTTCAGTGCTTCGGTCAGTGCAGCTTCCACTTCACTGGCGCTTACGCGCAACGGCTTGTCAGCATCACGGCGGCGCTTGCGCTCGCTGTGGTAAGCCAAACCGGTACCTGCCGGGATCAGACGACCCACGACCACGTTTTCTTTCAGGCCGCGCAGGTAATCGCGCTTGCCGGTTACCGCTGCTTCGGTCAGTACGCGAGTGGTCTCCTGGAAGGAGGCCGCCGAGATGAACGACTCAGTGGACAACGACGCCTTGGTGATACCCAGCAACACACGAGTGAACTTGGAGACAAACTTGTCTTCCGCGCCCAGACGTTCGTTCTCTACCAGTACGTGAGTCAGTTCCATCTGGTCGCCCTTGATGAAACTGGAATCGCCGGACTCAGCGATTTCAACTTTACGCAGCATCTGACGCAGGATGGTCTCGATGTGCTTATCGTTGATCTTCACGCCTTGCAGGCGGTAAACGTCCTGGATCTCGTTAACGATGTACTTGGCCAGCGCACTCACACCCAGCAGACGCAGGATGTCGTGTGGATCGCTTGGGCCGTCGGAGATAACTTCGCCGCGGTTTACCTGTTCGCCTTCGAACACGTTCAGGTGACGCCACTTCGGAATCAGCTCTTCGTACGGATCGCTACCGTCGTTCGGGGTAATAACCAGACGGCGCTTGCCTTTGGTCTCTTTACCGAACGCGATGGTGCCGCTGACTTCAGCCAGAATCGACGCTTCTTTCGGACGACGAGCTTCGAACAAGTCGGCAACACGCGGCAGACCACCGGTGATGTCGCGGGTTTTCGAAGTTTCTTGCGGGATACGCGCGATAACATCACCGATCGCGATCTTCGCACCATCCGCCACACCGACCAAGGCGTTGGCTGGCAGGAAGTACTGAGCGATTACGTCAGTGCCTGGCAGCAACAGATCCTTGCCGTTGTCGTCGACCATCTTCACGGCAGGACGGATATCTTTGCCGGCAGCTGGACGATCTTTGGCGTCGAGTACTTCAATGTTGGTCATACCGGTCAATTCGTCAGTCTGACGCTTGATCGTGATGCCTTCTTCCATGCCCACGTAGGTCACGGTACCTTTCATTTCGGTAACGATTGGGTGAGTGTGCGGGTCCCACTTAGCCACGATTGCGCCAGCGTCGACCTTGTCACCTTCTTTAACCGAAATCACAGCACCGTACGGCAGCTTGTAGCGCTCACGCTCACGACCGTAGTCATCAGCGATCGCCAGCTCACCGGAACGGGACACAGCAACCAGGTGGCCATCCACTCGCTCAACGTGTTTCAGGTTGTGCAGACGTACGGTACCGCCATTCTTCACCTGAACGCTGTCGGCTGCAGAGGTCCGGCTTGCCGCACCACCGATGTGGAACGTACGCATGGTCAGCTGGGTACCCGGCTCACCGATGGACTGGGCAGCGATAACGCCGACCGCTTCACCGATGTTCACTTGGTGACCACGAGCCAAGTCACGACCGTAGCACTTGGCGCAGATGCCGTAGCGGGTTTCGCAGCTGATCGGCGAGCGAACGATCACTTCGTCGATGCTGTTGAGTTCGATGAACTCGACCCACTTCTCGTCTACCAGGGTGCCTGCAGGAACAATAATTTCCTCGGTACCTGGCTTGAATACGTCACGGGCGATTACTCGACCCAGTACGCGCTCACCCAACGGTTCTACAACGTCGCCGCCTTCGATGTGCGGAGTCATCAGCAGACCGTGCTCGGTACCGCAGTCGACTTCAGTCACAACCAAGTCTTGTGCAACGTCTACCAGACGGCGAGTCAGGTAACCGGAGTTAGCGGTTTTCAACGCGGTATCCGCCAGACCTTTACGAGCACCGTGAGTCGAGATGAAGTACTGAAGTACGCTCAAACCTTCACGGAAGTTCGCAGTGATCGGCGTTTCGATGATAGAACCGTCCGGCTTGGCCATCAGGCCACGCATACCGGCGAGCTGACGGATCTGCGCAGCAGAACCCCGTGCGCCCGAGTCGGCCATCATGTACATCGAGTTGAACGACTCTTGATCGACTTCTACACCATGACGGTCGATAACCTTTTCTTTCGAAAGGTTAGCCATCATCGCCTTCGACACTTCGTCGTTGGCCTTGGACCAAAGGTCGATCACTTTGTTGTACTTCTCGCCCTGGGTTACCAGGCCGGATGCGTACTGGCTTTCGATCTCTTTCACTTCATCGGTAGCAGCACCGATGATCTGGGCTTTTTCATCCGGGATAACGAAGTCGTTAACACCGATCGAAACGCCGGAAATGGTCGAATAAGCAAAACCTGTGTACATCAACTGGTCAGCGAAGATCACGGTCTCTTTCAAACCAACCACGCGGTAGCACTGGTTGATCAGCTTGGAGATCGCCTTTTTCTTCATCGGCAAGTTAACAACGTCGTACGACAGACCTTTTGGCACAACTTGATACAACAGCGCACGGCCGACAGTGGTGTCGACGATACGGGTGTTGGTCACGCTGCCGCCATCACGGTCATTGACGGTTTCGTTGATCCGCACTTTGACCTTGGCGTGCAGGGCGGCTTCGCCGGCACGGAACACACGGTCAACTTCCTGCAGATCAGCGAATACACGACCTTCGCCCTTGGCGTTGATCGCTTCACGCGTCATGTAGTACAGACCCAATACAACGTCCTGCGACGGAACGATGATTGGCTCACCGTTGGCTGGCGACAGAATGTTGTTGGTCGACATCATCAACGCACGCGCTTCCAACTGGGCTTCCAGTGTCAGCGGTACGTGCACGGCCATTTGGTCGCCGTCGAAGTCGGCGTTGTACGCAGCACAGACCAGAGGGTGCAGCTGGATAGCCTTACCTTCGATCAGTACCGGTTCAAACGCCTGGATACCCAGACGGTGAAGGGTCGGTGCACGGTTGAGGAGAACCGGGTGTTCGCGAATCACTTCAGCGAGAACGTCCCAAACCTCTGGCAGTTCGCGCTCGACCATTTTCTTGGCCGCTTTGATGGTGGTCGCGAGACCGCGCATTTCCAGCTTGCCGAAGATGAATGGCTTGAACAGCTCAAGTGCCATCTTCTTAGGCAGACCGCACTGGTGCAGACGCAGGGTCGGGCCTACGGTAATTACCGAACGACCGGAGTAGTCAACACGCTTACCGAGCAAGTTCTGACGGAAACGACCTTGCTTACCCTTGATCATGTCAGCCAGGGATTTCAGAGGACGCTTGTTGGAACCGGTGATAGCGCGGCCACGACGACCGTTGTCGAGCAAGGCATCGACAGCTTCCTGCAACATACGCTTTTCGTTGCGCACGATGATGTCCGGAGCGGACAGATCAAGCAGGCGCTTCAAGCGGTTGTTACGGTTGATCACGCGGCGGTACAGGTCGTTAAGGTCGGACGTCGCAAAACGACCACCGTCCAACGGTACCAGCGGACGCAGGTCTGGCGGCAGAACCGGCAGAACGGTCAGCACCATCCACTCTGGCAAGTTGCCGGAACCCTGGAAGGCTTCCATCAACTTCAGACGCTTGGACAGCTTCTTGATCTTGGTTTCCGAGTTGGTTTGCGGAATTTCTTCGCGCAGGCGGCCAATCTCGTGCTCCAGGTCGATAGCGTGCAGCAGTTCGCGGACAGCTTCGGCACCCATGCGGGCATCGAAATCGTCGCCAAACTCTTCCAGCGCTTCGAAGTACTGCTCGTCGTTCAGCAGCTGACCTTTTTCAAGGGTGGTCATGCCTGGATCGATAACGACATAGCTCTCGAAATAGAGAACGCGCTCGATATCACGCAGGGTCATGTCCATCAGCAAGCCGATACGGGACGGCAGCGATTTCAGGAACCAGATGTGGGCAACCGGCGAAGCCAGTTCGATGTGCGCCATGCGCTCACGACGAACCTTGGCCAGTGCAACTTCAACGCCGCACTTCTCGCAGATAACGCCACGGTGCTTCAAGCGCTTGTACTTACCGCACAGGCACTCGTAATCCTTTACCGGGCCAAAGATCTTGGCGCAGAACAGGCCGTCACGCTCAGGTTTGAACGTACGGTAGTTGATGGTTTCCGGCTTTTTAACTTCACCGAACGACCACGAACGGATCATCTCAGGCGATGCCAATCCAATACGGATGGCGTCGAACTCTTCGACTTGACCCTGGTTTTTCAGCAAATTCAGTAGGTCTTTCAAGGCCTTTCCTCCTGGCGGAGCAGAGAGCGGGCTAAACAGCCCCGCTCTCGATTCGCGTCACGTGTTATTCGGTTTCCAGATCGATATCGATGCCGAGGGAACGAATTTCTTTGATCAACACGTTGAAAGACTCGGGCATGCCCGGCTCCATACGGTGATCGCCGTCCACGATGTTTTTGTACATCTTGGTCCGACCGTTCACATCGTCCGACTTCACTGTGAGCATTTCTTGCAGAGTGTAAGCAGCACCGTATGCTTCCAGTGCCCAGACCTCCATCTCCCCGAAACGCTGACCACCGAACTGAGCCTTACCACCCAGCGGCTGCTGGGTAACCAGGCTGTACGAACCGGTAGAACGAGCGTGCATCTTGTCGTCTACCAAGTGGTTCAGCTTCAGCATGTACATGTAGCCAACAGTAACCGGGCGCTCAAACTTGTTGCCGGTACGGCCGTCGAACAGCTGCATCTGGCCGCTTTCTGGCAGATCTGCCAGTTTCAGCATGGCCTTGATTTCGCTTTCCTTGGCACCGTCGAACACCGGGGTAGCCATTGGAACGCCGCCGCGCAGGTTCTTCGCCAGATCCAGGATTTCCTGGTCGGAGAAGGTATCCAGCTCTTCTTTGCGGCCGCCGATCTCGTTGTAGATCTCGTGCAGGAACTTGCGCAGGTCAGCAACCTTGCGCTGCTCTTCGATCATACGGTTGATCTTCTCGCCCAAACCTTTAGCCGCGAGGCCCAGGTGGGTTTCAAGGATCTGACCAACGTTCATACGCGAAGGTACGCCCAATGGGTTGAGGACGACGTCGACCGGGGTGCCATTGGCATCGTGCGGCATGTCTTCAACCGGCATGATCACGGAGACCACACCCTTGTTACCGTGACGACCGGCCATCTTGTCGCCCGGCTGGATGCGGCGACGGATTGCCAGGTAAACCTTGACGATTTTCAGCACGCCTGGAGCCAGGTCATCGCCCTGCTGCAGTTTGCGCTTCTTGTCTTCGAACTTGTCGTCCAGCAGACGGCGGCGATCAACGATGTAGGCCTGGGCCTTCTCGAGCTGCTCGTTCAGAGCATCTTCAGCCATGCGCAGTTTGAACCACTGGCCGTGCTCAAGACCGTCGAGGATTTCGTCGGTGATGTCCTGACCTTTTTTCAGGCCTGCGCCGCCTTCGGCCTTGTGGCCTACCAGCGCGGAACGCAGACGTTCGAAGGTCGCGCCTTCAACGATACGGAACTCTTCGTTCAGGTCCTTGCGGATCTCGTCGAGTTGAGTCTTCTCGATGGACAGCGCACGAGCATCACGCTCAACACCATCACGAGTGAAGACCTGTACGTCGATGACAGTGCCCTTGGTACCGGTAGGTACGCGCAGGGAGGTGTCTTTAACGTCGCTGGCTTTTTCACCGAAGATGGCACGCAGCAGTTTTTCTTCCGGCGTCAGTTGGGTCTCGCCTTTCGGAGTGACCTTACCAACCAGGATGTCGCCTGCGCCTACTTCAGCACCTACGTAAACGATACCGGCTTCGTCCAGCTTGTTCAGTGCAGCTTCACCCACGTTCGGGATGTCTGCAGTGATTTCTTCTGGCCCAAGCTTGGTGTCACGTGCCACACAGGTCAGTTCCTGAATGTGGATCGTGGTGAAACGGTCTTCTTGAACAACACGCTCGGACAGGCAGATGGAGTCTTCGAAGTTGAAGCCGTTCCATGCCATGAACGCGATGCGCATGTTCTGACCCAGTGCCAATTCACCCATGTCGGTGGACGGGCCGTCAGCCATGATGTCGCTGCGCTGAACGCGATCACCCTTACGTACCAGCGGACGCTGGTTGATGCAGGTGTTCTGGTTCGAGCGGGTGTATTTGGTCAGGTTGTAGATGTCGACACCGGCTTCGCCAGTTTCAACTTCGTCATCGGCAACACGAACCACGATACGGCTGGCATCAACGGAGTCGATCACGCCGCCACGACGAGCCACGACGCAAACGCCGGAGTCACGGGCTACGTTACGCTCCATGCCGGTACCTACCAGCGGCTTGTCAGCACGCAGGGTGGGTACAGCTTGACGCTGCATGTTGGAACCCATCAACGCACGGTTGGCGTCATCGTGCTCCAGGAACGGGATCAGCGACGCAGCAACCGAAACTACCTGCTTCGGCGATACGTCCATCAAGGTGACGTCTTCCGGCGCCTTGACGGTGAACTCGTTCAAGTGACGAACAGCTACCAGCTCGTCGATCAGGACTTTCTTGTCGTTCATCGTGGCCGAAGCCTGAGCGATCACGTGATCAGCTTCTTCGATGGCGGACAGGAATACGATCTCGTCGGTGACCAGAGCGTCTTTCACCACACGGTACGGGCTCTCGAGGAAGCCATACTGGTTGGTGCGCGCATAAGCGGCCAGGGAGTTGATCAGACCGATGTTCGGACCTTCCGGCGTTTCGATCGGGCATACACGACCATAGTGCGTCGGGTGTACGTCACGAACTTCAAAGCCTGCACGTTCACGCGTCAGACCGCCCGGGCCCAGTGCGGAAACACGGCGCTTGTGGGTGATCTCGGAGAGCGGGTTGTTCTGGTCCATGAACTGCGAGAGCTGGCTGGAACCGAAGAACTCTTTCACCGCCGCAGCCACTGGCTTGGCGTTGATCAGGTCTTGCGGCATCAGGCCTTCGCTTTCAGCCATCGACAGACGCTCTTTGACCGCACGCTCAACACGTACCAGGCCAACGCGGAACTGGTTCTCGGCCATCTCGCCTACGCAGCGAACACGACGGTTACCCAGGTGGTCGATGTCATCGACAATGCCTTTGCCGTTACGGATGTCGACCAGAGTCTTCAGGACCGCAACGATGTCTTCCTTGCACAGCACGCCTGAACCTTCGATCTCGGTACGACCGATACGACGGTTGAACTTCATCCGGCCGACCGCAGACAGGTCATAACGCTCAGGGCTGAAGAACAGGTTGTTGAACAGGGTTTCGGCAGCGTCTTTGGTTGGTGGCTCGCCAGGACGCATCATGCGATAGATCTCGACCAGCGCTTCCAATTGGTTGCTGGTGGAGTCGATCTTCAATGTGTCGGAGATGAACGGACCGCAGTCGATATCGTTGGTATACAGGGTTTCGATGCGAACGACCTGAGCCTTGGCGATTTTTGCCAGGATCTCGGTGTTCAGCTCGGTGTTGCACTCAGCCAGGATTTCGCCTGTGGCCGGGTGAACAATAACCTTAGCGGTGGTGCGACCCAGGACGTAGTCCAGAGGCACGTCCAACGACTTGATACCGGCTTTTTCGATCTGGTTGATGTGGCGCGCAGTAATACGACGGCCAGCTTCAACAATGACCTTGCCCTTTTCATCCTGGATGTCCAGTACGGCAATTTCACCACGCAGACGCGAAGCAATCAGCTCCAGGCTGAGGGTTTCATCCTTCAGGCTGAATACGTTGGTAGTGTAGAAAGCGTCCAGCACTTGCTCAGTGGTATAGCCGAGCGCACGCAGCAGTACCGAGGCCGGCAGCTTGCGACGACGGTCGATACGCACGAACACGCAGTCTTTCGGGTCGAACTCGAAGTCCAACCACGAACCGCGGTACGGAATGATCCGCGCGGAGTACAGGAGTTTGCCGGAGCTGTGCGTCTTGCCGCGGTCGTGGTCGAAGAACACGCCCGGGGAACGGTGCAGCTGGGAAACGATAACACGCTCGGTACCGTTGATAACGAAGGTACCGTTCTCAGTCATCAATGGGATTTCGCCCATGTAGACTTCTTGCTCTTTGATGTCCTTGATCGCTTTGTTCGACGATTCTTTGTCGAAAATGATCAGGCGGACTTTTACCCGCAAAGGTACGGCGTACGTGACACCGCGCAACACGCATTCTTTGACATCAAATGCCGGTTCGCCCAGGCGATAACCGACGTACTCCAGCGCAGCATTGCCGGAGTAGCTGATGATCGGGAAAACGGATTTGAAGGCCGCATGCAGGCCCACGTCGCGGAACTGATCTTTGGTCGCTCCCGCCTGCAAGAATTCACGATACGAATCCAGCTGGATAGCCAGAAGGTACGGGACATCCATGACGTCCGGCAACTTGCTAAAGTCCTTGCGGATACGTTTTTTCTCAGTATATGAGTAAGCCATCAGCGTTCCCCAGCTTGGTCACCTGCTTGTTTGGCCCTCCCGACGGGAGCAGCCAGAAAATCTCGCAAACCCCATGGTTTGCACCACCGCATCGGGTGGCTACAGCACGTTAATGGCGGCGACCGAGTCGACAGCCAATAACGGAAAAAGGCCGGTGGCAAGAGCCACCAGCCATCAGCCTTCAGCTTAACGCTTGGGCTGGAGACGCAAGGTCGATGCTTACTTCAGCTCGACTTTAGCGCCTGCTTCTTCCAGAACAGCTTTGGCTTTGTCAGCGGCGTCTTTCGACACTGCTTCCAGAACCTGGGCTGGAGCGCCGTCAACTACAGCCTTGGCTTCTTTCAGGCCCAGACCGGTCAGTTCACGTACTGCCTTGATCACGTTTACTTTCTTCTCGCCAGCTTCCAGCAGCATGACGTTGAATTCGGTTTGCTCTTCAGCAGCGACAGCAGCAACAGCTGGGCCAGCGGAAGCAGCGGCAGCGGAAACGCCGAATTTTTCTTCGAAAGCTTTGATCAGCTCAACAACCTGCAGAACCGACATTTCAGCTACGGCGTTGAGGATATCGTCTTGGGAGATAGACATTGCTGTATTTCCTGAATTGGGGGACGGCCTACGCGGCCATCGAAATAAACAAAAATACGCGAGAGAAGTTGTTCAGCCTTAGGCTGCGGCAGCTTCTTTTTGCTCGCGAACTGCGGCCAGAGTACGAGCCAACTTGCTGGTAGCGCCTTGAATCACGCTCATCAGCTGAGAAATAGCTTCGTTACGGGTCGGCAGTGTTGCCAGTACGTCGATTTGGTTAGCTGCGAGGAACTTGCCCTCGAACGCAGCTGCCTTGATCTCGAACTTATCCTGACCCTTGGCGAATTCCTTGAACAAACGGGCAGCAGCGCCAGGATGGTCGGTGGAGAACGCAATCAGGGTCGGGCCGGTGAACACGTCGTTGAGGACACTGTATTCAGTGTCAGCAACAGCGCGCTTGAGCAGGGTGTTACGTACAACACGTACGTATACGCCAGCTTCACGAGCCTCTTTACGGAGTCCGGTCATAGCGCTTACTGTCACACCACGGGCATCAGCCACGACAGCGGACAGAGCAGCTTTGGCAGCCTCGTTGACTTCAGCGACGATGGCCTTCTTGTCTTCGAGATTAATTGCCACGGGTTTAACTCCTGCTTGTTACCGTTTCATCTGGCCGGAGCCGGATGTCGTTTTGGTGTCTGATTCGGTAAGGAACCGGGAGCACCATCTGCGTAGGCTTGTGGTTTAAGACTTACGTCGCCTACGGTCTTGGATAGCCCCCGCCAGGCAGGGACCCCAATTTTTTCAATTGACGCGATTTCTCGCGTCAACCTGTGTCTTATACGTCCAGCGAGCCTTGGTCGATGACCAGACCTGGGCCCATAGTGGTGCTCAGGGTAACGCGCTTGACGTAGATACCTTTCGAGGAAGCTGGCTTGATACGCTTCAGATCAGCGATCAGGGCTTCAACGTTTTCCTTCAGCTTGACGGCGTCGAAGCCGACTTTGCCAACGGAGGTGTGGATGATGCCGTTTTTGTCGGTGCGATAACGAACCTGACCAGCCTTGGCGTTTTTAACCGCGGTGGCTACGTCTGGGGTTACAGTGCCGACTTTAGGGTTAGGCATCAGACCACGTGGACCGAGGATCTGACCCAACTGACCTACAACGCGCATTGCATCCGGGGAAGCAATAACTACGTCATAGTTCAGGTCGCCGCCTTTCATTTCGGCAGCCAGGTCGTCCATGCCAACGCGGTCAGCGCCAGCGGCCAGAGCAGCTTCAGCTGCCGGGCCTTGGGTGAAGACAGCTACACGTACAGTCTTGCCAGTACCGTGTGGCAGCACAGTTGCGCTACGAACGACCTGGTCGGATTTACGTGGGTCAACACCCAGGTTTACAGCAACGTCAACGGACTCGCTGAACTTGACAGTCGACAGCTCGGTCAGCAGGGCAGCAGCGTCTACAAAGTTGTAGGCCTTGCCTGCTTCGATTTTGCCGGCGATAGCCTTTTGGCGCTTGGTCAGCTTAGCCATTACACACCCTCCACGTTAAGGCCCATGCTACGAGCAGAACCGGCGATGGTACGCACGGCTGCATCCATATCAGCTGCAGTCAGATCCGCGTTTTTGGTTTTCGCGATTTCTTCCAGCTGAGCACGAGTCACGGTGCCAACCTTAACGGTGTTCGGACGAGCGGAACCGCTAGTCAGACCAGCAGCTTTCTTCAGCAGAACCGAAGCCGGGGTCGACTTGGTTTCGAAAGTGAAGCTACGATCGCTGTATACAGTGATGATCACTGGAGTTGGCAGACCTGGCTCAAGACCCTGAGTACGGGCGTTGAAGGCTTTGCAGAACTCCATGATGTTCACGCCGTGCTGACCCAGAGCTGGACCGACGGGTGGGCTAGGGTTGGCCTGAGCGGCCTTCACTTGCAGCTTGATGTAAGCGGTAATCTTCTTGGCCATGAGGCACTCCAATTACGGGTTCGAACGCCTCGAAAGGCTCCCCGGTTACTTGCGCGTTTATCCCAGTGACGACAAAACCCCACAGCCTAGGGCTGCGGGGTTGGGATGCTTGCTCAGCTAGACCTTCTCGACCTGGCTGAACTCCAACTCTACCGGGGTAGAGCGACCGAAAATGAGCACTGCCACTTGGATCCGGCTCTTTTCGTAGTTAACTTCTTCGACAGTACCGTTGAAATCAGCAAACGGACCATCTGTGACACGAACAACCTCACCCGGCTCGAAGAGCGTCTTCGGCTTAGGCTTGTCGCTACCATCAGCAACACGACGCAGAATTGCTTCTGCCTCTTTGTCGGTGATCGGAGCAGGCTTATCAGCGGTACCGCCAATGAAACCCATAACACGAGGAGTGTCCTTGACCAAGTGCCAAGTACCTTCGTTCATGTCCATCTGTACTAGCACGTAGCCAGGGAAGAACTTACGTTCACTCTTACGCTTCTGGCCATTCCGCATTTCAACCACTTCTTCAGTGGGAACCAGAATTTCGCCGAAGCCATCTTCCATGCCTGCCAGCTTTACGCGCTCCAGCAAAGAGCGCATAACATGCTTCTCGTAACCCGAGTAAGCATGCACAACGTACCAACGCTTAGCCACGGGACACCCTTAGCCAACAATCAAGGAAACAAGCCAGCCGAGCAGGGAATCAAGCCCCCACAACAGCAACGCCATAACCAGAACAACAGCCACAACAATCAACGTGGTCTGCGTGGTTTCTTGGCGAGTCGGCCAAACGACTTTACGGATTTCGGTGCGAGCTTCCTTTACCAGGACCGCGAAAGACTTGCCTTTGGCAGTCTGCAGGCCCACAAAGGCAGCTACAGCAGCAAGAGCAAGCAAAGCGAGCACACGGTACAGGATCGGCGAAGCAGAATAGTACTGATTGCCAACAACGCCTACGACCACCAAGGCGACTACAGCGAGCCACTTGACCAGATCGAAACGAGAGCTTTGAGCTTCAGCCTTAGGAGTCATCTATGAAGATCCTGTGAAAAGAAAGCCAGATACACCACGTGAATCTGGCAGGTCAGGAGGGAATCGAACCCCCAACCTACGGTTTTGGAGACCGTCGCTCTGCCAATTGAGCTACTGACCTAAAACAAAATCAGGCCGACCATTATGCAGGCCTGAAAAAGACTTTACAACAACCAACCCCTATAGACTTGAAATCACCCAGCAACAAAGCCAAGCACAACACCATCAAGCCGAGGCAGCTGTTAAAACAAAGGCAGATATTTTCATATCTGCCTTGTTATATGGAGCTCTTGAGCGGATTTGAACCGCTGACCTCACCCTTACCAAGGGTGTGCTCTACCAACTGAGCTACAAGAGCAAAACACCGTGCACAACCTGCAAACTTGGAGCGGGTAGCGGGAATCGAACCCGCATCATCAGCTTGGAAGGCTGAGGTTCTACCACTAAACTATACCCGCGGAGCTTGCAGCTCACGCTAAAATGGTGGAGGGGGAAGGATTCGAACCTTCGAAGTCGTAGACGTCAGATTTACAGTCTGATCCCTTTGGCCGCTCGGGAACCCCTCCTAAGCGAGCCGGCATTTTACATTACGCCGACCTTCTGTCAAGCATTTTCTCATTTAAAAATATGAGGTTAGCTGCATTGACCTTCGCTTCACGCTGTCGACCTTAAAGGTCTTCACTGCGAAGCGGGCGCCATTCTATGCAAACTATTCGAGAGTTGCAACGCCTTCGCACAACATTATTTTATGTTTTAACTCATTGAATTCCTTAGCAAGGTTTTCAAAGGGCAGATCGTCAGCCAGGCGTCGACTTTCAGGGGCCACACGCAGCCAGTAGCCAGATGCATCCGCAGTATTCAGCAGCTGAACCTTGACCTTTATATCCAAGCTTAGGAGCCGCTGCTCAACAGACTGCGCTTGACGCTGGTCCGCAAACCCACCGATATACAGGCAAGTATTTTGCGCTTCAGATGCTTTTGCGCGCTCTCTACGCACCACAGCATCGGAGGACTCACTGAGCAGTCGAATATCCTGCTGCGAGCCCTTGTAAAGGCTCAGAGGCGTGACATCTTTAGCGCGCAAAGGGGCTTCTTGCTGATGCCAAATGTAATAGAAGGCATTGAGAACAAGTAAAAGCAAAAATAGCCAACGCATAATCACCTCAGGACAAAGGACAAGCCATCGCCAAACCGACAAAGACCAGATCGGGCACGAGCTCCGCCTGCGGCACTGCATCCACCACCAAATCAGCATCCCCCCCGGTCAGAAACACGGTGAAGTCATCGCCCCAGTAGCTTCGCGCCAACTCTAACTGAGTCAGTACAAACCCTCTCAGCATCAACGTACAACCGCGCTCCACGGCCTCCACCGTCGTACGACCGGGAGAAAGACGCTCCAGCGCCCTTTCCGCGGCGGCGTCGTCATACCGAATCTTGCGCGTATGCGTTCGCAGTTGGTTGCGCATGAGGGGCATACCTGGGCAAATGAAGCCACCCAAGTGCTCACCATCCGCCGCAATAAAATCTGCTGTGGCAGCCGTACCAAAATCAAGTACCAGGCAAGCGCCGCGCGCCAGCTTGAATCCACCCAGCATCGCCAGCCAACGATCGAGCCCCAGACGCTCGAAATCTTCGTAGCCGTTGCGTACTCCGGCCATTTCTCGTGCCGGGGCAGCGCAGGAAACGGTAACGCCAAAAGCCTCGTGCAAGGCCTCGACCAGCTTACTTGTTTCTTCCAGGGCCCGAACGCTGACCAATCGGCAGCGCGTCAGCAGCAATCGAGGCAGCGCTGACAGATTTTCAATCAATGCCAGATCAGAACGAACAACCCCCTCCGCAGAGGCACTTGCGGAACCCGAATCAAGCACACGCCACTTGATAAAGCTATTCCCACAGTCGAGTTCAAGAATCATCACGCAACCTCAGGCTTAACTCACCACCACTGTATATTTTCTCAACGCCCTCAACACTCAAACGCAACGCCCCCTGACGGTCTACACCCAGTACAACCCCATCGACCTGGTTGACACCCGCAATGAGAGACACCGACCGCCCCTGCCAAGCGTGACTCTGCTCCCACTCCTCTTGAAGTGCGACAAAACCACCCTCCCGATGTCGTTCAAGGTAGCGCTGCAGCTGCACACCCAATTGCGCCACCAGAGCATTGCGATCAACAGAAGAGCCTGTCTCAAGCAGCACCGAAGTCCATTGCTGATCCACCTCGTCAGCCCTCTGCATGTTCACATTTATGCCTATTCCGAGGACAACGTGACAGATATCAGCCGGGTCTCCTACCAACTCCAGCAAAATCCCGGCGATCTTCTTCTGCCCTACCAGCACATCGTTTGGCCATTTCAGTGCCGCCCCACGCACGCCTGACTCGCGTAAAGCCTGCATCACCGCCAAGCCCACAACGAGACTTAGGCCCTCCAATTGCCGAAGGCCAGACTCAATGCGCAATACAAGGCTGTAATAAACATTTTGTGCGAACGGACTGACCCACTTTCGCCCTCTTCTGCCCCTTCCCGCGGTTTGCTGCTCGGCAAGCACCAGGAACGGCGCCGCACATCCAGCATCAACAAGGCGCAAAGCTTCGGCATTCGTGGAGTCAATGGAATCAGAGATATGAACGGGCCATGCCAAGACGGGCGCATTCATCGCGATACCTTCAGCACTCAAGAACACCAGCGGTGACGCCAACTGATATCCCTTGCCACGAACCTTATGAATGGACAGATTCAATTCAGCCTCAAGGTGCTGGAGCTGCTTCCAGACAGCACTACGGCTGACACCCAGGGCAGCACCAAGTGCTTCTCCGGAGTGGAATCGTCCATCTTTCAGAAGTTTTAACAACGTCAGCATGCAAGTATCGCCTCACAAAGAGGCACGCATGATAGCCATGCGCAGGGTCATTGCATAGAAACGCCGGACTTTAGGACTGAAAGCAACCGTAGCGCACCTCTATGCATTTTCGACCGCCCAAAACAAAACCCCATCTGCTTTCGCAAATGGGGTTTCGGAATTTAATCTTGACGATGACCTACTCTCACATGGGGAAACCCCACACTACCATCGGCGATGCATCGTTTCACTTCTGAGTTCGGGATGGGATCAGGTGGTTCCAATGCTCTATGGTCGTCAAGAA